>JAHIVK010000065.1 GCA_018816385.1 Patescibacteria group bacterium
GCAAAACGTGTCGGCTCGAACTTCTTTTTATCTAATCGGCAGCTCTCGGCAGAATATAAAAAGGGCTTCTCGGCGCTCCGTGCGGGCGGCGGCGCACGGAGCGCCTCCTACCGTGAAGCGGACACTTCTCTTTTGGTCGGGGAGACAGGACTCGAACCTGCGATCTCGCACTTCCGAAGCGCGCACTCTAGCCATCTGAGCTACTCCCCGAATCAATCTCACCTATTTTATCAGGTATTCTAGATTTAACTTGCAGACAACGCGGGGACAACGGTCCACTGGATTCCCCTGAGTTTCGCGATTTAGTGACCTGAGCCTAATTTTTGCAGTATGTTTTCCACACTGGTGGGGATTTCTGCTTTTGTTTCATACTCTTGACCATTGATTGAAATATGACCTGACCGCACCGGCTTAAGTTTTTTGATAAACTGTTTAATGCTCACTTTCGTTTTTTGCTCGATTAATTTTGATACAGCCAGTGCTGTAAAAACTATGGTGAGGTGAGCCTCAATCATGTCTCGCTTACGATGAAAAACTGGTCTTGCCTTGAGATCTGATTTGGCCATTCTAAAACTAGCTTCAACCTGGAACAGCTGGTGATAAAAGGAAATTACTTTTTCATTGGTATATTGGAGGTTGGTGACATATCCTTTAATACCGACTAATGCCCGTGCCTTTTCGATCAGTTTCTGATTTAGCTTTTTGTCTTTTGTGGTGGTGCTGAGAAACTTAGCCCTTTTGACTGGTGTAGCTCCACTAATAATTCGCTCTGCTTTGGCGATTTGCTTTTCAATATTTTTGATGTCTAACTGAGCTCGCTTGTCTTTGTACTGATAGATGATACGGTAATCCAGGTACTTAGTTGTGATGATTTGGTTATCAACTAGCTGTTGAGTTTGTTGGTACTCTGCAATGTCATAGGGAATTTTCTGTAATCTAGATCCCACCACGTAGGTATAACCCGCCTCCGCTAATGCTGTAAGATTTTTGGCACTCATCATAGCGGCATCGGCGACTATGGTGATCTTTGAGATCTGGTGTTTTTTCTGGAAAGCTTTGAGTACTGGTAAAATGGTGTTAGTTTCTGCAATATTGCCTTCAAAACTATGGATGTCGAGCGGGAAGCCGTGCTGATCAACCAAAAGACCAATTACAATCTGAGGTTCTAGTCTTCGTTCTTTGCTCATGCCTGGTTTGCGATACTCATCTTCTTTTTGTACCTCAAAATACAGGGTTGTAACGTCATAGAGGACTAAATGAATGCTCTCGCTTTTGGCATGATCAAAAAGAAGAGTGGCAATGTCTGATCGATAGTTGTGTTTCACAACTTTTTTCAAACACCGATATACCTGATCTTTACTGACTCCAAAAATTCCCAACTCTTCGAGCACACGCACGCTATCAACTTTTGAAGTGGGTTCAACAATTCTAGCTACACACAGATAACAAAAAATGTCATCACTCAGACTTGATAATCCAAGAGATTGGTACTGCTTGTAAAGTATTTGAAAGAGCAATTCGGATCGTGTCTGTTTGAGAATAATAGAAAGCGAAGGAGTGGCTTCTGGAAACAGACGTGGCTGATCACCATCAATTAATTTTTGAGCCAGATGGAGAAGAGTGTTGAGTTCAGACTGGGTATGAGCGCTACCCACATGTTGTAAATTCACGATTCGTCCATAACGTTTACGGACAACCTGTACTGCAGTTGCCCCACTCTTTGTGGTCACTTTACGGATAAAGGTCATTAACCCAGATTGTAAAGCAATCTGTGGAGAGATAAAAGTCAATTAGTGACCCAAATTTACAATCTCCAATCTGGAAGAGGGTGAAAAAAGAGGGTTAGCGCGAAACTCAGGTTCTAGATTTAACTTGCAGACAACGCGGGGACAACGGTCCACTGGATTCCCGCTAGCGCGGGAATGACACGTTCATCGTCATTCTCCCCGCCCAGGCGGGGGGAATCCAGTGAGCCATAGCCGCGACTCTGGATCCCCGCTGGCCCCGCTTTGCGGGGCGCGAGGATGACAAGGGGGCGCGAGGATGACGACCAAGGGCCTACTTCAATTCGATGGCGTAAAGATTAACTGGGGTTTGAGGGGTGAAGTTGGTGGTGATGAGTAAACGACTGCCGTCCGGCCAGGGATAAATAAATTGATTGGTAAAAGGTCCAGAGTAGAGAGTGCGGACATTAGTTGAGTCGTACTCCATGATTTTAATCTGGTTGTCATTGGCATAAAACAAGTGATTTGAGTCAGGATACCACTGGAGGGTATCGGCAAACAGAGAACTGTGATAGGTATTGAACCTGGTGGCAATTTCTTGAGGAGAAAGAATTCGATCAAGTTGATTTAGATCAACTTGAAGTGATTGATAGGGCAAGGGTGGAGGGCTTAATTTTGTTGGAGTGGTAGACAAATCGCTACTCAGGACAGAGGTAGCTTTATCGCTAGTGGAGATGGCTAAAAAGTGTTTGAGAGGGTGCATAAGTTCTTCTGGAGCTGTACCGACTTGAAAATTCCGATCTTCTTCTTGATCATAGACGTAGATGCCACCCTTGATCAGTTGGCGAACTTGAGGTTGAGTACTGGCGGCTGGTAGAGGAGGCACCAGATTTTCTGGTAAGGTTTGATCAGCTGTAGCTGTGTAAAGCAGGCGTTTTTTGTTGGGGGAGAAGTAGACATTAACAGCACTTTGGGTGGCTAGAGAAATAATTTTGTCTGGAAACTTAGCCAAGAACTGCTTTTCTCTAAGGTACATCTCTTCTTCCCAGTCGTTTAAAATTTGTTTGCGACTGAAACTGATATCGGGTAGGGCATCAAGGTTATTGAGTTTGGAGACATCAATTAAAACTTGACGAGTGGGAGAAATAATCATCAGTTGAGTACTATCTGGTGACCAGATGAAACTGGCTGTGGCTAAATCGATGCTGGTCGAATCTTCGGCAATTTGTCTGGCACCTCTTTGGAAAGATAGGGGGCTGTCGGCTAGCTCGAGTAGATACAAACCATTTTTTCTTTGAGCCGAGTTGGAGGCAGTGTAATAGACAATCTTTTGACCGTCTGGTGAAGGCAGAATGTTTTCTGTGCCAGTGAAAGTTAGGGGAGTGATACTGGGAGCGCTGGGAAAAAGTTTGGCGTTGGTTTGGGTGACTAGCTCTTTTTCTAATGTCAAGATTTTTTGCCAAGAGCTGTAGCCATCTTGACTAATCCGAACTCGATATTCACCAGGATCTAAATAGAGAGTGTCATCAGTAGCTGTTACCAATTTGTCATTGATATAAACTTCTGAACCTGGAGGAAAAGAATTGGCCGCTAGCAAACCGGTTTCTGGACTGAGGCCGGTGTCAGTGATGCGATAACTGCCCTTGGCATAGTTAATAGCTAGGTAGGTGAGCACAATAATAATTAAACCGGAGAAGAGAGTATAGAAAAGACCTTTACTGGCAGGAATACGCATGCTGGTGATTATACAGCAGACAGACTGGGTTATACTAGGATTGATGAAACAATCTCGACTAGGCAAGTGGCGGGAGTGGCAATTGGTCAAACATTTGAGGCGCCAAATCGGTGTTGATTTGGGGAGTCGGACGGTGCGAATGTGGGATAGTCTTGATGACAAATTCGTGGATGAGGCAAGTTGCGTGGCGGTTGATACCAGGTCTGGCAGTGTAGTGGCAGTAGGTGGGGAAGCATTCAAAATAGTAGGTAGAAGTGCCGCTAATATCAAGATAGTCTGGCCAATAAGCAAAGAGGTGATCGAAGATTTGGAGACAGCTCGAGTTTTATTCAAGTGGATGCTGGGGCAGTTGAATCAAGGCTCACTAGTGTTTAGACCTCAAATTTTGGTAAGTTTGCCTGTGGGGGCCAGTGTGGCGGATAAACAAGTGGTGGTGGAGTTGTTTGCCAGTTTAGGGGCTAAAGAAGTGGAAACGATCTCTCAACCTTTGGCGGCCAGTATTGGAGCTCAAGTGCCTTTGGCTGATGCCACAGGTTGTTTTTTGTTGAATTTGGGAAGTGAAATTATGGAGGCGGCGGCCATTTCGTTGGGTCGAGTAGTGAGTAGTCAAACTTGCCGTCAGGGGGGCTTGAAGCTGGAGGCCAAGCTGGCCGCCGCCCTCAAACAACAGTATCAAATTGACTTAAGTCAAACTCAACTTAGTCAAGTGCTAGATAAAGTAGCTTCGCTTAACCCCCAATCAGAAGAAAGTTTAAACATCGTGGGCAAAGATTTAGAAAAGACTGGTCAGGCCAAACAAGTCGAGATCAAGTCCTCGGATCTCCGACCACATTTGGAAGCAGTTATCGACAAAGCTGTGGAGGCAATGCGGGCAGTCTTATCTCAAGTGCCGGCCGAATTAAGCAGTGATGCGGTTGACAAAGGTATTTTGGTGACAGGTGGCCTAGCCAGGCTAGATGGGATTGGGCGCTACCTAACCGAAAAGCTGCGTTTGACCACCATTGTTTTAGATGAACCAGATCTGCAGGTGATTCATGGGGTACGGAGCGTGTTGCAAAACTGGACAGATTTTCAAGAATGCTATGGGGATAGTGCTTGACTATATGTATAAATATTGTATGATAACTGTATGAACACAATCAATATATCACTTCCACTTCAGTTAAAAGTCCAGGCTGAAACTTTGGTAGCAGATGGTTTTTTTGCATCATTTAGTGACTTAGTCAGACACTCATTAAGAGAGGTGATTGCTAAACAGCGTTATGATAGATGGGCTCAAGAAGCCAAGCGGGACTTGAAATCAAGTAAATTGATTACTTACCAAATCTGCGTTGGCGGGAATTAAATTCATCGACTGCTAGTTGCAATTGAGTGGCATCGAACTCAGGAAAGTGGACTGATGGAAAGTAGAGCTCGCTGTAGTTAGTTTGCCAGGGGAGAAAGCCAGATAGACGGTGTTCACCACTGGTGCGAACCACCAAATCCGGATCGGGCAGACCTTGAGTATCCAGATAGCGACCAAAAACATTTGGAGTTAAGTCGTCAATTTTTTCTTGACCCTTTTCTACAGCCAGAGAGTATTTTTTAATACTTCTGATCAGTTCATCTCGGCCTCCGTAATTTAAAGCAAATGTCACAGTTAAACAATCAAAATCCTTGGTTTCGTTTTCTATCTTTCTGATTATGTCTTGGATATCTTGAGGTATTTTGGTGGTATCGCCAATAAATCTAGCTCGGACCTGTTTTTTTTGAGCCTCCTTTTGAAATTTTCTAAAACTTGATTTAAATAATTTGAACAAGCTGGTGATTTCTGTTTGCGTCCTGTCCCAGTTTTCGGTACTAAAAATCCAGAAGGTTAAGTACTTAATCTGGTTCTTTAGACTGGCGTCGATCAATTCCGGGATGCGCTTAACACCTGTCTGGTGTCCCCAAAAAATTGGTTTACCTTGAGATTTGGCCCAGCGTCGATTGCCGTCGCAGATAATGGCCAGGTGGTTGAGGCGAGTGGAGTGGATCATTGTTTTGATGGCTTTTTCTTTCTCAAGTAGGATAGGCTATGCTAGCTCGCGCTTTGTTTGTCATCCTTGCGCCCCCCCCGCCTGGGCGGGGCCAGCGGGGATCCAGGAGTTCGTGGTCGACCCTGGATTCCCCTCCCTGCGGTCGGAGAATGACAACGTGCGGCAGGGGAATGACCATTAAACTCATTGCTTATTTTGCTACAAATCTGTTCTATTATGCGATCAGTCTAGTCACCACAGTTTGCGGACAGGCTTGGCCGGTTAAACACCTAAGTAGTCTACCAGGCTTGAGGCCGGAAACAATCACAGTTTCGATGCCTTCTTTTGTCTGATCCAAGGCGGACTGAACTTTGTGTTTCATGCCTCCGGTCACATCAGTACAATGGGATGAATTGAGTTGGCAGGCACTGAGTTTGAACCGGGGAGTGATCTTGGGAATGACTTGTCCTTGCAAGTCTATGACTCCGGGTACATCGGTGACCATGACTTGGCGGGTGACTCGATAACCGCTAGTTTGATGGAGGTGAGTGGTCAACTGGGCAAAGACCACTTCTGTGGACCAGATACTACAGCCTCGATCGATGTCAAGTAGTACATCGCCGGTGGTAACTGGAAGCAAACCTTGGGCCAAGCATTGATTGAGTTGGCTAAAATCATGCTGAATTGATTTTCCAGATTTGGTGATGGCCATTTGACTGACCAGCAAACTAACTGCTGGCAATTTGGCCTTGAGGAATTCGGTAATGACTATTTGATTGAGTTCGATGACCGCCAATCTGGTTTCCGCAATACCTCGTTGACCTGTTTCTCCTTGACAGCCATCTTTGAGTTGATATTTGTGAGCGGGGATATGAGCAAAACTACCCTGACCATGTCCGATGACGTAGATATGGCTAGTTTGTTGTTAAGCCTGTTTAATTTCTCTGATGAGTCGGCGTAAAACTTGCAAGCGAGGTCGGTAAGCCTGGTTTTTGAAAGTCACCACCGATCCACCGAGTTTGATTAAGGTAATAGGGATGGTTTGAGTCATAATTAGTTCTTCCCCGTTGGCTGACTTACTATTACTTGTCATTCCCGCGCCGTTTGTCATCCTCGCGCCGTCCTGTCATTCCCCCCGACTGGTCGGGGGGAATCCAGTGGATTCCCCTCCCTACGGTCGGGGAATGACGATGGGTGGTTGGGGAATGACGATGGGAACTGGATTCCCCTCTCTGCGAGAGGAGAATGACGAGAGGGAGGAGGGGAATGACGATGGAAACTGGATTCCCCTCCTGGCGGAGGGGAATGACAACCGGAGAATACTGTTCTTGCCATCTTTTTATTTGATCATCATTTGGTTTGAGCTGTAAGCTCCACAGTCTGTTTCTCCAGTGTCTAGCACCGTTTTCTATTGCTCTCATACCCATATAGTCGGAAAAGTTGGGTCAAATCACGCAAAAACCTATTATTTTCTGGCGTACCAGAATCGAAATGTTAGGTAAATAATCAGTCCTTGCCAGTACAGACAAAAGAAAACTAGCCAATTAGCCAATAAGTCAATCATAAAGCCCGTTGGTCGGCCAAAGACAAACCAGATTAAACAGTACCAAACAATCTTGAGGATGGCAAAGACAGCTGCGGGAGTCAGGAGCAGAGGACTGAAGGGTTTGTGTTCGGTAATTTGCCAAACTGTTTGATAGGGATACTTGAGTAAACCGTAGACCAAACGGACCGAGATGGAACTAAAAGAGACCAGAAATGTTTTCATAAAATATGAATTTCAATTTTAAATAAGACAGCCAGTAGAGCAGAAACCAGAGCTACTAGACCTAAAATTTGCCAGGGGTAGTTGCCTAAGAGTTGAGCCAGACCATGCAGAGGCCTGGGTAGTAACTGCTTTTCTTGCAAGCTTTTTTGTTTTTCGGCCTCGGCCAAGAGTTTGGATAAAGTATCTTGTTTGATCATGGTCATGTAATTTAGATGGTAGCTGTGATTTGAGTCCAGCAGAGCTTAAACTCCTGCCGGGCTCGATAGAGTTGAGCCTCGATGGTTTTGGGAGTGGTGTTTTGACTGAAGGCAATTTCGGCCACTTGTTTATTGTCTAAATACTTGAGTAGCAGTAGATCTCTGGATGTTTGCTTCATTAGAGCTAGAGCAGACTGGACATCTTGACTAACTTGGTCAATATCTTTGCTGTCCAGAGCCAAGACCCGTTCACCCAGAGGCAAGTGTCGAATAACTTTTTTGGCGTACTGCTTGCGGTAGAAATCCGCCACCCGACAGCCGGCAATCCCTAACATCCAGGGGTAAAGTTTATTTTTATCTCTAAGTAAGGAGATTTGTTGCAAGCTATCAATAAAGATTTTTTGGACCAACTCTTCCACATCCTCCCGTCGCTTAACCCGACTAGCCACAAATTGTTTGATGAATGGGTAAAAAGTCTTGAACCAAACAGTGATACTGGTCTCGTGACCTGCCTTAATTTTATCCACAATGGTTAATGGGAGAGAAGGGGACATAGAGGTATTGTATATCAGCATGCTGGAGTCGGCCAGCCAGTAAGTACTGGTCATCCTCGCGCCCACGATTTGTCTGGGTCAGTGAAGAGACAACCATTGACAAAATAGCTATAATTGGTAAAATTGGTAAAATGGGAACTGGAAACAAGAAAAATTGTTTGTTACAGTTCCCAAATATGCCAAAAACACTATACAAGTGCCAATTAACATTAAACAAATGCCAAAAAACATTAAATAAATACAAAAAAACATTAAGCATATGCCAAAAAACATTAAGCAAAGATTTATAACCACTCTTTACCAACTGCCTCAAACAGTTTTTACTTTGAATGAATTGGCAATTTTGTTCCCGCAAATTGCCCCACAAAACTTGAGTCAAAAGTTAAGATATTTCTCAAAGACCAATGGTTTAATCAAACTCAGACGCGGTCTTTATGCTAAAGCAGATTACAATCGTTTTGAACTAGCCAATAAACTGTTTTCACCATCATATGTCAGTTTAGCCACAATTTTGGAAAAAGACGGCTTGATCTTTCAGCACGACTCAACCATTCATATGATTAGTTATTTATCTCGACAGGTAGAAATTGCTGATCAAACTTTTCAGTATCATAAGTTTAAGTCAAAGATATTGGTTAATCGGCAAGGTTTGATAGAGCAGTCTGGGGTGTGGTTAGCTTCCCGGGAGCGAGCTTTTTTAGATTCGCTGTATCTTTTTGGTGATATGTATATCGACAATCTCAAATCTCTTGATTGGGACAAACTGTTTGATTTAGCTAGTATTTATGAGAGTCAAATTCTGATGGTTCGGCTAAATGACCAGAGGAAGACCTTTAACAAGGAGTATCATAGACTTGTAGCGAAATAAGAGAAACAGTTAATTATGTCACTACAAGCCTAGTCATGAATCAAAACCAGCATAAACAAATTCTCATCAGCATTCTCAAACAAATTTATTCAAACCCCGTCACCCAGGGAACTTTGGGTTTTAAGGGAGGGACGGCGGCTTTGTTATTTTATGGTTTACCCAGAATGTCAGTCGATCTTGATTTTGATTTACTCGATCCGACCAAAGAAGATTTGATTTTTGAGTATCTGACCAAAGCACTGCCAAAATTTGGGGAAATGAGAGAGCAATACAAAAAAAGATACACCCTGTTTTTTCTGATACGTTACTTAGTAGGAGCTAGGAATGTCAAAATTGAGATATCAAGAAGAGCCGCTCCATCCCAGTATGAGCTAAAAAATTATTTAGGTATTCCTATGTTGGTCATGACAAAAGAGGACATGCTGGCCAATAAACTGGTGGCTTTAATTGATAGAGCAAAACCCGTGGCTCGAGACTTTTTTGACACCTGGTATTTTTTAAAAGAGGGTTGGCAAATTAACCTTGATCTTGTCAAAGATAGAACTGGTTTAAAGCCTGACCAGTATTTTGAAAAAGCCATTCAAATAATTGAAGATCAAAAACCCACTTTTTTCTTGCATGGACTGGGTGAGCTGCTGGAAGCTCCTCAAAAAGACTGGGTCAGACAGAAATTGAAAGAGGAGGTTTTGTTTAGGTTACGATTGGCCCAAGAAACACAGTCATTAGCCAAGTAGTGTGTGGTCACTGATTGTGGTAAAAAAACTATCCTTTTTGATGACAATAAGTGGTCGGGGAATGACGACGCCCTTGTCATCCTCTCCCGATTAGACTTGTCGCGAAATAAGGGCAATGGCTACTTATGGCATCTTTTATGCATTTTCTTTGCTTCTTCTTCCTCAAGTAGCTGAGGCTACTATCGTCATCAGAATCAACGAAAATGCTATAAAATCTATCCATAATTAAC
>JAHIVK010000066.1 GCA_018816385.1 Patescibacteria group bacterium
GGCCGTCGTTTTGGATCATGTTTTTCCTACCCGGCAATTGGTGATTAATTATGAAGTGGTTTATCAAGCTTAACCAACAATTTCCCAAACCAACACTCGGAATATTGTCGATGATAGGTGGTTTTTTGATTATTGGCTTGATTTATATATTTATTAATAGTAAATTACTTTTAAAAGATCCAGTCGTATTTCCTGATGAAACTTCATTCGCCACTGTTAGTTATAGTTTAATTAACCCAAAAGTTTTTTCCCATGATTGGTTTTCTACGCACCTAGGTCAAACAGAAATTGCAGAAATAATTTACCATGGGCCAGTTTATTATCTGTATCTGGCAGGTCTATTTAAGATATTTGGTTTCGGTATAAGTGAGATGAGATGGGGCTCTGTTCTTTTAGGTGGTTTAGCGTTAATTTGGTGTTTTAAGTTAGCTAGAATGACTGGCAAAAATATGAGCAGTGGTTGGTTATTAATTTTCTTGTTAGGTTCTGATTATTTCTTTTTAAGAACTAGCCGTTTTGGTCGACCAGAAATGATGGTTATTTGGTTAAGTGTAGTTGGTTTAGTCAACTACTTCTCATGGTTAAAAAAGCAATCTAAATGGAGTTTATGGGCTACATTTGTGGCAATGATTCTCACATTCATGAGCCACTATTTGATGGGTTCTGCTTTAATCCTAAGTATCTTTGTAGATCGAATTTTGAAAAATAAGAATCAAATTCTCAAAGACAAGTTTAGTTGGATATTTGGTCTAAGTTTTAGCACAGTTATTTTTGTTTGGATCCTAATTATCAGTCGATTAGGTCAAAATATTGATAAAGCTTTGTCAGCTGGTGGATCTAGATTTAATCCAAGTTTTAGGTCAATTCAAGCCATCATGGCAGGAGATGAGCTGATCAAGTTGGTAGCGATTGTATATTTGGTTGGTTTGATTTGGGCAACTTTAGTTAAGTTCAAAACCAGACAGGAAAAACTCCTGATAATTTTTGCTTGGCTAAGCATCGTCTTGATGATTTTTGGAGGTTTGGATTGGTACTTGGGGTTTTTGCCGTTGGCTGGTAGTTTTGGATACTTAGTTCTAGATCGATCTTGGCTCAAAAAAAACCAAATTAATCAAAGATATTCTATGTTAATTGTGTTGGTAGTAGTAATTTTTTTTAATTTAGCTGAACAAACCAGAATTGCCATGTTTTATCGTGACTATGATTATGAGGTTTATGCCAAATCGGTAGCCGACTACCTACCTGATGAAGCTAAAGTCTGGGTTAGTCAGTTGATACCTGACCCCAGTTTGTACTTGGCAAAAAATAGACCAGATTTAAAGTTGGTGCTTGAAGAATATAAGGATTTTTCTCTAATTCACACTAAGCAACAGTTGAGTCAATCAGAGTATATTGTTCAGTATTGGTTGGACAATACAGCCAAACTGCCTGATCAAGAGAACATTAAAAGTCTAATTAATCAAGAAATCCAAACTAGAAATAAGACGTCCCAAATAATTCCTCCCACAATTTATACTCCTCAATTAACTGTCACAGAATTGTCCAGCTCATGGTAAAAATATCCATAATTATTGCTAATCATCAAGCCAATAAATTATTTTTTAATACTTTAGCTTCAGTAATTAATAGTTGGGTGAGTTATTCTGAAGTAATTGTGGTTAACAATGGTTTAAATCTAGAAAATACCAGCAAAATTAAACTCTGGCAAAAACAACACAAATCACCTCTGATCAAGTTTCTGAATCTGGAGGAAGGTAATCCGAGTTTAGCTAGAAATATGGGCGCTAAGAAGGCCAAAGGCAGGTACCTATTGTTTTTAGATAATGACACTCAAGTCAAAAAGGATTGGTTAGATAATGTCACTGGGTATCTAGATAACCATCCTCATGTTGGAGCTGGACAACTCAAGTTACTGAGAATCGGCAATAACACATTCGATAGTGCGGGCGAGTTAATCACAGCCAATGGTTTTTTGGTAGAGCGGGCGCGTGAAGCTTTAGATAATGGTCAATTTAACAAAGCTAGTCAAACTTTTTCTGGTAAAGGTGCGGCCATGATCATTAGAAGAAAACTTTTCTACAAAATTGGGGGTTTTGATCGCGATTATATTTATTATTGGGAGGAACCTGATTTAATGTGGCGGGTTTGGAAGGCTGGTTTTCAAGTCAAGTTTTTATGGATGGGCTGTGTGACTCACGCTTATGGTAGCCAAGCCAAACCCACTCCATTGATACCTGAATCTAACCAGGTATATTTTGCTTGTCGCAATCAAATATTAACCATTGCTAAAAATGCCGTTGGCTGGCATTTATGGAGAATGTTGTTTTGGGTAGGACTGGCATGGTCTGGTTTGTTAGTGTTAATGTTATTGAAGTGTCAATGGAATCAGGCAAAATCAATAGTTCGTGCTTTTGGTTGGCTGTTGTCTAATATCGGGCTAATTCTGCGCAAACGAAAATGGGTCCAAACAAATTTAAAGAGTTCTGATAGTTGGATCAAACAGTTGTTCGTCAAACAAGGTATCAGCTGGTATGCTGGTAAGGCTTTGGCCTATATTTCGGGAAGGGGCTTTTAATTTTGACTTCTTTGGAAATATGAAACGAGTTTGATTGTCATTCTCCCCCCGCCCAGGCGGGGGGGGGAATCCGGGGTTGACAATGACGCCACTGGATCCCCGCTGTCGCGAGGATGACGGACAAAGCGCGAGCAAGCATAGTCAATGCTACTTGAGGAAGAACCGGCATCGAAAATGCACAAAAGAATTGCAAGTAACCGTTTCCTTTATTTCGAATGAGGTCTATTATCAATTTATGAAATTAACAGTCAAAAAAAATAGTCACTGTAATTTTAATAAAAGTTTAGGAGCATTTGACCAAGCTACTATTCTTTGGAGAAATATTGAGGTTAGTTTATTAAAACAAAAGTGGTCTCAACATTTTAAAGGGAAAGTTTTAGATTTGGGCTGTGGTGAGGGTGAAATTGCCAACGCAGTGTTTGAAAAGCAAATTGAGTGGGGACTAGATAATGATTCAGAAATGATTAATAAAGCTAAAAGAAACCATATCTATAAAATTGTTCTAGAGGCTGATGCTACCAAAATACCTCTCAAAAACGGCAAGGTGGACTTAGTATTTGCCAATTCAGTTTTAGAACATATCCCAAATATTGATCTAGTATTTAAAGAAGCATATCGAGTATTAAAACCAGGTGGTCAATTGATAGCCACTATGCCCAGTCACAAACTAGTTGATTATTTGAGCTTGGGCAAACTTTATGGTTGGTGGTTTAATCAAAAGTATCATCATTTTCATCTCTATAACTTGAGCAAGTGGAAAAGGATCCTCTGTCAATATGATTTCCAATTGGTTGATGGGTACTATTATCTCGACCAACCAACCATCAAGTTGTGGCATCGATTATTGTGGTTGAATAAACTGGGAATTAAAACTAAACAAGAAACAGTTAACGCCAGGTTTTTAAACTTGGGAGCCGGTGTAGCCATTAGGGCCCAAAAAATACTTAAAAATAAAATAAGGCAATAATGATGGATAAATATTGTTTAATTTTGGTCACTTCTGATAACTGTTTTAATCGTCATTCTCCCCGCGTAGTGGGGGGAATCCAGTGACCACAGTCGCGATTCTGGATCCCCGCTATCGCGAGGATGACTAGAATGGCGCGAGGATGACTAGAATAGTATGAAAATAACCAGTGCCCGCTGGCCCCGCCCAGGCGGGACGTGAGGATGACCAGACAAGTCTAATATCATCGTTGAAGAATCTGATAAATATGAAAGTGTCGATCATCATTGTTAATTTTAACGGTCAAAAATATATCGCAGATTGTGTGGACTCGGTATTAAGATCTAACTTCAAAGAGTTTGAAGTGGTTGTTGTCGAAAATGGATCAAGTGATAAGAGCTGGCAGTTGTTAAACAAACAATATAACAACAATCATCAAGTCAAATTAATAAAATCAAAAGCAAACCTTTTTTTCACTGGAGGTAGTAATTTAGGAGCTAAAAATGCCATAGGTAGTTGGTTAGTTTTTTTGAATGCAGATACTTGCGTTGAAGCAGATTGGCTAAAGGAGCTTTGGTCGGTTGCCAAAAAAAATACAAAATTGTTACTCCAACCGAAAATACTAATGCAAAGCACTGACCAGATTGACTGTGTGATAGGTAAATATATTTGGCCGGGATATGGTCAAGCCGTGGGTAGAGGACATAAAGATCATTATCAAGGTTTAGTGTGGGGAGATTACGCCAATGGCACTTGTTTAATGATCAATCGACAGTGGTTTTTTAAATTGGGTGGTTTTGATGAAAGATTTAAGCATTTCTATGAAGATGTTGATCTTCAACTTCGAGCAAAACGTCAAGGTAGCCAAGCTGTGGGAGTCATGAATGCCAAAATCTGGCACAAAGGTTCATTGAGTTTTAAACAAAATGTAGCATCAGAAGTAATTGGGTATTACTATCAAAGAAATCGTTTTCTAACAGTCATCAAAAACTTTTCTGGCATAGATAGATGTTTGCGATTGACTGTTTTGGGTTTGAGTAGTTTATTGAGACCAAAATCAATATTAAGCGTCCGGGCAATATTTGACGTCATATGGGGGAGAGATTTTTTGGAATTAGCAAAACCGAATCTAACCGCTAAAACATAGTATTAAGAATTAAGCAAATTGCTCTTCAAAAACCTTCGTTTGATCTCACCGAATATGTATTTAGGAATTCTTTGGGGATTTTGTAAACCATAAATAAACAACCGCCTGGTTTGTTCATGTTTAAATTTAGTGAACAGCCGATACAGTTCTTCTCTCTTGATCTTTTCTGACAATATAATTGCTTTTTGGTGGTTATATTCAAAATCTATATCTAAAATATCCCAATCCATTTTATCATTCACCAAGCCTCTGTCTTGAGCATAATCCCAAACTGGTGTTCCAGGGTACGGTGTTAATAGATTAATACTAAAACCTCGCAGTTGACTCTTTTTGATAAAATTCAGAGTTTTTAATATTTCCTTTTTTGTTTCTTGAGGTGATCCAATAATAAAACTGGCGCTTGGATCAATGTGATATTGTTTTAATAATTTAATGGCATTAGTATGATTAGCCACACTTATAGTTTCACCTTTCAGATATTTGAGAATACGAGGAGAGGCTGATTCCAAACCCATTGAAACCCTTTTAAAGTTCATCTTCTGAAGTAATTGAGCCAATTGTTCATCCACCAAGTTAGACCTGACGGCACAACCAAAACTAATTTTACCTAACAAACCTTCTTTATTAAGAAGAACATAAATTTCTTCCAGTCTTTTTCTATCAGCGATAAATAAGTCATCCCAAAAATCAATTTGATCAACTTGATAATGCCGATAGAGATACTTTATTTCTTTAACAACATATTGGGCAGAAAAAAATCTAACTTTTTTCCAAAAACGCGATGAGGCGCAAAAAGTACACCGGTATGGACACCCTCTTGAGGTAAACATATATGTGGGGTTGGTGATAGCTAATAAATCCCTAGCTGGCAAAGGTATGCTGTCTAGGGGAGTGATTAATTGCCTGCTTGGAGTAATGATAAGTTTGTCATTTTTTCTAAAAACAATACCTTTGATATTTTTAAGTTGGCCACTGGTAAAACGTTTTCTTTTAAGATAATGATCGATTAAATCAATGATCGTGGCCTCACCTTCGCCCAACACGCCCACATCCATATCTGCGGTGAGTGTTTGAGGCAAAGCGGTAATGTGCACTCCTCCCATAATCACAGGCAGGTTGTATTTTTTGACAGTTGCGGCGTGTTTTTTGGCAATCTGATAAGTTTGGGAAACCGATCTAATGCCCACTATGTTGGGCTTAAATTTTTTTATTTCTTTTTCAATTTCATCGTCAATAATTTTACATTTAATGACCTTTTTGCCATATTTTTTTCTCAAGGAACTGACCAAATACCCCAAGCCTAATGGAGGGAGATATGTTTGAACGCTTCTTGTCTTGTCCACAGCGTTGATCAATAAGAGTTTAACTATCATAATATTAGACTTACTGCAGATCAATTTTTTTGAAATAGACAAATTTTGCCGTAACCATCATAACGATGACCGAGGATGAAATTACAGCCGACAACGCCGCTCCCAGGCCTCCCCACAGCAGAATTAAGGGGTAATTGAGCAGTAACATGGCTGTCACTCCCACCAACAGGGGTTTTAAGTATTGTTTTTGCCTTCCCGCAATGCCTAGCGCCAAAGAGCAGATTTGATTAATAATGAAAATTACTGTTGCAACTAATAAGACTCGCAGGATGACAACACTGCCAAGATAGTTGGGTCCGTACAAGAGCAAAATTAATTTTTGGCTAGCTATCAATAATACCAAACAAAAAATAATGCTGAACATGATAATTTTTTTACTAAAGAAATCCAACAGACGGTAGAATTTTGTTTTTGAATTTTGGTACTCTTTGGAAAGAGTGGGGAATAACGAACAAAAAAATATATTGGCGAGAGTGGTAAATACAAAAACAAATTGATAAGCCGCATTGTATAGACCGGTCTCAAAATCTGTCGAGATTAAATTTATTTGAATGACGGCCATTTGAACATACAATGAGCTCAACAGACCAATCAAACCAAACGGCCAAGCTTGGCTAAGAATTTTTTTCCAAAAATTAAAGTCGAGTTCAAAAAGAAACTTAGTAAATTTTTTGCGGACAAAAACTAATACGCTCATTAGGGTAATTAAGGCAGAATAAACATAGCCGCTAACTAAAGAAGTGATTTGCCCTTTTTGCCAAATTATCAAAAAAATGAGTATCAACAAGCTAGCCGAGTAGATGACTTTCGATAAAGCTAGATACTCCATCTTTTCAAAGGCTTGAAAAACAGATTGAAAGAATGCCACCAACGAGATAGCGATGGTAAAAATTGCCACCATGTAAACGGCAAATTCAATTTCTGGAGATTTTCCCATAAATTGAATCGCCACAAAAATTACAGCAAAAGTAATTAAGCCTAATATCAACTTAAGAACTAGCAAGTTATCTAAATACTTCTTAATCTGATGTTTGTTTTTAGCTATATCTCTAATTATCAGAGTTGATAAACCTAAGTCAGTCAGAGTGGCGAACAAAGCGCAAAAAGCAAAAACAAAACTAAATTGACCATAGGCCTGAGCTCCTAGATACCTAACGATCCAAAGATTAAGAAAGAATATGGGAACTTTACTAATAATTTCTGCTAACATTAACCAAAAGCTGTTTTTATAGATAGTTTGATTAGATGTCAGGTTATCTAAAAATAATGACCTTATTTTATTTATTGTCATGTTATCCCTATCAGGGCAGTAGCAATACGTTCAGACAATTTTACCTCAAAAACCTTCATGTTAAGCTATTGAAAAGAGTTGTTTGTATTTTGGATATAACTTCCCAAAGTTATATGTGGTTTTAATCGCCGCGTATCCGTTCTGACCCATTTTGGAATTTTTGGTCAGCTTTAGGATCGCGATCATTAATTGTTTTTGGTTACCAAACTTGACCAACAAGCCACCCATAGCTTTACCTATAATCTCCCTGGTTATCGGCATGTCCGCTCCAATGACAGGTTTCATCATTTGCCAGGCTTCAAGATAACCCAAACCAAATGATTCACACAAGGAAGGCATACAGTAGATGTCACAAACTCCAAAAATAATTTCTTTTTGGTTTTGAGTCACATAGCCCAAATCAATAAGATAGGCGGGTTTATTTTTCTTAACATACTCTTTCCATTGAGGAATATCGCTACTACCTATGGTTAATAATATATATGAAGGGTCTTGGCAAGATAGTTTGTCCATGGCTCCCATTAGAGTATATATGCCCTTGGGAGATATTTTACTGCCGGCGAACAAAACGATTTTTTTGTTCTCCAGCTGGTACTT
Source organism: Patescibacteria group bacterium (assembly GCA_018816385.1). Classification (GTDB taxonomy): domain Bacteria; phylum Patescibacteriota; class Microgenomatia; order UBA1400; family PJMF01; genus JAHIVK01. The sequence goes on from JAHIVK010000066.1 coordinate 7,930, forward strand.
TTGTTTAAAGTTGGCGATTTCTTTGCGAATTTGATTCATTTTTTTTGTTTGGAGCTTGATAAATGCCGGAATAACCGTAAATTTATCTCCCGATATTTGAAAAGTGTGGATCATGTTTTTCTTTTCTTCATTGGTGAAAACGTGAATTTGATCATAATGCGTGATAAATTTGGTCAATATTGGATTATGAAAATCGGAAAATGCATCATGAAAACAAGCTCCTAAAATCAATTTTGGTCTGGGGGCGATTTTTTGAACCGCCAAAGCCACTGCCTTATTTAAGTGAGCCGGCAGGGGAGATGAATAAACAATATCAAATTTTTCCCGAGCCATCACCTCGTCCAGACCAACCAAGTTTGGTCCACAATAAAACAACCGCAACATATTTAATAACGTTTTGGGAAGGACGCATTGAAAATACCGCACTAAAACAAGAGCCAAAAATGACTTCAACTGTAGACATTTCAGCCGATAAACTTTGACGTGATTGATAATTTCAAATTTTTTATCAATTTTTTTCCCAAAAATTGGATCATACCAATACCGCGTATTGAAAGCGTTTGAAGTGATGACTGAACAATCAAACCCTCTTTGGTTCAATTCTTCTGCCAGATACTTAATGATAGTCCCAGAACCAGAAAGTTGGGTTGGCAAATACAGCGGTGTGACAAAGGCGATTTTTGTTTTTTTCAATAGATTTGTTTCGTAGTAAATCTATTATACTATTACTACATTCTATGAAAATTCAAAAGACGTTTGATAACAAAGTTGATATCTATGGGCAAGGATTAAACAAGCTGGTGGCGAAGCACGTCGGTTTTGATAAAATAATTCTTGACGCGGGTTGTTGTCAGGGCGTGTTGGGTCGATACCTTAAAAAATGCAAAAATGCCACTGTTTACGGCATTGATGTTTCCAGCAAAGCAATCAAACTGGCCAAGAAAAATCTTGATGGCACCTATTTGCTGGATATTGAAACCGACATTTTACCCTTTCCCAAAAAGTCATTTGATGTGATTATCTGTGCCGATATATTAGAGCATTTGCGTTCTCCAGTCGAGGCATTAATAAAACTAAAAGCTTATTTAAAAGATGGCGGCTGGTTTGTTTTGTCTATTCCCAATGTGGCTAATCTGGAGGTAAGGTGGAATTTATTGTGGGGAAATTTTGATTATCAAAAAAGTGGGATCATGGATGATTCTCATCTTCATTTTTATACTCAAAAGACGGTTCGCAAATTGTTTACCGATGCTAAGATGAAAATTGTTAACATGGACTATTCTCCAGGATGCTCTTTCTTTTTCCTTCAAGGAAGAGTCCTTAAATGGAAATTCATGAGGAACTTGCATAACTGGTTAACTAAAATCAGTCCCTCACTTTTTTGTGCTCAGTTTATTATTGTAGCCAAATCATGAAAATATACCCAAAAGTATCCATTATTATTGTTAACTGGAATGGATGGCAAGACACACTGGGGTGTTTAAATTCAGTCTTGAATATTAATTATTCAAATTATGAAGTAATTGTAGTCGACAACGGTTCTACCGATGAAAGTCGGGCGAGATTAATTAACTGGAAACGAAAAACACGTCTGGCAAAGAAAGGAAAGGCCAATTCTTTAAACAAAAGGCAAAGTCACGTTATTAAACTAATTTTTAACTACCAGAACTTAGGATTTGCTCAAGGAAATAATGTGGCTATCCGACAAGTACTACAAGAAAATACTAGTAAATTTATTTTGCTCTTAAACAATGACACGATAGTAGAAAGAAACTTTCTAAAAAAGCTCATCGTCTCATCTTCAAATCAGACTAATGTGGGAATTTTGGGTCCCAAAATATATTATGCCAACTTTAAGAACAAAAAAAACATCATTCAGTCTGCAGGTTTCATGATAAATTTATATTTAGGTAAATTTCTTAGTGTCGAACAACTCAACAAATCTGATAAGAAGTTAATTAATATAGCGCAGAATGTAGATTTTGTGACTGGAGCCTGTCTTTTGATAAAAACCGAAGTTATCAGACAGATTGGTCTGTTGGACAAGAAATATTTTTTGCTCTTTGAGGATGCAGATTGGTGTTTAAGGGCTAAACAAGCAGGTTCTCTGGTCGTATATATTCCCCAGTCAATCATTTATCACAAAACCAGTCAATCTTTTAAAAAAGAACGTGTCTCTCAGGTGTATTACTATACGAGAAATATATTTTTGTTTGAATCTAAACATGCTCGAATTTTTCAGTTGACATGCTTTCTTTTTACATATTTTCTATTTGTCTTCCCAATATATTTTTTTGGATATATTTTTGTCAAAAAGAATCGACGTTCATTGATTCATTATCTACATGGAATTAAAGATGGGATAAGCTTGTTGTATAGGAAGAAATAAACGACCACAGTGGCGAAATGTCATCCTTGCACCATGTTCCGTCATTCCCGCGCTAGCGGGGATTCATTCGCTACAAGTCTATTTCTTCTTCCCCGAAAAATCAAAGAGGTGGCTCAAAAATTTCCAAGTGGCAAAGAAGTTGAACTTTAGATCTGCCCAAGACCGCATACCAATGACTCTCCGCCACATGAATTTTGGGGTAATTAAAGAAGAGTAGAGCAATCGAGTCAGTTTGAGAATTTCATCTGCTGTCAAACTAGTTTTCATAACTGGTTGACGCATGTCGTAATCTTCATAATTTTCTGTGAGTAGCCAGCCTTTTTGTTGACATTCTTTCCAAAGAGCTGAACCTGGATAAGGAATAATTATGGTCGTTTGCAGAGTATCCACCCAGCCAGCCTCAACACATTCTTTAGCTAATTTTATGGTATTTAAGGCATCTGCATAATCTTCCCAAGGATAACCCAACATGATAGTTAGGTGAGGTTCCAAACCGGCTTGTTTAGCCATCTTTACCCCCTGTTTGATTTGAGCTACCTTTAAACCTTTATCTAATTTGTCTAAAGTCTTCTGATTGGCGGACTCCATGCCATAGAGAATAAATCTAAAATTGGCTCTGCCCATTAAATCGTAATCTTTTTGATTCAAAGCATTCAGGCGCATGTTACAACTCAAAACTACTTTTTTTGAGTAACCAGAATCGATCATTAAATGGCAGAACTTTCTCAAGTTTGAACCGACCATAAAAGTCCCGGCATCATCGAAGATTTCTTTAACACCATACTGATCTACTAGAATTTTAACTTCTTCAAACAACCGCTCTGGCTTGACGGTGCGATAACTACCCCTAGGATATAAGGTCTGATCCCAAATACAAAAAGTGCATCGGTTCCACCAGCAATCTCGACCAGAAAATGTATATGTACCGGGATGATACTTAAAATTGCCGTTGAAGTATGCATAAAGCCGCCACTTGGTTAAATCACGATCGACGAAGGGTAGATCGTTTAAATCATGACCAAGACTAGGCAAACCTGAATTAAAGTAGATGGCACCTTTTTTTCCTTTAAACTTTTTTGGTTTTGGGCAGGTAATATTTTTGTCTTTGGATCGCCACCAAACACCAGATTCCAGTTTTTCACCTCTAGAAATGTGGTTTAATAAATTTATCATCACAAAATCATAGTCACCGCCAGTAATAATGTAATCAACCAGGCAATTATCCAGACTTTCCCCAGGTAGAAAAGTCACATGATCACCGACTAAAACTATCTTTAATTTTGGAAGTTGGCGTTTGAGATCGTCTATTAACAGCCAGTGACGCTTGATGACTGGAGCTTTGGTTTCAAGTAGAAGAAAATCTGGTTGAAATTTTTTAAGTTCCTTTGTCCAATCAGTCAAAGTTTGTTCCCCAGCAATTCCATCCATCCATTTGACTTGATAACCCTGATCTTGAGCCAAAGTAGCAGCTGAAGCTGGCACCATAGGATATATAAAGGTTTTGGCATTAAAGTACTGAAACTGTCTGTTTTGTGACAATAAAGGCACGCCTTTTTCTGAAGGAATGGGTGGATAACCAACTACCAGCTTGAGGTTTTTGGGTGATTGTTTTTTCATAGATTCACATCCTCAATTTGTATTTATAACAAACACAAAACAAATTTACCACATTTGTAATCATGAAAATTCACCGAATTTGTTTGGCGCGAATTACCAGCATTGGCTATGCTTGCTCGCGCTTTGTCCGTCATCCTCGCGAAAGCGGGGATCCAGTGGCGCGAGATTATTCCTGGATTCCCCCCCCGCCTGGGCGGGGGAGCATGACAATTTGACTTGAATACCAAATCTTCCTATACTAGTGGTTTATTATATTTGGAATTAATCACTTCATCAGAAACCCCTGCAAAAATTTTATGCCGTACCAAAAGTGAGTCAGAAAAACCGCCGGTAGACAAATTAAGACCAGTTGGATGTTTTTTGATGCGTAACCTATCCAAAGGCTATTGACCACCAGCAAGCCTCCATAGATCAAGAGACTAAGCTGACTTATTGACTTTAAAAATGACCAACCTAACCCGCCCAGTAGAAACAAAGCAATCACTAGAACTAAGGCGCTGGGCATAAAGTAGACTAGTCGGGCAGATGTTTGGGGAAATTTTCTGGCAAAAAAGCCTCGATGCAGACCAAAACTGCCATGTTGTTTGAGGTGAGGCCACCATAACGGTCGACGATGATGATAAACTACCGCTTTTGGTTCATAGACAATTTTCCGGCCTAATTTGATCAAGTCTAAACAAAGCTTGGTATCTTCGCCCGGATAGTAATGGGAATCAAAACCACCAACTTGAATAAAATCCAATTTTCTGATGAGCAAGTTCATTGAGGGGTAATCATCAACCAGCCTCTGCTTTTGAGGCAAAAAGCGGTAAGTGTGAGGGCCGGCTCCTAAAGGAGAAGCGCTGACCCAGCCCGAGGCTTGTTCCCAAAAACCAGCCTGGGGAGGAGTCACCCCCGGTCCACCCACGGCCGCCACTCGATTGTGCCTGAAATGTCTAACGGCCTGTTTTAACCAGTCTGACATTGGAAAAGCATCATCATCCATAAAGGCCAGGATTTGACCATGGGCGTGCTTGGCGCCCAAATCTCTTTTTTGGGCCGGGCCCATTGGTCCCGACATAATGAATCTGGTTTTGGGCCAAGCGGTTTTTTTTGGTTTGTCATCAATCACAATGATGATTTCGTAACTGGGCCAATCAAGTTTTTGCAAGTGAGGCAAGGCTTCCAGCAAAAAACCGCTTATTTTCTTAACAGGAATGATGATCGAAACTTTAAGCGATGAGACGGTCGCTGTGACAAATCTCGTAGTAGCAATGGAGTTGGGCGATGAGTTCATATCAAAAATTTCGTGGATTACTGTTGTCATCAATTAATTTGAAGTGGTCTTTTTATAAGTAAAAGTTTGCAAATCGGCGGGCTCCATAGTCTTGTGGTGAGGTTGGCGATAGTAACCCAGGATGTTCTGGCGATAGTAGATAGCTAGAGTATCCAATAAAATCCCCCAAATCGCCAAAAAGACCGCTGCCGAACTCACTCCGCCTCTAAAGTAATCAAGCCGAATGGGCGCATCAAAGATTCGATCAAAACCCAGTGATTTGGCTACTACCAACATCTCTAGATCACCGGCAAATCGTTTCTCGAATAGGCGAGGCAAGACTTTTGCCAAAACTTGTCTTTTAAAGACTTTAATGCCGGCTTGAGTGTCGGTGACTTTGATGCCAAACATCAGCTTGACCAAATAGTAATAACCAAAACTTAAGATTTTTCTGGACAGACTGTAGTTGACATACGAAGCTCGATGGCGTTTTGATCCCACAATTATATCTGCTCGGTACCACTCCATGTGCTCCAACAGCATTGAGATACCGTTGGGATCAATTTCCATACCGGCATCCATAAACATAATATAGTCACCTTTGGCTTTGCGTAAACCCAGTCTGACAGCATAACTTTTGCCCCTATTTTCCGGATAGGCCAAGATTCTGACTTTTTCCAACCTGGCTTGTTTGAGTTTATCAAAAGTTTTGTCCACCAGCCCATCTATCACTACGATAATCTCGTAGTCATACCGAATTTGATCCAATTCTTTCTTGAGTCTTCTGATGTTTTTCGCAATCAAACCCGCCTGTTTGTATGCGGGCACGATTAGACTTACAAAATGAGATGCGGATTGAGACGTTTTTTTGACACTCATCTTAAATTTGCGCTACTTCTTATTGCGGTGAAAGTCTATTATAACAACCTCAAAACTAAATGCCAAATTCTAGCTCAAGTAAAAGCGACGTTCTGTTTTTAGGCGCTATAGCTAACCCAAAACCAAATGTGAGGTTTTTACTCAAACAAAATAGGACATCTGGGTTTGAGCAGGGGGATTTTTATCGAGTCAAAAAATGACATCGTTTTTGTGGCTGTTGCTGGATAATTGAAGCCAAACTCAAAAGTGTTAATAAACTGGTGGCACCAATGCCGATGATGATCATTTGGGCAAAAGATTCATGAAAAATTACCAGCGCGACTGCTTGAGCCACCATGACTACCACCGACCACAGGCTGGCGGGATGATTTTTGGATATTAAGTATTGGATCAATAAATAGGCCATGGAGTAGCCAATACCAAAAATTGCACTTAAGTATGCCAGGGGCGCAATACTGATAAATTTTTGCCCAAATACAAGTTTCACCATCAGTTCTGGAAAAAAGTAGTAACTCACAAAAATCATCCCGCCACTTAAGACTACTAAAATGCTAGATATAAGTAAGACTTTGGGCCCATCTTGTTTGGTATCACTACCTGTAAAAAAAGTATAGGCCACTGCGACTAGGGGAGCTGTCAGATAAAAAATAATTTTTCCTAAAACTGATAGAGCGGCATACAGACCAACTTGATCTGGCTCCATAAATCTTTTGACAAACATCACGTCTAAGCTCAAAATACCCACCAGACCTAAAGTGGCAATTGTCGGAATCAGCACAGATTTTTTTCTAAATAAACTCAAGGAGTGAGCCAACCGATACTCAAGAGGTTTGAGCAAACCATGATTGTTTGTAGCAAATTTTCTGGCCACAAAAAATGCCAATATCATAGATACAATAATTGAGGCATATAAAGTAGGCAGGCTTGGAATTAGCCACAAAACCAACAGGCCCACAATGATTTTCATTAAAGTTGAAATAATGCCTAAAGCACCGGACGCCACAAAATCTTTGAAGGCTTGGAGTGAAGCCGAATAGAGGATGGTCGCCAATGATATGAGTGTCATTAACAAAATCCAAACCACACTGGTTGGTTGAAGATTTGATTGTGTCAGAAGTAAATATGTCACCCCAAACAAAACCAAGATTAACACTAAATACTGTTTTTTGACAAAATTGGCAATCCATTTTTCAATGATGCGAATGAGTGCCTGACGTTCATCAACGCTGGTTAAACCAATCCGACGAATTAATAAAACATTAACAGCTCCAAAGGGAACTGTTAACAAACCAAAATACACAATGGCCGACATGTACTCACCGTAAATATCTAGAGGAAAGAATCTGGCTACTAATAAATTAAAGATATAGTTCAAAAAACTCACACCAAAAGAAGCTACAGAAAAAATGACCCCTCCTTGGACAAATTTATTTTGTAGAAGTTTTCTCAACATGAGCTTTAGTCTAAACGACTTGAGTGACCTATGCAAACACCGGCTGGTTATTTTAAGAGATTGACTTGATTTAACAGCGCATCCAAGTTATCAACAAATTTTTCGACAAAACCAACATCGGCAAAAAATGGCAAGAGATCTTGTTTGAGAGTTTTCTTCTTTTTGACAGCTTGAGTCAATTTGATTTTGAGACCGGATAAAACATTTGCCCGCGATGTGTAGTTTGTAATTTCAAACAAATATGGCCAATTGGGGGTGACTTTTTTTTCCAGAAACCAAAACAGATCATAGTAATCTCGACCTTTAAACCTGGGTAATAACTGCCCGTCTGCTAGAGTTGCCCGCTGTAAAATGGCCGCTAATTTGCCGGCAAATAAATCGGCCAAGCTGTAACGCTTCATCAGAAATGAAAAATTGGCGATTGATTTAAGCGAAATTTCTGTTTGATATTGCTGACCTTTGGCCGGAGTCACATCAAGACGAACAAATAATGTGCTGTCACTAGGTTTGTTAATTTGATAACCCAATTGGTCAAGCACGGGGAAGTTGAGGTACATTAAATTGTGTTTGCCTTTAAGCTGGATTTGTAAATCCAAAAACTGCAATTTTTGTTGAAAGTAAGTTAAGAGATCGGTTTTAAATTGCTGATGAGTAAAGACGGCTCCCATGACAACATCAAAATCCAAGTCTTCTGATAATCTGGGCAAATCAAAACAAAAGCGCAAACAGGTGCCGCCCTTGAACAGTAGTTTATCGGCGTAGGCCGAATTATAAACATAATTTAAGACGTAGTACTGGAGGGCTTCCTTAAGCAAATTACGCAGATACAAAGGCGGATCGGACCGGTGTTCATCGGCAATCTGGGTTAAATTATGCAGTATTATGTTCATGACACTTCCTAGCTCAATTTTTGGTGAAATAATTCATATATTCTAGTCATTTTTTTGACTTTTGATAACTGGGCATACTGGGCAAATTCCGCCAAATCATCTAGATTAAATAGTTGCCAATTAATTCGCAGATCATATTTTATCTCTTGTGCTAGCGGATTGGCGAAAGTTTTTAAATATAACCAGTCAAACAGGGCCTTGACTTTGGTGGCAATTTTAACCTGATGGATGCCATTAAAGTTCACCTCTTCAAAACCGGTAAATAATTCCGGCTTAAGACTGCGGTAAGAAAAACTGCCCAAATCATTTTGATAATGGCGCGTTAGCTTGTTGGTGATCGAGGTATAAACGTAAACTGCCTCCGGAATAACATTTTCCTTTTGAAGCACATACTCCAAAGACAAGTAGGACGGATAATACAAAATATTGGCCACAAATTCCAGATAGGAGGTCTTATTTGCCCATTGACTCAAATAGGTTTGGCTGACATAAAGACCGTTTTTTAAGGAAATTAATTGATTGTTATGCAAAAGGGTTTGAATTTTGTTATCCAAATTTTTACCTTTTTTCTCCCACAGCAAAGACAGCTCTAGCTTTGTGAGATATGGTTTTTTATTTAAGATGGTGTCTGTAGGTGAATCCTTCATAACATAATTTGTTAACTTCCTAAACGTTGTGCGTACTTTGTACAGTAAGTTTGTTTCAGTTTTACCCTATTTTAGCAGTAAAAGTGAAATAAAAGCAAGCATTCAAAGTCATTCATTTTTTCTAAAAAACTCCACTGTCCGCTTGAGTCCATCAGCAAAAGTAACTTGGGGTGACCAACCCAATAATTCTTGAGCTTTGGAAATATCCGGTTGCCTTCTAGCCGGATCATCACCGGGTAAATTCATGTACTGAATTTGGTTGCTTCTGATACTTTCACCTGTGACTGCCTGCCAAATAATTTCTGCCGTTTTGATAACAGTGTATTCATCCGGGTTGCCTAAATTAAGGGTTTGACCCTTGGCTGATGGATTGGTGGCTAACTCAATTAATCCCACCACTAAATCAGCTACAAAGCAGTACGACCTGGTTTGAGCACCATCTCCATAAATAGAAATGGACTGATGAGCCAAAGCTTGTTTAATAAAATTTGAGATAACTCGACCATCTTGAGGATTGAGTCTGGGTCCATAAGTATTAAAAATTCGGGCAATGCGGACATCGATATCAAACTCGCGAGTGTAGACTCCGCAGATGGTTTCGCCCATCCGTTTACCTTCGTCGTAACACGACCTCACGCCATTGGGATTGACATTGCCCCAATAATCTTCAGTTTGAGGGTGAACTTCGGGATCACCGTAAACTTCGCTGGAACTGGCATAAATAAACTTACCTTGAGGATTGGTTTTTTTTAAGTATTCCAACAAACGATCTGTCCCAAAAGTATTAACCCGATATGTAACTTGGGGATATTCTTGGTAACGAGGCGGACTAGCTGGAGAAGCCAAGTGAAATATGTAGTCAAATTTGGGTTGATCCAGATCTAATTCTGGTTTAACTAAATACTGTTCTGGAGGTTGAATTGCATCCGCCTCAATAAACTTAAAGTCAGGGTGTTGGGGCAGGTTTTGTTTGCGTCCGGTCACAAAATTATCCACTCCGACTACCCGGGCTCCCAAGTCAAGTAATTTATCAATTAGGTGAGAAGCTACAAAACCTGCCCCTCCGGTAACTAAAACTAATTTGTGATTGAGGTTAGTCTGGTGTTGAGTTGTGGTTTGAACCATATTTTTGTAAGTCTTTCTTTTTTGACCAATCTGTTCTACTTATACCTATGGCAGAATAATGAATCCAGTTACGTAAATTTTACCAGTTGTTAATTTCACTATCAGTCTATTCTAACAAAAATGTCATAATAGATTCATATGAAAATGCTGTTCAAAGATGCCATAAGTAATCATTGTCCTTATTTCGTTACAAGTTTAATCATATTACTACTGGCCTTACTTTTACGTTTACCTCAACTAACAGGTTCATTTTGGTTAGACGAGGCGGCTCAAGCTCTGGAAAGTAGCCGACCTTTTGACCAGCAACTGGATATTGTGGGTGATTTTCAACCACCGCTAATACACTTGTTAACTTATGTTGCTATCCAGATCGGCCAACCTTTTGGTCTAGAACGCAGTGAATGGTGGCTAAGAACCTGGGGCGCCTTAATTCCGGGACTCTTGACCATTTTTTTGACCATGAAGATCGCCCAAACCTTTCAAACATCTCCTTCATTTAAACAACGTTTATTTAACCCCCTTGAATTTTTTAAACGCATCGCCACCAACTCGATTCAATTATTCACTTCATTCAAACAAAGCCCATTCAAATTTGGTTTACATAATCTAACCGGCATCGGCTTGATACTTCGCGAGGCTCGGGTGAGTAACATTATTTTCGGCCTGCTGACCGGTTTTCTATTGGCCACCTCCTCGCTCCACATCTTTTACTCCCAAGAACTGCGCCCCTACAGTCTGCCGGCTCTGTGGGCCACCCTCTCCTGGTGGCTAATTTTTAAAAAACGCTGGCATTGGCTGGCTGTCGTCACGGCTTTAGGCCTTTATACTTCCTATCTCTATCCTTTTCTGATGGTTGGTCAGCTCGCTTATCTTTTTTTTCAAACTCAACCCGATTTCAATTTCAAACATAAACTGCGCGCCTCCGGATTAGTCAAAACTAGCCTGGCTTGGCTGACCACAAAACGCATGGCGCTCCTGGGCGGCAGTCTGCTTTTTCTACCCTGGCTACCTATGTTTATACGTCAACTCCAGGCAGGAGAAGTCATTAGAGCCCAGCTTCCAGGCTGGTCAGAAGTTGTCAGTATTCCTCAATTCAAAGCCTTACCATTAATCTTGGGTAAATTTGTGTTTGGGGTGGTTGAGCTCAATTTGTCTTTACCATTTTTAGTCATGAGTGCCATTTTTGTTTCACTGCTGATGAATCTGATGTTAAACACCTGGATAAAACAACCGACTGCCTCCAAAGTTTGGCTAAAAACCTTAATTTTTTGGGTAATGATTCCTTTATTGACAGCTTGGTTAGTGTCTTTTGTGGTGCCAGTCGTCAGGCCCAAACGCCTGTTACTGCTTCTGCCCGGCTTCTACTTGGCCATTTCTGGATTGATCATAGTTAGTCAGTCAAAACTAAAGTATGCCCTGTTGGTTCTGCTGATCGGCTGTAACCTGTTTGGTACCTATTCATACTTAACGGAGCGCAATTTACAAAGAGAGGATTGGCGAGGCTTGATTCGAGCCTTGGAAACTAAGTACTTACATCAATCGGGGCAACCCCAAACTACAACGGCTGTTTTCTCTTTTTCTGGTCCTTTTCCTCCCTGGACTTGGTATGCCCAACCCGAATTTGCCACTCTTAGCACAGGCGTATTGTCTGTTAACCAGTTAACCAGTTTAGATTCGTTGTTACTAGAAACTCAAAAGTTTCAAACCCTATTAGTCTTTGATTATTTGCAGGATTTGACAGATCCTAACCGATTATTATTAACCGAACTAGACCAAGCTGGATTTGCGCAAAAGGAGCTTTTTGCGTATCCTGGTATTGGCTTCGTTCGTGAGTATCAAGCTAAAAAGTGAAAGTAATAAATAAAGTATGATTCCAGTTTGCTTTGATATCACCAGCTTACTTTATGGTCGGGGGGTTTCCCGCTATACCAGCAATATTATTCAGGCTCTATCAACCCAAGCAGACCTCGATCTATGGGTTTATGGCTCAACCGGCCGATCTTTTTCCCAACTTGAAAAATTGGCTAAAGATCTGCCTATCTCCAAAAATCAAGTCATACTTGACCGGATACCAGTAAAGTTTTTGCCATATATCTGGCAGTTAGGTTTATTGTCTCCGACTCGCAAAATACCCAAACCTTGTTTGCTTCACTCTTGGGACTGGCATCAACCGCCTCTGGAAAAGAAAGTTGGTTTAGTTTCGACTATTCACGATCTGGCAATTCTCAAGTTTCCTCAAACAGCTTTGCCCGATGTGCTCAAACATCATCGGGCTTCATGGAAAAAGTTAAAACAACATCAGGCTCAAATTATTGCCGTTAGCCAAACCACCAGACGTGATGTGATTGAACTCTTAGATTTTCCTCCCGAACGCGTCCACGTAGTTTACGAAGCTTTACCTATCGAATCCAAAGCTGTCATGAACGAGTTATCAGAAAGTCAGTACGATGTCATTAAAACTAAACTGAAACTTGATCGACCATTTATTTTGTTTGTGAGCACTAGGGAGCCTCGCAAAAACTTAGAGCGGTTAATCAAAGCTTGGCAACCTTTAGCCAAGGATTTTGACTTAATTATTGCCGGAGCTAACCATCAGTCATTATCTGAATCATCGGCTGATCAACCTCACCTTAGGTTATTGGGTCGGGTGAGTGATCAAAAACTGGCAGTCCTCTACGGCGAAGCTAGTTTGATGGCTTATCCCTCACTTTATGAAGGATTTGGTTTGCCGATTCTGGAAGCCTTTTTTCATGGCACACCCGTTGTGACGTCTAACAATTCCGGTATGAAAGAAGTGGCGGGTAATGCGGCCGAACTAGTTGACCCCGAATCAATCGCCAGCATTAGACAAGGTTTGGAAAAAGTTTTAAATGAAAATAGAGATGACCAACAACTCAGACTTAAAAAAATGATTATTCGAGGTCAAATGTTCTCTTGGGATTTGGCCGCCAGACAGACGTATGAAATTTACCAACGGGCATATCAGAAACTTCTATAATTAGTCAAGAGGTTATTTTTTGAAATTAAGTTCAAGATGATCAACTCACCGCCCAAAATTATCCACATCGCCATTGATGGCAATGAAGCCAATGTAATAAATAGAGTGGGCAGTAATGTCTATGCTTATTTTTTGCTCAAAGAACTTTTTGAATTAGCTGATGCCGAAAAACACTCCATGACAGTTTTGTTGACCAAACCACCTCTGGGGGATATGCCTCCGGAACGTAAGTACTGGCGCTATCAAATAGTCACTCCCAGTCAATTCTGGACTTGGTGGGCTTTACCGATTTATTTACATCAGCATCAATCAGAGTTCGACGTGTTTTTTACTCCAGGTCACTATGCCCCCAGACTTTGCCCCATACCTTATGTGTCGTCTGTTATGGATTTAGCTTTCCTAGAATATCCCGATATGTTCAAGTTAAGCGATCTGATAAAACTCAAACTTTGGACTAAACTCAGCGTCGGGCAAGCTCAAAAGGTCATCACCATTAGTCGTTATAGTCAATTAGCCATTCACAAACACTACAATCTGCCTCTGACAAACATCGTGGTGGCTCCACCAGCTTTAGCTAATTCAACTCAAGTTAGACGGACAACCAAAAGTCGCAAACTATTGTCTGCTCATCGCATCCAACCGCCTTTTATTCTCTACTTGGGCACTATTCAGCCCAGAAAAAATTTAGTGACATTGATTAAGGCCTACAATTTACTTCGAAAAAAATGGACTTCATCATTGGATAAAAGTTTGGGTAAAAGCATGGTCAAAAAAAGCAACGCACCACCGCAGTTGGTGCTGGCCGGCAAGATTGGCTGGTTGGCAGATCGAACCTTGGCTCAAATCAGACATTCCCCCTACCAACAAGATATTTTGTTAACCGGCTTTGTGACGGAGCCAGAAAAAAACGCTCTGCTATCTTGGGCAAGCTGTACTGTCCAGATTGGTCTTTATGAAGGTTTTGGTATTCCAGTTTTAGAATCACTGTCTGCTGGCGCGATTCCTGTGGTGGCCAACACCACTAGTTTGCCCGAAGCAGTCGGTAAAGCTGGTTTGTTAGTTGATCCTCAAGATAAAAAAGGTATTGCTCAAGCTTTGTTGACAGCCTGCACACTACCAGTTAAAAAAAGAGCCGAATACCGGCAATTGGGTCACAAGCAATTGGCTAATTTTAGTTGGCGGTCTTCCGCTCAAACAGTGCTTAAGACACTGTGGGATGTCGTTGCCTCCAATAAACTGGTGGTGAAATAAACAACAACACTAATTGTCATTCTCCCCGCCCAGGCGGGGGGAATCCATGGTCAATCATCCACTCCTAGATTCCCGCTAACGCGGGAATGACGGAACAGAGCGCGGGAATAACAGAACAGAACACTATGAATAAATCAATGCCAGTAAAAACTCCTCCCGCCATTATTCTGGGCATCGATCCGGGGTATGATCGGATTGGCTGGGCTGTGGGGCAAAAAAAAGCTCAATCAATCGAGGTTTTGGGTTATGGATTGATTCAAACCGACTCCAAAACTAAGTTATCGCAAAGATACCAGCAAATTCAACAAGAATTATCTCAAGTTATAAAACAGTACCAACCTCAAATCTGCGCTATTGAAAAACTTTTTTTTGCCCAAAATAAAACCACAGCTTTAAAAGTCTCGGAGGCCAGGGGAGTGATTGTCATCACCGCCATCAGTCATCATCTGGCAATTAGGGAGTTTAGTCCCCAAAAAATTAAGCTCTGTGTCACGGGCTACGGCAAAGCCGATAAAAAGGCCGTCACCAAGATGCTTAGAATCCAACTCAAATTGCCGGCGGGCAAACTAATTGATGACGTGACCGACGCTCTGGCAGTGGTCTTAACCGCCAGTTTCATGCAGAATCAACTTGTGGAGTGAAATAATTCTGATATTAACCATCGGCAAACACAAGGTATACAATTAAGATTGATGATTGCTCAACTCACCGGCCAACCTATTATCCGCGATTCAAAACTGATTGTGAATGTGGGCGGAGTGGGGTATGGCGTATTGGTGAGTGATCAAACCTTGGTCAAACTACAAGCAGAAGTTGAGGTCACGTTGAGTATTTTTACTCACGTCCGCCAAGATACGCTGGAGTTGTTTGGATTTCTGGAGCCGGCCGACAAACGCTTGTTTCAACTGTTACTAGGCGTAAGTGGCGTGGGACCCCGGACTGCTTTGGCCATTAGCCAGTGGGGAGCGGCGGCCATTACTCAAGCCGTGCAAGAAGCTCAAGTGGCATTTTTTACCAAAGTGCCCCGAGTCGGCAAACAACTGGCCCAGAAAATCATCATCGAACTCAAGAGCAAGCTGGGCAGTTTGCGCGAACTGGAACTGGGCGGCATAACCGATCCCAAGCAAAAAGAAGTAATCGAGGCTCTACTGGCGTTGGGGTTTGAGGAGCAAGATGTTTATTGCCGGCTGGAAAAACTGGACATCAGCCAACCAATTGAAGCGATCATTAAGCAAGCCTTGAGGCTTAAGACTTAATCATTGTTACAATAATTTATAATCATATCCTCAATAATATAGGGAAGATTATCTTCAATCATTCTACGAATTGAAGCCTGAACTTCTTCTTCGGATAAGGCAGTCTTGAGCGCTAAATGCCAAGAGGCAAAATCTTGTCTGACAATATCTACGGGAAATTGGAACCAACAAGCTCCATCTCCATTATGTTCATTTTCTAGGCAACCCAATCTAATAGATAACACTCCATCTTCAAATCGAACTATGGGCAGTAACCGCCAGCCAGGAACTCCTGATGGAGCGTCTGCCGCAATTAACGCCGTCTGCACATATTTAAGAAAAAGTAACACATTATCAAAAGAGCCACCTCTTAAAGCTTGGGTTGCAACTTCGGCAAAACTTTTGGCCACACAAGCCTGCATCTTAGCAAGCTCTTCCGAGTCGATCACAACCTCTTTGCTTTCTAGACTTAATGGCATATGTCGATTTTATCCTATAATAAACTTAGGCTAACATTATTATTTCTATCTACTTGGCGTGGGCATAAGGCATCAGCAGAGAATTGTTCATGTAATTTGCCTGCCATTTTATTCCTTTCTTATGACTCTTGTGAGAGTCTAGTCACAAATACAGAGTCCGATTATATATCCTATTTACCTTTTTGTCACGTTTGATATATAAATGACTACTGATATGCATTGAGAGTGTTTAAACTTGATTTAAGCAAAACTGGCCATCAGCCAAGAAAATGATCAGCTAGTTACCGTCGAAAGAGTGGTATGATTTGCTAGATAATTATGCCCAAACAGCTTAAAACAGCCACCGATCTCGACCAACCCATCACCCCCGAAGAGGAACAGCTCCTCACCTCCCTCCGAGCTCAAAAATGGGAGCAATTTTATGGCCAGGACAACATTAAGCAGGCTCTGCGCATCGCTATCCAAGCCACCAAACAGCGCCTGGAATCGCTCGATCACACTTTGTTATACGGCCCGCCAGGCTTAGGCAAGACTACCCTGGCTCATTTAATTGCCAAAGAATTGGGTGTCAATATTCGGGTAACTTCGGGCACGGCCATTAGTAAAACTGGCGATCTGGCCGCTATTTTGACCAGCCTCGAACCGGGAGACGTCTTGTTTGTGGACGAGATTCACCGCTTGCCTAAGGCGGTTGAAGAAACTCTTTATCCGGCCATGGAGGACTACGCCTTGGACATTGTGATTGGCAAAGGTCCTTCGGCCAGAACTCTGCGCCTGGAACTGCCCAAGTTTACTTTGATTGGCGCCACCACTCGTTTTGGCTTGCTGGCCGGACCATTCCGCGATCGATTTGGTTTAGTCCATCGTTTAACCTACTATCTACCCGAATCGCTGGTCACCATCTTGGATCAGGCCTCCAAAAAGCTGGAGGTGAAACTTGATCAAAAAGCCAGCCTAGCCATTGCCCGCCGAGCTCGAGGCACACCCAGAATCGCCCTTAAATTACTCAAGAGGATTAGAGATTTTGCTCAAGTCAATCAGATTCAAGTGGTTGACTTGGCGACTGTGACTGCGGCCTTAAATATGTATCGGATCGATGAGCAGGGTTTGGACGAACATGATCGGACATTGCTGATGCAACTCATCACCAAGCATGGTGGAGGACCAGTGGGTTTGACAACTTTGGCCGCCACCTTGAATGAAGATACCGGCACCATCGAAGAAGTCATCGAGCCCTACCTGCTGCAAATTGGATTTCTCAAACGCACACCCAAGGGCAGGGTAGTGACTGATGTGGCCAGAAAACATCTGGCAAAAAAATAGAGTTATTTATCTGCTAGAATAGACTGGTAGCGAAAGATGAAACGACATTTGTCGTCATTCTCCCCGCGTAGTGGGGGGAATCCAGGGGGCAACCCAATGCCACTGGATCCCCGCTAGCGCGAGGATGACGAGTGTATGCGAGGATGACGAGTGTATGCGAGGATGACGAGTGTATGCGAGGATGACGAGTGTGCGCGAGGATGACAATAGGGGATAGGAATGACAAGCTCATAGTCATTCTCCGACCATAGGAATGGGAATGACAAACAATATGAACCAAAAAATTATCCGTCGCCTGCAAGCTATATATTTGGAATTAGTCACCGGATTTCTGTGGTGGTGTGTAGGCTTTATCCCCATTCATCATGTCAGGCGCTTTTTTTACAGACTGTTTGGCATGACAATTGGTCCAGGCTCAACCCTGCACATGATGGGTCGGATTTATGACCCAAGGTTTATTAGAATTGGCAGAGATACTATTATTGGTGAAAAGTTTACGCTAGATGGTCGAAGACAACTGCCTAATTCTCAAGGAGGAATTGTGATTGGTGATCATGTGGATATTGCTTCGGAAGTTATGATTTGGTCCAGCCAACACGACATCAGGTCAAATGATTTTCATGCCATCGAAGATCCCATCACAATTGAAGACTATGTTTTCATTGGTCCCAGAGCTATTATCTTGCCAGGCGTGACAGTGGGCAGGGGAGCGGTGGTGGCAGCCGGGGCGGTGGTCACCAAAGATGTGCCTGCCAGAGAAATTGTGGGCGGAGTGCCGGCCAAAACCATTGGCCAACGAGGAACAGATGAGCTGAGTTATCGGCTAGGACGAGCCAGGTGGTTTCAATAGTTAAAGCTCATCAGTCTAATTGAGCCAGTCTTAATCCAAACTATCTTAATTGAGCTGTTAGAGTGTATATTGCTTTATCAAAGCTGAATGCGCCATTTTGGGTCATGAGTTTTCTTTGTCCAGGAGTGGTTGTGGACTCAATAATGTGGGCGATGGCTTGACGACCATGCAGAGAAATCCAATTTTCAAACATGGAGGATAGGTTGGGTTTGTCTGATTGATTGGATGTAGACTGGACAGCAAATACAATGCTCAACTCACTGCAGCCATCGGCATTAGTCTTGGAACAAGTAACATCAACTGCGACATCTGTTATGCCAAAATTTTCTAAATGCTCACATAACTGTTGCGATATTGCTATCAGTCGATCACGTATTTCAGGATTGCTTCTAACTGGTGTTTTCTCACGAGGTTGCCCCATAAAT
The DNA here is from genome assembly GCA_018816385.1 of Patescibacteria group bacterium. Classification (GTDB taxonomy): domain Bacteria; phylum Patescibacteriota; class Microgenomatia; order UBA1400; family PJMF01; genus JAHIVK01. The sequence continues at coordinate 26,746 of JAHIVK010000066.1, forward strand.
TTATCCTTTCGATTTAATTATTCTCTGATTTGTTGTAACAATAACTGAACTACTTAATCATTATATCACTATACTTCATACTGTATCAATTACCAATTACAAAACTGGGTTTGTTTCCGATTTAGTAGAAAAAACCTATCAATTTGGAAACAAGAGCAGACTCTAATTAACAATCATTGATGATCTCTCCTTTGAGCTGTGGCTTTATCTGTATAATCAACTTCATGCTTAGTTCAAATCATCAGATTTTACTGTCGGTGGTGATTGTTTCGTACAACACGGCCACTTTAACCAAACAGTGCCTGCTCTCGGTGATCAAAGAAGTCACCAACTCCCACTTGCTTAAACACAAAACAGAGATAATTGTAGTCGATAATGCCTCAACCGACGACTCGGTGATAGCCATTGGGTCTCTCATTTCTCACCCACAGACTCGAGTCACTCACAATGCTCCAAGTCAACCAAAGAAACACAAGTTCATCCAAAACCCAACCAACCTGGGTTTTGCCAGAGCCAATAACCAAGCTTTGGCTGGGGCTAGAGGGGAGTACTTTTTGCTTTTGAACTCCGACACTTTGGTTAAGCCTGGCAGTCTGGAAAAATTGGTGCAAAACATGAATTGGGCTCAAAGCCATTCCCGAATTGGTTTGTTGGCGGGCAATCTGCTTAATAAAGACGGCTCTGTGCAACATCAGGGCGGGGCTTTGCCTAACCTCTGGACACTCAAAACTCACATGTTACTGCTGACCAAACTGCCCATTCTTGGACGCTGGCTGTCGTCAACCCAAAATCAATCTGCTCTCTATCAAAACACATTGTCATCACCTCACGGCCAATTGCATGTCCAAGGCTGGGTAGGGGGCGCCGCCCTGCTCATTCCCAAAGAGGTATATCAAAAAATTGGCCCTTTGGATGAAAACATCTTTATGTATGGCGAAGATACTGAGTACTGTTTGAGAGCAAAAAGAGCCGGTTTTTTATCGGCCATTGACCAATCAGCCCCCATCACTCACTTGGGCTTTGCCAGCTCATCGTCCAGTCAAGCTTTAATCGGCGAAATGACTGGCTTGCTATACATCTTCAAAAAACACGCTCCCTGCTGGCAATTACCCTTAGTTTATAGGCTACTGATCATAGGATGCTACATAAGAATAGCTCTTTTTGGTCTGATCGGTTTGGATAAAAATAAAGCTCAAACTTACAAACGAGCCATATCAGAACTTAAAAAGAGATATAATAATGACTGAACTTGCCACCAACACTCAGCTATAATCGTGACAAGCCATATCAGAACTCAAAAAAGGGTACAATAGATTGATGGGAAAGAAACAAAGTCAAAAGTAAAAACATAGGTCTAAAAAATCGGTCTCAAACTTATCTATTATGAAAAAATACCTATTTGCCCTGGCGGCTTTTCTGCTGATTTTCATTCCCCTTTACCCCAAGATTCCCTTGTTTAGCCCCATCGAGCAGTACATTGTTCGTGTCCGGATTGAGGACATTCTAATTCTGATGGCTGGCATTTGGTGGTTATTTTTAGTTATCAAAAAGAAGGCTCGCTGGCGCTCGCCCTTAAGTTACGGCATTGCTTTATATATAGCAGCGGGTGTTTTATCCACCCTGTCAGCAGTTTTTATCACTCAGACTGTACCTATCACCCCTCTTCACTTGACCAAAACATTACTCCACTTATTTAGATACGTCGAGTACTTTTCTCTATTTTTTATCATGTATGCGGTAGTGACTTCACTCAAGCAAGCTAAGTGGTTGATTGGTTTGTTGAGCTTAACTGTGATTTTGGCATCTATATATGGTTACGGTCAAAAGTTTTACTACTGGCCAGTTTACTCAACCATGAACCGTGAATTTAGCAAAGGTATTCGGCTCTACTTAACCGAACATGCCCGCGTCCAATCGACTTTTGCCGGCCACTATGACTTAGCCGCCTTTCTGGTCGTTGCTTTACCCCTGATTTTGGCTATGGGTCTGGGAGAAAAGAAAAAGTTGCGTAAGGGGTTACATTATTCTGCTTTTTTTCTTGGGACTTGGTTACTAGTCATCTCAGCTTCCAGAACTCCTTTTGCCGCCTTTGTTGTGGCAATTTGGTTAGTCATTCTTTGGCTAGGTTGGCTAACACCCAAATGGAAAGACAAGTTAAAGTTTTGGATAACTCGTTATCTGGCTGTCTATAGCATGTTATTTTTGGTGGTCTACTACTTTGGGAGTGAACTTTTAGATCGCTTAAGTTTTGCCATTTCTAACGAAAAAACGGGTCTGTCAATCGATATTAAAAAAGAGGTCGATCACTGGGCAACTCTTGCTAGATTACCTAATTCAGATCAACTCTATCAACTCTTACCCAAAGCTATCTCTCCTGCCAGCGATAGTCTGCCAGCTCCTATTGATACAGATTTAGTAGCTAGTATCTCGGACCAACCACCAGTTACTACCAAACCTCAAACTGGGGCAGTCATTAACCCTCAGCCCAAAGACGTTTATGTCAACGTGCCAGAGATTGTTTCCGAAGAAGACATCACTCTGGCCGACGGCACAATTCAAAGAAGAACTATTCATAAGCAACGCACCTATTCAAACTGCGCTCTAGAAAGGGAGTTGTCACTTTGCATTCGTTTGGAATCTCTTTGGCCATGGGCTTTAGATGGTTTCCACGCCAATCCTATTTTGGGAACTGGTTATGCCACTCTCAACAAACAATTTATCGATGAATTTACCATTGCCGAAAGTACCGACAATAATTTCTTAAGAACTTTAGGAGAAACAGGTTTGGTGGGCTTCATCACCTTTTATGGCACAATTCTGATGGCTATCTGTCTGATGTTTAAACATCGTCACACGTCCAGCTCGTTCAGGCAAAGCTTTTATGTAGGTTTAATCGCTGGCATAATTGGTTTGTTAATTAACGCAGTCTATATTGATGTATTTGTCGCATCCAAAGTGGCCTTAACTTTTTGGGCTCTGGTAGGTATGGCGGCTGGTTTAATGAAACTTGAGAAAAAACCAGTTTAACCGTCATTCTCCGACCGAAGGGAGGAGAGTCCACTGGATCCCCGCTTCGCGAGGATGACAAACAGTCGCGAGGATGACAAGGGTGTTGTCATTCTCCAACCGCAGGGAGGGGAATCCACTGGATCCCCGCTAGCCCCGCCCAGGCGGGGCGCGAGGATGACTTGCCCGCATAAAACAAGTTATGAATAATTAAACATGCTACAAAATAAGAAACAATTTGATGACCGTCTATCAGGGAACATTTTCAAACACCGCCGACTCATCCTCATTTTGCTCTTGGCTTTTATTTTGAGGCTCTACCGAGTTGATAATCCAGTTTTAGATTGGCATAGTTTCCGCCAAGCCGATACGGCTTCTGTCACCAGAGAATATGTTAAACATGGCATTGATCTGTTAAGACCCAAATATGATGATCTGTCCAATATTCAGTCAGGCCACGATAATTTGGCAGGTCTGCGGATGGTGGAATTTCCCATTCTCAACGGTTTAACTGCAGTTTTGATTAAATTATTGCCGAGCCTTGATGAAGCTCTAATCGGACGACTTATCTCGGTGGGTTTTTCTCTGATCAGCATCACCGCTCTCTATCTATTAGTTAAAGATGTTTCTGGTCAAAAAATCGGGCTTTGGTCAAGTTTAATGATGGCGGTTTTGCCCTATTCAATTTATTACTCCCGAGTTATCCTGCCGGAACCCGCCATGTTGGCTTGTTTGCTAGTTTCACTCTGGACTTTTAATCGTTGGCTTAAATCAAAACGGTGGCAAGATTATGGACTTTCTTTGATAACTTTGACTCTGGGTCTGCTCCTTAAGCCATATGTCATATTTATGGTCCCAATTTATTTAGCTCTAGGTATCACCCAACAAGGCAGGGCTTTCTTTAAAAATATACCTATCTATATCTACCCGCTGTTAGCAGTCACCCCCTTACTCTTGTGGCGCGACTGGATAACTCAATTTCCAGAAGGTATCCCCGCCTCAGATTGGCTTTTAAATGGCAATGGCATTCGTTTTCGACCAGCTTGGTTTAGGTGGATTTTTTATGAAAGATTAACCAAAATGTTTTTAGGCTGGACAGGCTTGTTGCTGTGTCTGCCAGTTCTTTTTAAACCTTACAAAAAGAAGGAAGTCGTAATTTACGGAGCATGGTGGCTAGGGTGTTTGACCTACCTGTCTGTTTTTGCCAGCGGTAATGTGCAACACGATTACTATCAAGTCTTAATTATACCTATTCTAGCCATCACTCTTGGAGTTGGTTTAGTCCGACTGTTAAACTTTTTGACTCCTAAAATTGGCTCAACTAAAACCAAATTAGTCATAGGTATCATTCTGGGTTCATCGTTATCACTGGCCTGGTATCAAGTCAAAGGATTCTTTAATGTTAATCACTGGGAGTATCAAAAGGCTGGTTTGGCAGTTGATCAACTAACGCCAGCCAATGCCCTCGTCATCGCTCCGGCCATGGGAGATACTCAATTCTTATTTCAAACTAACCGTAGAGGCTGGCCAATTGGCTTTGAGATAGAGAATAAGATAAAATTAGGCGCCACCCATTACATCAACACCGCTCAAGATGATGAAACCAAAATGTTAGAATCAAACTTCACTATCATTAAAAAAACTCAAGACTATGTCCTAATTGACCTAACAAAACTCAAGGAGTAAATAGTTTCAAAATAGATTGATAGCAAAATAAGCAGCAAGTTATGGATAGATTTTTTTAACAAATAATATGAAAATATTAATGCTGACACCTTATCTACCATATCCACTGCTATCTGGAGGGCAAATTCGCACTTATAACCTTTTGAAACAATTAAGTGGTCAACATGAAGTTACCTTGTTTGCCCTGATTAAAGACTACGCCGAAAAACAATACATTACTCAACTCAAGCAATTCTGTAGTGAGGTGAGAGTTTTTAAGCGCTCAACCCACCCCTTTACTGTCAAAAATATCTTGAAAACTGCTGTTTCCAAATATCCATTTTTAGTTATTCGCAATCATGCTCCAGATATGACGAGTGTGATTGAAGAATACTTAACCACCAAACAATTTGATCTAATTCATGCCGAAACTTTTTACATGATGCCTCACTTGCCCAAAACTAAAGTGCCCGTACTGTTAGTTGAACAAACTATTGAATACCTGGGATATGAAAGTTTTGCCAACAAAGTCCCATCCATTCTCAAGCCACTTTTATATTTTGATATTCGCAAGATTCGTTTTTGGGAACAACACTATTGGAATGACTGCCACAAATTAATTGTCATGAGCGCCGATGATAAACAATTGATTGCTCCCTTAGTCAATAATCCCAATAAAATTGAAGTGGTGGCTAATGGTGTTGACACTAACTGGTTTGATCAACATCCCAGTCAACCCAATCCTCAACCCACTGTCTTGTTTGTGGGCACTTTTAAGTGGCTACCCAATAAAGAAGCTGTTAACTTTCTAGTGTCAGAAATTTGGCCCCTGATTATTAAACAAATGCCCCAAGCTAAATTACACATTGTGGGTAATGCTCCATCACCCGAAATCTTACACTTAGCAAACAATAAACCCAGTGTGTCTGTGGAGGGAGGCATTCCTGATATTAGAACGGCTTTTAGTACATCTCGAGTCTTGATCGCTCCAGTTTTAAGTGGTAAAGGCACTCGCTATAAAGTTCTGGAAGCCTTGGCTTCGGGTACGGCTGTGGTAGCCACTCCGACTGCAGTTGAGGGTTTAAAAGTCAAAGCCGGCATTCACGTCATGATCGGCACCACCGCCCAAGAACTGGCCAATCACACTCTGGACTTACTTAAACATCCAGACAAACAACAACGCTTGGCGGAAAATGGCAAGCGATTTGTCAAAAAATACTATGATTGGTCGCTAATTTCGGGAGAACTTGATAAAATCTATCAAACTATGGGCCAACCATCCATCCACTGGATCCCCGCTGTCGCGAGGATAACAAACAGTGGGCGCTAGGATGACATACCAGAGCGCGAGAAAGAGTAGTCTATGCTGGTTGAGGAAGAAGAAGTAACTAAAATGTGTATAAAGAAAACGGAAATAACCGTTTGCCTTATTTCGCAAGAAGTCTAATAAGAAACGAATTATGACCAAGCCTCGACTCGAAATTATTATTGTGACTTACAACAGCCAATTTTGGCTGAAGAAGACTCTTTCCAGTCTTAAAACAGAAGTTTTAGATCAAACAAAAACCAACATGGCTGTGACGGTGGTGGATAACGCCAGTCAAGATGACACCGCCCTCTTGATGAAACAAGAATTTGCTTGGGCTACCTACCATCAGCTCAATACCAATCGAGGTTACAGTGTGGCCAATAATTTGGCTTTAAAAAAGAGTCAAGCTAAGTACATAATGCTCCTTAATTCAGATATTGAGTTCACACCTCAATCCAAACTTGATGACTTACTGTCATATCTGGATAAACACTCAGATGTGGCCGTTATTACTCCTCGAATTGAGTTTAGTAATGGTCAACTTGACCCAGCCTGTCATCGAGGCGAACCCACTCCTTGGGCTTCTTTTTGTTATTTTGCCAAACTTGAAGACTTTTTTCCCCAAGTCAAGCTGTTTGGCAGATATCATGAGTGGTATTTGCCTCTGGATCAAATCCACCAAATTGGAGCTTGTTCGGGAGCGGCCATGATCGCTAGACGTTCTGCTATTGATCAAGTCGGATGGTTAGATGAGCAGTTCTTTATGTATGCCGAGGATTTAGATTGGTGTCGCCGGTTTAGAATGGCTAACTACCTAATTATTTTTTATCCATTGGCCAAGATCATTCATCACAAATACAAATCGGGCATCAAAAGTATTTCTCAAACTATTGCTCTCCAGACTAAAAAGCACTTCTATCAGACTATGTTACAATACTACGACAAACATTATCGGGGGCAGTATCCCGAGCTAGTCAGATTTTGTTTGCGCGTATTTATTTTTATAAAAAGAGGGGCAATATGACCAAGAATCAGTTTCAAGTTCAGTATTTAATGATGAAAAACAACAAGGAGATGCTCACATCCCTACTGATGTTTGTGGCGGCTTTGTTTGTGACCATCATCGCTCCATCTTTGCTGTTGCGCTATGTTTACGCTGGTCAACAACTGCTCGTTGAACCCAAATTGATGGAGTATATTCCTTTGGTGAGCGCAGTGGTGGCCTGTCTTTATTTTGTCTACGCCATTGTGGGCTGTCTAATCAGATCAAAGAAGATTAAACTTCTGATGAACCAAGTGGAAATGATGAGTGATCTAGATGTGACAGCTGGACTGAATGAAGACGAAATTTCTGAATTGGAAGCGATTGTCGATGAAGCCATCGCCAAAAAGAAACCAATTAGAAAAGCTACTCGGAAGAAAACTGTCAGTAAAACAAGGAAGTAACCGTTTTCCTTATTTTGCAGAAAGTCTCAAGACTTTCTGTGAAATAAAAAACGAGTTAATTATGTTACAATTTTACTTCATTTTGGTTATTTCTGATGACGATAGTAGCCAATGCTACTTGAGGAAGAAGAAGTAACTAAAATGTGTAAAAGAAAACGGAAGTAACCGTTTTCCTTATTTTGCAGAAAGTCTCAAATGCGAATTGGCATTGACTGCCGGTTAGCGGGCAGACAGCACGCTGGCATCGGTCGATATACGGCCGAACTGGTCAAACATTTGGTGGCTATCTCACAAAATTCCCCAAATAAAACTCAAGTTACATTTGTTTTGTTTGTCACCAATAAGGCTCAAGCTCAAGAACTGCTACTTAACCCACCCAACTTCGTCGAGTGGGTGATAGCTCCAGTTAGGCACTACTCATGCAAAGAGCAGTTGATCATGCCCTGGATATTTGCCGGGCAAAAACTCGATCTACTCCACGTACCTCATTTTAATTTACCCTTGTTGTATAGGGGAAAAGTTATTTTAACCATCCATGATTTGCTCTGGCATTACCAACGAGGAGGCAAAGCCACCACCTTGCCTGCTTGGCAATACAATCTTAAATATGGTTTCTATCGACTGACTGTGGCTCATGCCATATCTAAAGCTTTGGCCATTATCGTGCCTTCCCAAAAAGTCCGGGCAGAGGTGCAAAATTTCTATCCTCAAACATCGGCCAAAATTCATGTTTTAAGTGAGGGGGTGTCAATTCAACCGCCCAAATCGAAACAAGCGTCTGTCAATCTGCCCAAAGACTATTTGCTGTATGTTGGCTCTCTCTATCCTCACAAAAACATCCCCCTGATTCTCAAAACTCTGCAACTTAATCCACAACTTCAATTAGTGATTGTGACCGCTAGGTCAAATTTTGCCTTGGATATCCAAAACCAAATTAGTCTTCTAAAAATTAAGTCCAGAGTTTGGTTTCTATTTAATCAAACTGATGAGGATTTAGCCATGATTTATACCAAAGCCACAGCCTTAATTCAGCCGTCTTTTTCTGAAGGATTTGGCTTAACTGGTCTGGAAGCCATGGCTTGTGGCACACCTGTTTTGGCTTCAAATATTGCTGTCTTTCGCGAAATATATGGAGAGGCGGCTCTGTATTTTGATCCCCATCATCCCAAATCATTACTGGATGCCATCGGCAGATTGCCCCAACACCATCAGTCGTTGATTAAAAAAGGTGCCCAACAAATTAAACGGTATTCCTGGGTCCAAATGGCGACAGAAATTTTCAAGCTTTACCAAAGTCTTGTTCAAAGTTAAATTAGGTTATGACAACTTCTGTTTTGACTGCGTCACCCAAAGTGGCCATCATCTATGATCGAACCAATACTCGGTACGGCGGAGCAGAGTATCTGCTGGCAGTCTTAGCTCAAGCTTTTCCCGGAGCAGATTTACTAACTAGTGTTAGTCATCATCAAGCTGTTTGGCAGAATAAATTTAAACATATCTCGACTACTTTTCTCCAAAAAATACCTTTCGCCAAAACTCATCATCAGTGGTTTTTGGCCCTGATGCCACTGGCTTTTGAATCTCTGAATTTAGATGAATATGACATTGTCATCTCGGTTTCCAGTGGCGAAGCTAAAGGAGTTTTGACCAAACCCCATCAATTACATATAGCTTATGTTTTAACCCCACCTCGATATTTATATCAACTTGAACAAACCTATTTATCCACAGCCAATTGGTTGAAATGGCCAATTATTAATCAACTGGTCTTACTCATGCTCAAATACATCAAGTGGTGGGATCAATCTGTCAGTTTGCGACCCGATATGATCATGGCTTTATCACATCAAGTGGCTAGCAGAATTACTCAGGCATATGACCGAAAAATCAAAGCTGTGGTTTATCCACCCATTAAACCTTTTAAAATAGATCAGCAACTCTACCCCAAATTACCATCTATAGCCAAGTATTACTTAAGCGTGGCTCGTTTAGTTGAATACAAAAAAATAGATCTGGCGATTAAAGCTTGTCGTAAACTCCAAAAAACCTTGCTGATTGTGGGTGTGGGAGTTGATCTGCATCGCCTGCAAAACTTAACTGGCGATGATAGTTGGACCAGACCTGCCGATATGAATTTTTCAACTGCCATTCAATATATCGCCAAACATCAACCCCAGATCTGTTTTTTAGGTTCTGTGCATGAATCGGATTTGACTTGGCTTTATGCACAAACTCGAGCAGTTTTGGCACCCGGCATTGAAGATTTTGGTTTAGTACCTTTGGAAATGGCTCAATTTGGTAAACCCAGTTTAATTCATGCTCAAAGCGGAGTGGCAGAAGTCTTAACATCACACCTAGCTGTCCATCTCAAAGAACAAAGTCTGGACGCAATGATCAAGGGCCTGTTGAAATTAGAAAAACTCAAGATTTCACCAGCCAAACTCACATCAGAAGTTAAAAAACTTTCCAGTCAAATCTTTATTCAGCGTATGACCAAATTAGTGTATGATGAGTGGCACAGTCAAAGGATGGCATATGACAAATAATCCCCACTTATATGGTTTAATTTTAGCTGGTGGTGGAGGCACTAGACTTTGGCCTAAATCACGCAAAAAAACTCCCAAGCAGTTTTTAAAATTGCTGGGTGAAGAAACCATGTTTCAAGTTACCTTGAAGCGATTTAATGAGTTTATTCCTGGGCAAAACATTATTATTGTCACCACCAAAAGATACGCCAGCGATATTGCCAAGCAAGCCCCTGACGTACCCAAGCAAAATATTATCCTTGAACCCGATAAGCGGGATACAGCTTTGGCCATGTTGACTGGAGCTTTGTACGCCATGAGTCTTGATCCCAAAGCCATTTTAGTCAACGGAGCGGCCGATCATTTGGTAGCCAACAAAAAAGAGTTTATGAGAGTGATGCGGGTGGCGGCCGAAGTGGCGACAGATGACAAACACTTGGTTGCCATCGGCATTGCGCCCACCCATCCCTCAACCGCTTTTGGCTATATCAAGATCGGACCAGAACTCAAGCACTTAGGTAATGGAGCGCCAGTTTTTCAAGTAGCTAAATTTACAGAAAAACCTAATCAATCTACCGCCAGAGCTTTGATTGCTACCGGCAAGTATTTTTGGAATGCTAACAACTATGTCTGGTCTGCCCAAGCTCTCCAAGCATCATTTAAGGAACACATGCCTTCTCTTTATCAACTGACTAAAGATCTACCCAAACTCAAACCAGACAAATTTATGCAAGCTCTACCTGCAATTTATGACCAGGCAGATACTATATCTATTGATTATGCCATTTCTGAAAAAGCCAAAAACTTACTGCTAATTCCTGGCGATTTTGGTTGGAATGACATTGGTGAGTGGCAAGTGGTCTATGATTTAGGCAAAAAAGATCCAGCTGGCAATGTGATTATTGGCAATGGTCAATCTGGATCTAAAGACATTTTTTACTTAGACTCTCAAAATAATTTAGTTCACACCAATAATCGTTTAGTGGCTCTCCTTGGAGTCAACGACATGATTATAGTCGATACTGATGAGATACTGCTGGTAGCCCCCAAGTCAAAAAGCCAAGATGTCAAAAAGATTGTCGAGCAACTCAAAAAAGACCAAGTGGAAGACTATCTCTAATCAGGTTATAATATCCAAAGCTGATGATGACTTACGACCAAGCCAAACGCTTTCTTGATCTAGTAATAGCTAGTTTGCTGTGCGTTTTATTTTTACCAGTTTGGATCGTAGTGCCTCTAGCCATCATGATTGAATCTGGTCCCCCTATTTTGTTCTGCCATATTCGCTTGGGTAAAAATGGTCAAAAATTTGCTTTGTTTAAGTTCAGGTCTATGGTGCCTAACGCCGATGATATTTTGCATAAACACAATCCCAAATTGCTGGAGGAGTTCAAAAATGGCGACTGGAAACTCAAAAATGATCCTCGCATTACTAAGCTGGGTCGTATCTTGCGTTCGTTGACTATCGATGAGTTTCCTCAACTTTATAATGTTTTCAAAGGCGAAATGAGTATGGTGGGTCCCAGAGCTTACCTCAAACGAGAGCTAGACGAACAAGCCCAGCGTTATCCGGAAACAAAACAGTACATCAAAGAAATTCTGTCGGTCAAACCCGGCATTACCGGTCCTTGGCAAACTAGCGGCCGCAACGAGATCCCCTTTGCCCAAAGAGCTCAAATGGACGCCCGGTATGCCCGAAAACAAAGTCTGCTGGAAGATTTGAAAATTCTGGTTTTAACGCCCAAGGCTATGCTGAGTAAGTGGTAGATTTAGCGCTTTCATAAGTCTTAAGATTTTGTTCTGACGAAGTTTAAGTACAAAAAAGACTGATGCTATCGAGCATATTGGTTATGCCCATCTATAACTGATAGTAGCTGTTCTAGAACTTCTGGCAACTGGTAAACATTTTTTTTGCTAAGGTCGTTCCAAACTTCTCCTGGTAAAAATTTTAAACCAGCCATGCCAATTATATGGGGATGACAATCGTGGCGTGCCAAAAGTGTTAGAACCGCTTGAGCATCTTGATGTTGTGCAGATACAGAGGGATGTTCTTCTAAATTTCCATCCAACAGTACGATGTCGGGTCTATTTCCTTCTGCCAGCAATGTACGACACTCTGCCACACTACCCATGGCTAAAGGATGAGGAAAACCACACAGGCCTACTTCTCGAATCAGAAATTTTTGAAAAATGGTATTATCTTCAATAATCCATAAAATCAAAGTTTTAGGCTCACGCTCTGTTTGACCGATTGGTTGCGATTCCCCACCTTCACCAGCTTTTGTTCTTTCTGCAGTTTCTCTTCGCATTGCAAACATCCTTTCTAGGACATAGTATATCACATTTAATCGCCTAGACAAAATTAAGAGCGTGATCTTGTTATTTATTTGTTATACTAACTGGTGTGTTGTTGATCCTATCCCAAGAGATGCTCACAAAACCAAGTTAAGTTCAAACTTCATCAATCAATTCACCTATGAAAAAATTTCCAAAAGTTAGCTTACTGCTCAACAAAACAAGTCAATCTGTGGCGATACTCTCCACGAAACTCAAATGCTTCTCTAAAACAAAACAATTCCCACTGGGCTTGAAGAAAAAAAGTCTTTCACCTAGAACAAAAAGGGTTCTCCTGATAATCAGTAGTTTCTTTCTGCTAATTTTAACTATTTTATCTGTGCTAGTTGCCCACTTATACACGAAAATCATAGCAATTAAATCACTTGGTAGTGAGTTAGAGCAAACTGGTCAAACCACCTACTTAGCTTTTAAGAATCAAAACTTGCCGGCAGTGGCTGAGGGCTTGACAAAAATTGACGAACAACTCATCCAAATTGAACAGTTATATAGCCAGCTCAATCTCTGGTCATTTGTACCCTTTGCCAGTAGCTACTTCCAAGATGGTCAACATGCCTTATCGGCTGGCCGGTCTGGTTTAGAAGCGGCCAAGTTATCTATTAACTCTATTGCTCCTTATGCTGATGTCTTGGGCTTTTCTGGCGAAGACTCATTCACTGGTGGCACCGCCGAGGACAGATTGAAACTGATTATTGAAACTTTATCCAAAATTCTACCTGAATTTGACGCCATCGCTGTTCATGTCAATAATCTCAACCAAGCTTTATCTGCGATTAACCCCAACCGTTACCCAGAATCATTTAGAGGCCAAGATATCAAAAAGTACGTTATTTTAGCCCAAGATATGGGTCAAGGAGCTCAATCTGCCTTGACCGAATTTAGACCAGTTTTAGAGCAACTGCCTAGCATTATGGGGAGTGGGGGAGACCGAAAAAAATATCTGATTCTGCTTCAAAACGATAATGAAATTCGAGCTACCGGTGGTTTCCTAACTGCTTACGCTACAGTCTTTGTAGAAGACGGCAAAGTCACCCCGGAAAAATCGGACGATATCTATGAACTGGACAAAAAGTTTTATGCCAAACCGCCCATTCCAAAAGAACTTGGTCGCTACTTAACCACAGAAAAGAAATGGAACTTGCGCGATATGAATATCTCGCCCGACTTTCAATCTGCCATGGATCTCTTCCTAGAAAACTATAAAAAGATTAAAGGTGAACCTCAAGACATTGATGGTATTATCGCTATCGACACCGAGTTTGTGACCAACTTAATGAAAGTCTTAGGTCCAATTGATGTGCCGGGGTATGGCACTTTTACCAGCGAAATTGACGCTCGCTGTGACTGTCCGCAAATTATTTACATTTTGTCCGAGATTATCACCCGACCCACACCTTATTTAAGAGCAGATCGGAAAGGGATTATTGGTCCTCTGATGAGAGCTTTACTAACTAAAGCTTACACTGCGCCCAAAACAGTTTGGCCAGACTTATTTTCTACCGGATTTGGTCAGTTAGCAGAGCGTCACATTCAGCTTTACTTTTTGGACGAAAATGACCAACAGGCCGCTATCTCTCTTGATGGGGCTGGCATCATGAGGGCGGGAGATCAGGGAGACTTTCTGGCCATTATTGATAGCAATTTAGGCGGAGCTAAATCTAACCTTTTTACCAGTTACGAAGTTAATAATACTTGCCAAACGCCAGTTGATGGCAAACTAATGAAATCACTTGAAATTACCTACAAAAATCCTCGCAAGGCGGATAACTGTAACCTGGAAGCTGGCAAACTCTGTCTTAACTCAACTCTCAACGACTGGAGTCGAATCTATGTACCTAAAGGAGCCACATTAATTAAAGCCCAAGGTTATAGTGAAGAGCCCAGTACCTATGAAGAAAATGGTTTTACCGTTTTTGATGGCTTTTTCAATCTAGAACCTTTGGGCACAGCTAAACTTAAACTTGAGTATGAAATTCCCTACGAAGCAGAGGATTACCAGCTGAAAGTTTGGAAACAAGGTGGAGTAACCAGCTATGAAATGATGGTGGATGTGAATGGGGGACAGGATAAACTGACAATAATCAAAGATACTCAATACTCTACGCCTTTCTAAAATCTGCCATTTAAGTTAAATATGCCAACTCGGTCTGCAAAAATTCAAGCTGTGGTGATTGGTTATAAAAACTTAGGTGAAACTGATCGCTTAGTCACGCTCTTGAGTCAAGAGTTTGGCCGAATTCAGATTCTGGCTAAAGGCGCTCGGAGAATCGGTTCTAGTCAAATTGGCTCCCTGGAACCGGGTAATCTGATTAGGTCACTGCTCATCATCACCAAATCAATCCCTATTTTGACCCAAACCAGACTGGAATCTGATACATCAGAAGTCCGCACTAAACTCAAAACTGTCAAACAACTACTCCAGTTTTTGGAGATTATTAATCGAATTTTTGTGGAAGAAGAGATTGATCAAAAACAATATCAAGACATTTTGAATATTAGGCAATTGATCTTAAAACAGCGACCTCAATCTCAGGTAGTAGAGGCTTTGGCTGATCTAATTGAAACTCTGGGCTTCAAGCGCCCCAATCTTAAAACCAAATCTTTGACTAAGTATGTGGAAGAGTTGACGGATTGGAAACTTAAAAGTTACCAATTCTTAACAATTAAGTGAAGCCCAATAATTATTCATCAAAACCATAGAGTCCCATTGAAAAATGATCATAAAACATCTATGCTAACGCCTATATGAGCAAAAATCCTTTTCTGAATGCTCTGGTGGCCAATCTTTATATAGTAGACTTGTCGCGAAATAAGGGCAATGGCTACTTATGGCATCTTTTATGCATTTTCTTTGCTTCTTCTTCCTCAAGTAGCTGAGGCTACTATCGTCATCAGAATCAACGAAAATGCTATAAAATCTATCCATAATTAA
>JAHIVK010000067.1 GCA_018816385.1 Patescibacteria group bacterium
CCCCATTTTTGGAGTGTATTTTGACACAGTTTGCATCGTTTTTTTCATCTGTATAAACTACCAGATATTTAATTAGTGTCAATAGGACGTATTTATCAATCTAAAACCTCTATTTTACCAACACGAAATGTCACTTAACCCGTTTTTTGAGCAGATTAACTAAAGAGGTTAATGACTGATTGGCTCCTGGATGAAACTCAACTAGCAGTTGTTTAATCTGAGGCAGGATGGCTTGGCCATTTTCTAGAATGGTTTGCTCGGCGCCTTCGACATCAAGTTTGAGCAGATCAATTGGTTGGTCAATCAGACGCGCGAGAGTAGCGGCTGTGACTTGAATGGGTTGTGTCTTCTGCTGGCTATTCCAGGCGCCGGGTAAAATGCTGGTGCTGGAGTACCAATGGGCGGTGGTGGGATCGATGTGCAGAGTTAGCCGGCCGGCCGTTGGTGCCAGAGCCAATTGATGGCAGACAACATCATCCAGCCGGTTTTCCAAGATGTTTCTTTCCAGTAGTTGAAATGAGCTGGCAATGGGCTCGAGACAAGTTATTCTGGCGCCTGGATACAGCTTTTTGAAGTAAAGACAGCTCAAGCCGATGTGAGCTCCAACGTCTAGAATTTTGGGTTGAGTGGTGTTTGATTCAAAATAGTAACATGCTTGACCAAATATCTCGCGCTTCAGTATGTGGAACTCTGGTTGATTTTGGAAATATACTTCAAATCGACCGAGACGACTGTGTTTGATTGTTGAAGAAGAGAGTTTTTTCATAATTAGACTTGTTGCGAAATAAGGACAACGACTACTTATAGCATCTTTGAACAGCATTTTCATTTGCTTATGTTACGTTGCTTTGTGAATCAGCAGGTTGGTCAGTGGGGGATGGATTCCCCCCGCCTGGGCGGGGGGAATGACAAAGGGGGATCACACTTGGTGTCAGAAAAGTATGATAATATAAGCCTATGAAAATCAAAACGATCAAAAATCCATTTCCGAAGTTTAAAAATACTTCGCCCAAAAGCGGAGAAGAGTTGCGGATTTTGGCAGAGCAAGTGGCAAAATCCCTAAGGGAACAAGCAGAATATTTGAGAAAAGAGCGTGAAAATGTCAGCGATTATTATTCCCTCTTCACTTAACCGAACAGTCAGAAACAAACATTTATTGTTTGATACATCTTTTTTCATTGATTATGAAGATCATAAAGATGAGTTTGTCGATTTTTTGGGAAGAATTAAAAAGTTGAATTGCACACTTGTGACAGTTGATCAAGTAGCTATTGAGTTTATTAAGGGATCAAAATCAGAAGAGGATATGCAGAAAAGATTGACTTTGATTCAATCATGTATTGAAAGTTATCTGCCAGTTAGCGCTCAAGTTTACAGTCAACAAATTCAAGAGTTAATTCTTAATTATGGTAGAAGGAGTGCCAGTGCAGATATAACTGATTTAGTGTTAGGTGTATTAGCAAAAAATCACCAAAAAGACCTCTTAATTCTTACCAAAAATTCACACGATTTTCCATCTCATTTATTTAAACTCAAATCTCATTTTTTATTACAAAACAAGAAATCAAATACAGTTCAAATTTATTGTATTTATCAATATCGAATGGGAGAAAATATAGATTCAGAAGCACTAACCAATCGAATTTCTTTTAAACAATTATCATCATAAACACTATAAGCATGATTGGTAGAAAAGACCAATATGTGTTATATATGTTTAATTATGAAAAGAAAAATTGGTGCTCACGTCTCTACAGCTGGTGGAGCAGAGCAGGCTTTTGCACGAGCCTCAGTCATAGGCTGTAATTGCGTGCAAATCTTTTCGGGTAGTCCTCGGGTGTGGGCCAAGAAGCCACTGGCGCAACATGACTTAAAAGAGATTAGTTCAGAAAGTCACAAATACGCTGTTTCACCCATCTATACTCACGCGATCTATTTAGTCAATTTAGTTTCCGACAAACCCGACTTAGTTAAAAAATCAATCCAAACATTGACTTATGATTTGGAGTTTGACGCTTTGATTGGTGGGGGCGGAGTGATTGTGCATTTGGGTAGTCATCAAGGTCGGGGTTGGTTGGCTGTGCGAGACGGACTAGTCAAACTAATTGTTGAGTTATTAAAATCGACCCCTGTAAAATCGCGGTTATTGATGGAAAACTCGGCTGGTCAACAGGGCAAAGTTTGCAGTGACTTAACAGAAATTCGCTGGTTGTTGGACATGGTGAGTGGTGTTTGGCAGGCTCAAAATTTTGAGAAAAAACACGGTCAAATTAAGCAACGTTTGGGTTGGTGTTTTGATACTTGTCACGCTTTTGCCACAGGCTACTACTTGGGTCACAAACCACCTCGCCTTGAAGGCCAATCGGCTATGTTTGAAGATCGGGTAGTGGGCAGTGCTCTGCAAATAATTACCAAACTTAAACTATGGTCAAGTTTAAAAATGATTCATGTTAACGATAGTCGCGATTTATTTGCATCTGGCCGGGACAGACATGCCAACTTGGGAGAGGGCAAGATTGACAAGAGAGATTTGCAGTACTTTCTTAACTATCGGCAGGTAAAACGGATACCCTTGGTGTTGGAAGTGCCTGGTGAAGGCAAAAAAGGTCCAAACAAAGCCAATGTCGATCGACTCAAGTTGTGGGTTGGAGACTAGTCAATAATAATCTTAATAATTGCATGACTGGTATTTTCACTGGATGCACAAAATGTATTATCTGTTCTACGATTTGAGTAGTTTATTAGCTTTCGCTTTTCACCAAACTTGTGTACAATTGACCGTCCTAGTCTAGTACCAATCATTTCTGCATATGTCAAAAAAAATATTAGTGTTGATTCCTCTATTAGTTGTCGTATTAACTTTGAGCGTCTGGTTACAAAAATCAGAAATTGGTCAGCGTTGGAGCAACCTGGGGCAAGAAACTAGTCCGGTTCAAGTTCAAGATCAGATTTACGCTTCTCCCACATTGTCGCAAGAAATTGATCAACAGACCTTAATTGAACTTGAGGCAGATGTTGAAGGCCAAACTGCTTTTGATCTGCTGAAAACCAAGGCCAGCGTCGCCTACAAAGAGTATGAATTTGGAGTTTTTATTGAATCGATCAATGGTTTAGCTGGTGATGCAGGCCACTATTGGGCGCTGTATGTGAATGGCGAATATGCTCAAGCCGGCGCGGATCAAACGGTCTTAAACCAAGGTGATAGAATCGAATTTAGATATGAAGAAATTAAATCAGATTTATTTGAAGAAACTGCTGACTAGCCGTTGTCCTTACTTCACTACAAGTCTAATGAGGTCGATGCTGGTTGTGGGCTTGGTTTTTGTATCCCGATTTGGTTTTTTGCCTGCCAACTTTAGTCCCGTGGGCACGTTGGGCTTTTTTTCAAAATCACTCTGGCCTTTGATGCTGGTGACTTTGGGGTTTGATCTGCTTCGCGGTGGTCACTATCCAGGATTTTTATGGACGTATGGCGGATTTCTGATGTACTGGCTGATGGGACTGGTGGCCAGAAAAACAACTCTTTTTGGCAGTAGAGATGGACGGGGGGGAGTGATTAAAAGACAACTTTTTTTACTGCCAATGGCCTCGCTCTTGTTCTTTTTGCTGTCTAATTTTGGAGTTTGGCTCAATTGGTATCCTCGAACTGTTGAGGGATTAGTGACTTGCTACACACTAGCTCTGCCATTTTATAGAAACACTTTGATGGGGGATGTAGCATTTGGTGGAATAGTTTTGGTGGTGAAGTTAGTTTTGAATCAGAAATTTAACTTCATAGCATTTGTTTCTACCTTAAAAATTGCTTGCCAAAACAAACTATCTTAATTTGATACAAAGTTTTCAACCCTGCCCCCATTCGGTCAGCTTGGTGTTGATATAATCTTTAAGTTTGGGTAACAATTCGATTTTTATGTTTGATAATAACTCAAGTTCCTCAAAAAAACTCCTACGTCCACGATTTGACAGGGTCAGCAAGAATCCAGAAGTAGGTGATTAGCCACTGGATTCCCCCCGCCCAGGCGGAGAGAATGACAGGGCGCGCGAGGAGAATGACAAGTTGGGGAGGAGAAGATGATTAGCGTTTTGCTAACTCGTCGAAACAGAGTTCGGTAACAGAAGATACCCTATTTCTTGCGTCACTTTTGGGATTTGTTATACCCCGCATAGCATTCACAATAGTATTAAGCAGGTCAATTTGAGCTTGTAGAATTTCTGCTATTTGGGGAACGGTCATCCCCCTAAGATCGTCAGCAGACAGATCCTTATATTCTGTTATCTCACTAACTAGATAATCTCTTGTAAAACGTTCCATAGACCACCTCTTTCTGGAGTTAATTGATAGCCTTAGTTGTATATTTTCTTCTTCTTCTTTGTCAAGCGCAAAAGATTATAAGACGTGATGAGACTGTCAATTTAGAATGAATAGAAAAATGATGTGAGATAATTGGCTCTATGCAGGTATTTAATGGCATTGGCTTTGCCAAACGACAGTTATCAGAGCTCAAACAGCGAGTTGATCGATTGCGGGCAGGAGGTGTTCGGCTCAAGATTGTTTCGCTGGTTTTTGGAGAAGACGCCGGTAGCCGGCTGTATACCAAGTTTAAACAGCAGGCGGCTGGAGAAGCGGGCATTGAGTTCCAGCCGGTTTGGTTGTCATTGGCGGATAGTCCAGAGAAAATAATCAAACAAATCCAGACCGCCAATAGAAATTGTCAAGTCACCGGTGTCATGATCCAGAAACCGGCCCAGAAGGTTTGGCAAGCCAGTTGCCAGCCAAGTACGCCTGTACCGCTGTTTAGCCAGTGGTGGCAGAGTTTGGTGGCAGTGATTGATCCAGACAAAGATGTGGACGGCCTCCATCCCAGCACTTTGCGGGCGATCAAAAACAAGCGGTGGCAAGAGCGGGGGAGAGTCCTGCCGGCTACCGCCCAGGCGGTGTTGGATATTTTGAATCAATCACCTCTGCCTGTCAGTCACTTAGTCACTCAAACCGACTTAAAAGTAGTGGTGATTGGTCGCTCGGAGATTGTGGGCCTGCCGATTTACTATGAGTTGAGCAATCGAGGAGCGCAGGTTCTGTTGTTGGGTCGGGCAGAACTGGCGCAAAGAATCCAATCTGGTCAGCTTTTGTTGGACGCCGATGTAGTTATTTCTGCCACCGGTATGCCGGGATTAATTAAGGGTCCAATGCTCAAACAAGGAGTGATATTAATAGATGTAGGAGAGCCTAAACCCGATGTAGATATGGCATCAGTTACTACTCAAGCTAGTTTCTTAACTCCTGTGCCAGGTGGGGTAGGACCGGTCACAGTCGCCTGCCTGATGAAAAATGTTTTAACTATGGTACAATAAACACCTGTTAATAATTAGACTTGCCAAGAAATAAGGAAACTCGTTTTTTATTTCTTGGCAAGTCTATAATCTGGCATCGGTGGTAGTCCTCAGTCACGCACCGTCATCAACCAGGCAAAGCCTAAAACTTTGCGAAGAAAGGACATGTTTAATCATGATTGATCTAACTAAACTTCCCGATCAATCGCCCGATTTTGACTTGGGCGTATTGTTTGAAGCCGGCATGCACTTTGGTCACCCCAAACGCAAGTGGCATCCTAAAATGAAGCCCTGGATTTACATGGAAAAAAATGGAGTTCACATCTTTGATTTGGAAAAAACAGCTAGCCAGTTGAAACTGGCCTACAACTTAGTTTTTGATCTGGCTCGTCAAGGCAAAAAAGTGGTGATGGTGGGTACCAAACGCCAAACTAAAGCTGTAATTGAGGCCGAAGTGGCCACGTCAGGCTTGTTATATATCACCTCTCGTTGGCTAGGTGGTTTTCTGACCAACTGGACCCAAGTTGAGAAATCACTCAAACAGATGATGCAGATTGAAAGTAATTTGGAAGCTGGAGCCTACAAAGGCCGAACCAAGTACGAGATTGTGCAACTGGAGAAAGAACTCAACCGCCTCAAAAGATTTTTTGATGGCTTGAGAGGTCTTAAAAACATTCCGGACTGTCTGATAGTGATTGATCCTAATCGAGAAACCAACGCTATTAAAGAAGCCCGCATGTTGGATGTGCCGGTGATTGCTTTGATTGATTCCAACTCCAATCCGGATTTGGTTGATTTACCTGTGCCCGGTAACGATGACGCGGTCAAATCAATCGAGGTTTTTGTCAAAACCATGGCCTTAGCCTATGATGAAGGCAGAAAAGCAGAAAAGAAGCTGAAGCCAAAGGTTGAAAAAACTGAGTAGCCATCAGAAAGAAATGTTTTAATGCCAATTTCACCTCAAGACGTTAAGAAACTCCGCTTGGAAACTGGAGCTGGTGTGATGGATTGCCAAAAAGCTTTAACCGAAGCTAAAGGCAAGTATGCCAAAGCTTTGGAAATTGTTAAAGCCAAAGGCATGGCCAGGGCCGAAAAAAAGCAAACCCGCGAAACTAAGATTGGGTATATTGTTGACTATCTTCATGCTAATAACCAGGTGGCATCTGCGGTTGAAGTTTTATGTGAGACTGATTTTGTAGCAAGAAATAGTGAATTTCAAACCATGGCCAAAGATATAGCTATGCAAGTAGTGGCTATGAACCCCAAAGACGTGCCGGAACTATTGGCACAAGAATTCATTAAAGATCCTAGTCTGACTGTGGCCGAATTGGTCAAAACTATCAGTGGCAAAGTGGGGGAAAAATTGGTGGTGAATCGCTTTTCCAGAATGCAGGTGGGCGAGTCTAAAGCATGAGCATTTTGATATAATCATTCAAGTTGTGTGTTTAATGAAGACGTGACACAAAGATTTGGGGAAGATGCCGTTATTAGACTTGTCGCGAAATAAGGGCAATGGCTGCTTATGGCATCTTTTATGTATTTTCTTTGCTTCTTCTTCCTCAAGTAGCTGAGGCTACTATCGTCATCAGAATCAACGAAAATGCTATAAAATCTATCCATAATTAACTCATTTCTTATTTCGCGACAAGTCTATTGTAGAAATTAAACGGATGGGTGGTGATGTCCACTGCGCTAACTGGCACACATGGGCATGTTTGAATTTGACAGATACATTGGGTCCAAAATAGGAGTAATATCTGCTAGTGTGGTCAATTGAGCGACTTGCAAAAGTGATAAGATACTCTTCGTGTTCATACCTCAAAATAAATTTTCCTTTCAACTGGAAGCTACTAGTGGTCGGGCGCGGGCTGGAATGATGACCACGACTCATGGTGATGTGTTAACCCCGGTTTTTATGCCAGTGGGCACCAGAGCCAGTGTTAAATCATTGGACTCTGCTGACTTGGAAAAAATCAAGGTTCCAATTATTTTAGCTAACACTTATCACTTGTATTTGCGACCCGGCATGAAGCTTTTAGAGCAGGTGGGTGGAGTCCATCGCTTGATGAACTGGCCACGTCCCATCTTAACCGATTCTGGCGGTTTCCAAGTTTTTTCTTTGGCTAAATCTCGGGGTGGTCCGGGGATAAAAATTGGCGACCAGGGAGTCAAATTTCATTCTTACTTGGATGGCAGTTTGCACACATTTAATCCCCAAGTGGCGATTGAAGCTCAACGAACTATTGGGGCCGACATGATGATGGCTTTTGATCAGTGCGCAGAAGATAAGACTGATAGAAAAATTCATCAGCAAGTTATTCAAAGGACTCAGGCTTGGGCCGAGCAGGCGGTAGAGGTTTGGGAGAAACACGGACGGTTAAGTGTCTATGGAGATTACCAAGCTTTGTTTGGCATTGTGCAGGGTGGGCAGTATTTAGACTTGAGGACAAGGGCGGCGGCTGAATTGATGAAACTGCCTTTTGATGGTTTGGCGGTGGGCGGTGAAACCATTGGTTTTAACATGGAGGTCAGCCGCCGCATTATGACTGCTATGGATGAAGTCTTACCCAAAGATAAACCTCGCTATGCCATGGGTTTAGGCCGGGATCCTCAAGATGTGATTGATGCCATCACGGCTGGTTTTGACATGTTTGATTGTGTGGGTCCGACTCGTTTAGCTAGAAACGGAGCACTTTTTCATGGTAACTTAGTAGTTAAACAAGGACGTCCAACATTTGTATCAGAATTTGATAAAGCCCGACTCAGAATTGGCAGTCAATGTTTCGCTAAAGATACCAGTCCAATTCAAACAGATTGCGGTTGCGCCACTTGCCGGGCAGGTTATTCCAGAGCCTATTTACATTATTTGTATGGGCAGAAAGAATTAAGTTACTATCGTTTAGCTACCATTCACAATCTGTGGGTGATGACTAATTTGACTGGGCAACTCAGACAGTTAATACTTACTTCTAAAATCAAAGAGTAGGGGAGTATGGAAAATCGACTGCATCCGCAGGGCAATCATCGAGGTATTCAAGCTCGTTCAGTCAGTAGATTCTGGACTCTACTGAGGATTGGTCGCTGGCTAAGTTTGAGTTTGGTGGGTTTGGTTCTAGGAGTAGTGATTATTTTTCTGATTGGACCTGGTTTAGGCTATGAACTGATGCAAAATAAAAGCCAAGTTTCAACCTTGGTTTTTCCTTTGATCACCAATCAATCTCAATCTAATCTTCTGATTATCCAAGCTGGTCATAATTTAGAATCAAGTCGAGTTTGGGTGATTGATGGTGCTTTGGATGTTAAAGTGCCGGGCGGTTATGGTCAGTATCAGTTGGGAGCTGTCTGGCCTTTACTTGAACTTGACGCCAAAGATGAAGCTTATCAGCGAGCAGTCTTGAGTTTTGTGTTGCGACAACCGATTGCTCAAGTCTTACCAATTAAAACTCAAGGTGATTTGATTGGTTGGCCTCTTCTGCTGGAAGTTTTAAAAGTTGGATTGACTGATCCAAGCTATTCAAGTTATGAACGCTGGTTACTGCTTAAAACCAGTTTGATATTGCGCGCCAACTTGCCAACTCAAATTACCAAAATCAATCACCTGGATGAATTAATGACCACTGTCCGGTCTGACCCGCCGGCTTTTGCTAACTGGGCTGATGAGTGTGGTATTGCAGTCATGAACGCCACAGAGTTGGGTGGTTTGGCTAACCAATATGGTCAAATTTTAGAGTCGAATGGAGCCTATGTAGTTAGAGTTGATGATGCTGGTCAAACATTGGAAAAATCATTTGTGATTTTAGATACTCGTCACTTTGATACCTGCCTACCAGTTAGCCACCTGTTGAGCCAACTCTTACCGATGAAAATTGACATCACTCGCGCTAGTGATGTCTACCAAACCTACCGCACACCCGTGGTGGTGTTGTTGGGCCAGGATGTAGAGAAATTTTTGGAAGCCTACTAAAACCGCTAGGGCATAGCTGCCACATTGGGATTGATTTCTTCCTGAACATCTTCAGATTTTTCTGAATCAGGTTTGAAAACATCTGTGACTGGTGTATCGTCGATCAGAATGCTCTCATCAATTTCATCATTCATAATGGCAATAAATTTGCCAGGAGGAAAGGAGTGAATGTTTTCATTTCTTTTTGATCTTTTCGTTTCTTGCAGATAAACACTGCAAGAAGTATCTGTGACTGATCTGACTAAGCAACCATATTCATTGCCCTGAGTGATGAGCTTACAGAGTCTAAAAGATAAATCTTCTGGTAAAGCTCCCACATACTGATCATTAACCTCAATGGAGATGTAGCGTTTTTTTCTGACTAGCTCGCAAGATGAGCCTACGCATAAAGACTGAAGCACACTTTTTCCAGCCAACCGATGTAGTTCGACCACTTTAGTTTTGCCAGGTTCTTCGATAAATTGTTGCTTGCTAAAGATAGGAGCCGATAAAGAATTGTGATTGTTGAGTTTGGCCAAATGTTTCTTGGCAATCAAGTTGTGTCGATCGATAGCTAGAACTTGTTTGAAAGCTTTGACCGATTTGGCGGTTTGTTTGGATTGAGCATAAGCCACCCCAATGCGATTAAGAGCGTTAACATTGTTGGGTTCAAGTTCTGTAATTTGCTGATTGATATCCAAAGCTTGTTGCCAGTTGCCACATCTGGCGGCAGAGATAGCGACAGCTTTGAGTTGTTTAAGTGTTGGCATAGAAAAGATTGTTTAATGTCTGCAGAAGAATACAGATCATCAGGTGACTTGTCAACTAAGACTTTTTCACACATTGTTTTTTATTTCGCAGAAAGTCTAGTGATTTGATACAATGGGCTTCAAACGACTTAACTACTAAGTACTCAATCGGAGGTGATATATGTCCGGTCATAGCAAATGGAATAACATCAAAAATCGCAAAGGGGCAGTTGACGCTCAAAAGAGTAAAGATTTTGCTCAAGTCACCAAGCAAATCAGAATGGCAGTCAAAGAAGGTAAGTCTGGTGATCCTCAGTTTAATTCCACTTTACGATCGGCTTTGGATAAAGCTCGAGCAGTCAACTTGCCCAAAAATAAAGTGGCGATTGCTATTGAAAGAGGTTTAGGTAAGTCTGCTTCTGGAGCTTTACTTCAGGAAATCTTGTACGAAGGCTTTGGACCTGGAGGAGTGGGTTTGTTAATTCAGGCTGTGACAGATAATCCCAATCGAACCAGCGCAGACATCAGATTTACCCTTTCTAAATCTGGAGGCTCATTGGGTAGTCCTGGTAGTGTGTCATACCTTTTTGAGAGAACTCCTCAAGGTTTTATTTCTAAATTACCCCTATCTGTTGAGGCAGACCAGGCTCAACAACTAGTGGGGTTAATTGATGCTTTAACAGAGATTGAAGATGTAGAAGACGTTTATACCACGGTCACTTTAACAGAGACAGATTAGACGAATAGACTTTCTACGAAATAAAAAACGAGTTAATTATGTTCAAATTTTACTTTATTTCGCAGAAAGTCTATTAATATGAGACGACGCGAAAAGTTTGTCATCACAGCTCTTTTGTTAAGCGGTTTGTTTCTGGGTATCCAGTACACAAATCTCAACTTACGAGGCATTGGAGTAGGTCTATTCGGTCTAATTGTCTACTTAGTGGCCACTTGGGCCTTGTCTGATGATTTAGATCCCCACGAGCGGTTAACAATTGTACCTTTTCCAGCTTTATTTGCCGTTGGTTTAGCTTGGTTTTATTTTCTGTTACCCACCACCATTTTAAGTCGGTTGTTGGTGGCCGGTTTGTTTAGTGTGGGTATTTATGCCATTTTGTTGTCTGCCAATATATTCTCGGTGGCTAAAGGTCGGACTATTCAACTATTGTATGCGGCTCATGCCGTTTGGTTGTTTTTTACTCTGCTGACGTCTTTGTTGTTTGCCAATACTATTTTTACCCTCAGACTGCCAGTTTACCTAATTGCCACATTGATTTTTATTTCCCATGCACCTCTGGTTTTTATGTCACTTTATGCGGTCAAACTTCAGGAAAGTATTAATTCTGAAATGATCTGGACAAGCCTACTGGTGAGTTTGATTGTGACCGAGCTAGCAGTTTGTTTGGCATTTTTTCCTTTCTCAGTTTGGTTTTCTGCCTTGTTTATTATGTCTCTGGTCTATATTAGTTTGGGCGTGGTCCAGAGCTTACTCAAGGAAAGACTTTTTACTCGAACTTGGCGTGAATACTCTCTGGTAGCGGGCTTTGTGATTTTGCTATTTATATTAGCTTTTCCAGGTAAATAAGTAACGTGCCAGATGCATGGTTTAAAGTCAGTTATAATAGACTTGTCGCGAAATAAGGGCAATGGCTACTTATGGCATCTTTTATGCATTTTCTTTGCTGGTTCTTCCTCAACCAGCATTGGCTGCTATCGTCATCAGAATCAACGAAAATGCTATAAAATCTATCCATAATTAACTCATTTCTTATTTCGCGACAAGTCTAATAACTATTACCGCAATATTTGCGTGAATAGAGCAGGGGATTGAAAGACCTTGTTTTGAGGTCGTTTTAGCCCTAAAATTCAAAGTTTGGAAAATAGATGTCAGAAATTGGGTAATTGATTGGATCTTAAATAAGAAATGAATAATAATTTGTAAATTATTAATTTAGAAAGATTTCACAAGAGTTGTGCAGAGTAGGGGCTAACAAAATTTTACCCTGGTAGCCAGAAGGGAACTAGAGTAGGTGATATGGTTTGATATACTAGGTGAATGTGGATAACTTTATTTGTTATAGGACACAATTCCAGATCTAGATCTGGTGGATTCTTGATAACTTTGTAAGTATTCAGGCCGTGAATCACGATCTAAATGCAAGAAATATTTCACAAGCCACCAGTTATTTAAACATGTTGACCTGTGGTTACCTCTGGTAGGTTGGGGCAACGCACAAAACCCGAAGCCTGATTCCTCTGGACAACTTCACCCTACCAGATATGACGCCTGGTAAAATTAATGATTCCAGGGGTGACATCTGGAGAGAGGTAAAAAGCCACTCTTGGGCATGGGCAGAGATTTAGAGGTTAAGTCCCAGTAGAGTTAAGGTAACACGCGCAGGTGACAAGTATCAAAGATATATGAAAATATTATTTTAGCCTCTTCCCTAGAAGGAGAGATGTTGGCAAAACCTCAAATCTGTTATGTCGCACAATATTACTTTTGCGACGCAGACTATTGATGAAAGCCTGGTAGATCTGGTGACTCTGTTTTGACTTCTCAAGTTGAAATTTATGTTCCAGTGCGCATGTATCTGGTATTTATGGTTTACCAGCCTGCTCTAGCTTTGATCGGTGTCTTCCTAAATGCTCTTTGGTCGTTTTTTTCTGATGTGAGAGCTGACAGTGATTTTGATGGTTTTTCTTTGAAATTAGCTACTACCGGTTTGTCACCCAAGTATTGACGATACATTGTAAGGTATAAGGGAGAAAAAGCCGATTTTAGACCATCTAATGGGCTTATGGCTAGAAGGCATTTGATAATAGATTGATACATCAAGTAGAAATACAAATGATGAATATGGAATAATCTTAAGAATGATTTTAGATACCTCTTTTTAGCCTGTGGCTTTGAAAAGTCTGTTTTTGGTTGATTGGACCCATTTGTTTGTTTAGTTAAATCATCGTTGGTTGAGGTGGTTTGGTTGGTGTCTAACGAAGTTCGATAGTTAGATTGTCAAACTTCGTTGTAACAAGCTTTAAGCTATTGTTTAGTGGGTTGTTTCTGGTTTGTGGTTTGCTAAATTTGGTTGCTGAATTGTCAAAGTCAGTGGTTAAAAGTAAGTAGTTGTTGTTAAGTGAGTTGGTTTGGTTGGTAACTCACTAATTAGGTTACAAAATTATCAGTCTTAGTATCAACAAGCAATCGGCATCACAACAGTTCTGTCATCTTGGTATTAAGATGCAGGCAACGACCCTTTTTGGTTAAAAAACTATTGATGAATATAACAAAACATATCAAAATGTAACATCAGAAACCATTGATACATCAGGCTTTATCTCGAGAAGACCGTTTTAGCAGAGTATTGCCCACTCTGCTAGAGTCTTATATAATATGAGCATGGCGATTTCCACTCAACCGGCCTTAGCTTTACAAACATTTCTTGAGTACTTAGAGGTGGAAAGAAATGTCTCCCGCTTAACAATTCGTAACTATACCTACTACTTGAAACGTTTCTGTACCTGGTTTCTGGATCAAGGTATGACTGATCTTAAGCAACTTGATCAAGAACTGGTGCACAAGTACCGAGTTTACCTGGCTCGCTACATATCTAGGAATGGTCAAACCCTATCAAAACGGACACAAAGCTATTATACAATAGCCCTGCGATCGTGGTTAAAATTTTTGATTAAAAATGACGTGCCGGTACTTCATCCGGAGAAAATTGATCTGCCCAAGGCTGAATCTCACCAGATGAAGTTCCTGAATATCGAAAAAGTCGAGAGACTGTTGTCTCAACCCCTACTCTCGAGTAAAGCAGGTCTGCGGGATAAGGCTATTCTTGAAGTCCTCTTCTCTACCGGCTTGAGGGTGAGTGAGCTGGTGGGTTTGAATCGAGATAGAATTGATCTAAATAGCCGAGAGTTTGGGGTAATTGGTAAAGGTCGACGGCCTCGAGTGGTTTTTTTGAGCGAACGAGCTGCCGTCTGGTTAGATCGTTGGTTGTTGTCTAGACGCGATAACTGGTCACCAGTCTTCATCAGGTTTTCTGGATCACAACCGGACTTGTTAGCCGATGGCGAGAACACCAGGTTAACATCCAGAAGTGTCCAACGCTTGGTTGATAAGTATTGCAGACAAGCTCGACTGCCCATCAAGATTACACCTCATGGTATCAGGCATAGTTTTGCGACTGACCTCTTATCTAACGGCGCATCGATTCGAGATGTTCAAGAGATGTTAGGTCACAAAGATATTGCGACAACTCAGATTTATACGCATGTCACCAGGCCAAAACTGCGGGAAGCTCATGGTAAGTACCATACCGATTTATAGCCATTTGTTCAAATTTGATGATCAGTTTTGCTTAGCAGTCATCGTTAGACAGCGCCAATTGGGTGTTTTGGGTAAACTTGCCTATATATCGGTCTTATCTCATGATACTATTATCGAACTTTTACTAGCCTTTAATAGACTTGTCGCGAAATAAGGGCAATGGCTACTTAAATTAACTCATTTCTTATTTCGCGACAAGTCTAATTTATGGTAAAAACGGCTAATCTTGAGTTGGCCCTGGGGATAAAATCAGAAATTGTTTTAAATGGGGACTTAGGGTGAGAAATCCCCCACTCTCCCCTGCTCTTTTGTTATATTTGTATATAAAATGATATAAAGAATAAAGGTATTGATACATATAGATGATGATAATCAGTATCAATATCTATCAAAACATAAATAAAGAATACAAACCCTTGGATCCCCGCTACGCGAGGATGACTGACGCCACTGGATCCCCGTGTCCCCGACAAGTCGGGGCCACGAGGATGACACGGTGCGAGGATGACAAGTCCCCGGTACGCGAGGACATCTGCTACAATACCGAATTGTAATAAGGTGATTTATTGGGCCTGTAGCTCAGTTGGCTAGAGCACCTGCATGGCATGCAGGGGGTCAGGGGTTCAAGTCCCCTCAGGTCCACCCATCCTACGCCAAGGCTACGAATGGCTGTTGTTCACCCATCCTACTACGCCAAGGCTACGAATGGCTGTTGTTCACCCATCCTACTACGCCAAGGCTACGAATGGCTGTTGTTCACCCATCCTACGCCAAGGCTACGAATGGCTGTTGTTCACCCATCCTACGCCAAGGCTACGAATGGCTGTTGTTCACCCATCCTACTACGCCAAGGCTACGGATGACTGTCGCCCACTACTCATCTTCTTCCATCTGTTTGAAAGTGAGAGCCACTGCCACGACCTTGTCGGCCGGCTTGAGGCGCATCAGAATTACGCCTTGAGTTGGTCTGGTCAAAATAGGAATTGACTTCTTAGTCAGAGGCAATTTAATGGTTTGACCCTCTTTGGTAGTGATAACCACATCTTTGTGATCTTGATTAACATTGCGGGCGGCGGCTACGGGACCAGTCTTGGGAGTAATATCAGAAACCTTAACCCCTAAACCAGATCTTTTTTGAACTGGATATTGGCTAAGTTTGGTGCGTTTGCCTAAACCATTTTCTGTAATTACCAGTAGTTCGCCAATGTCTTCGTCTTTACTGCCATGAGGAATGACTTCTACACCGACCACATAATCCTCTTTTTTGATAGTAATACCCTTGACTCCTTTGGTATCTCTATGAGAAGATTTGACTTCTTGTTCGGAAAATCTGATGCATTTGCCTTGGTGAGTGATAAGCATCATGTCGTCTTGGCCAGAAGTCAATTTACCAGCCACTAATTCATCTCCAGAGTTCAAGGTGATGGCAATAATGCCGTTTTGGCGAATGTTTTGATACAGGCTAACAGCCGTCTTCTTGACTAAACCCTTGCGAGTTGAAAGTGTCACGAATTTATCTTGATCCTTGGCTTCATCAATGATGAGCAGAGAGTGAATGGTTTCGTTGGTCTGCAGGTTGACGATGTTGACCACGGCTGTACCTTTAGCTTGGCGACTGCTGGTGGGAATCTCGTAGACTTTTTGTTTAAAGACTCGGCCTTGATTAGTAAACATGTAAACTGTGTCGTGAGCCTCTGCCGAAAGCAAAGCTTTGACCACATCTTCATCTTTCATTTTAAGACCAACTTTGCCCTTGCCACCTCTGGATTGAGACCGGAAAGTACTGGGATTGAGACGCTTAATATAACCGGTTTCGGTTAAAGTGATGACGGCTGGTTCGTTAGGCACCAGATCTTCTTGGCTAAACTCACCAATCTTACCCTTAATCAATTTGGTGCGTCTGGCATCGGCATATTGGAGTTTGAGTTGATTAGTTTCCTCGGCAATGACTTTGAGAATAGCTTTGGGGCTTTGGAGCAAGGTCATGAGTTGTTTGATAGTGGCTTGAATGGCCTGATACTCGTCTTCAATTTTTTGCCTTTCCAGGGCGGCCAAACGCTTAAGTTGCATTTCTAGGATGGCAATGGCTTGAATTTCCGAAAGTCCAAATTTAGACATGAGTTGGGTTCTGGCCACATCGGTGTCGGCACTTTTGCGGATGGTATCAATCACATCATCTAAATTTTTGAGAGCAATTAACAAGCCTTCTAGAATATGAGAACGCTCACCGGCGGCTTTGAGTTCGTATTGACTGCGTTTGACTATCATCAATTGCCGATGGCAGATGAACTCGATCAAGATTTGGCGAATATTCATGAGTTGAGGTGTACCTTCACTGTTGAGGGCCACCATGTTCATGGGGAAGCTAGTCTGGAGTTCGGAGTACTTGAGGAGTTTGTTTAAAACCACTTTAGGTCTGGCATCTCGTTTGAGATCGATCGTGATCGTCATACCCTTGCGGTCTGAGTCATCATTCAAGTCTCTGATACCCACAATTTTCTTATCTCGGACAAGACCAGCAATCTTGATTAACAAACGAGCTTTGTTCACTTGGTAAGGTAGTTCGGTAATAATAATTTGGTGACCAGTCTTGGATTCTTCAATCCTAGCTTTAGCTTGGATCAGCACCTTGCCTTTGCCAGTTTCGTAGCCCTCTTTAATGGCCTTGAAATCATAAATAATACCTCCGGTGGGGAAATCTGGTCCATGAATCAGCTCCATGATGTCGTCAATACTGGCAGTGGTCTCAAAATTGCCCGCTAATTCTTGGGAATCTGCGTCAATTACCTCTTGAACTGTGACCTCTTTTTTAGTATTTGGTGGTGAGGTCAGAGTTGATTGACCCTTTTCAATCACGGTCCCGATAGCATCGCAGACTTCGCCTAAATTATGAGGGGGAATCTTGGTAGCCATACCCACGGCAATACCCTCACTGCCCATCAACAGCAAATTAGGTAATTTAGCGGGCAAAACTGTGGGTTCTTGCAGCGAGCCATCAAAGTTGTCGGTAAAAGGCACGGTATCTTTATCCAAGTCGGCCAGCAGTTCACTAGTGATTTTTTCTAACCTAGCTTCGGTGTACCTCATGGCAGCTGGACTGTCGCCATCAACTGAGCCAAAGTTACCTTGGCCATCAATCAAAGGATAACGCATGGAAAAATCTTGAGCCAACCTGACTAGCGCCATGTAAACAGGGGCATCACCATGGGGGTGGTATTTGCCCAGCACGTCTCCCACAATTCTGGCTGATTTTTTATAACTACTGGAGTGATGAATGCCAGTTTTGTACATAGAGTACAGAATCCGCCGGTGGACTGGTTTCATACCATCTCTAACGTCAGGTAAAGCTCTGGAAACGATGACACTCATGGCGTAATCCAAGTAGGATTTTTTCATCTCATCTTCAATTGAGATGTACTTAAGCTTGCCAAATCGACTTTCTTGAGTGGTGCCAATCAAAGATTCTCTGCTGGGCTGGGCAGTGGCATCAGTTTCTTCTGGTAGCTGGTTGGTTTGGTCTGGGTCTTTAATCATATGGTTTATTTTTGGAGGGCCTTTTCGAGAGCCGGTACGATTTCTTTTTTGCGAGATAGTTTGGGTCCAATATCCAGCACGTGGTTTTGGACTTGCCCACCAAAGGCTTTGACTGCCACTGTGGCTTCCAAATCTGAGGGCAGAAGTAGTTTAGTGTTAACTTGCAGAATGTCAGTCACAGCCATTACCACCAGATCAAGTTTCATATCTTGGCGGACTTTTTCCAGAGCGGCAATCAGTTCTGATTGCCGCTCTTCAAGTAACTTGGTTTGTTCGACAGTTTCGACTTGATTAATAAAAACTTTCTGATGGTTCATCTCCAAAACTTTGTAGTCATTGGTAGCTAATTGATCTGCTGATAAACCTGCCACATTGGATTTAGCTTTAAAAATATCTAAGGTTAAAGCCTCGATATCGTCAATGCCAGCCAGTTTAGCTAACTCTTGAGCTTGGTCGCGATCTCGATTAGTACAGGTAGGTGATTTGAAACCAAGTGTGTCAGACAGGATGGCGGATAACATTAAACTGGCCAGTGGTTTATCTGGTTGAACTTGGCTTTGTTGCATTAAATAGAAAACAATGGTGGTTGATGAACCCCAAGTTTTGAAAGTCATGTAAATGGGAGAAGCTAAATTAAGATGAACTTTATGGTGATCAATGATGTCCACAATTTGGGTTTCATCCAAGTTTGGCAAGCGCTGACTGGCTTCGTTGTGATCCACTAGCACCACCTGATCATCTGGACCAATGTCTTGAGCAGTGATTTGAGCTGGGGGTGTGACTCCGAAGCGCTCAAATAGATACTTAGTTTCACCGTTCAAAGGTCCGGCGGTGACTGCTTGAGGATCTAGATACTCAAAACACTTTTTTTGTTGGTATAAATACTCCAAACCAAGAGCCGCCACTACCGAGTCAGTGTCGGGTTGGATGTGACCTAAAATGAATGTTTTTGGCATCAGGTTCCTTTTTAATTTAGATATCCAAGTTAGCTAGTTTGGCGTGAGTTTGAATAAACTTCTTTCTGGGTGGCACGTCGTCACCCATCAGGGTACTAAAAATGGTATCGGCTTTATCGGCATCTTCAATAGTAATGCGTTTTAAGATTCTTGTTTTGGGATTCATAGTGGTGTCCCAGAGTTGCTCTGGGTTCATCTCACCCAAACCTTTGTAGCGCTGAAGTGAGACTTTGGCATTGGGCTGTTTAATGAGGGCCGACTGAGTGACAGTTTCCCGTTCTTCCTCCGAGTAAGCATACTCAACTTCTTTGCCGACCGTGACTTTAAACAAAGGTGGCATGGCTACATACAAGTAACCTTGTTTGACTATTTCTGGTAAGTGGCGGAAGAAAAAAGTTAGACCTAGAGTAGTGATATGTTCGCCATCAACGTCGGCATCATTCATGAGAATAATCCGGTGGTAGCGCAGTTTTTCTGGCTTGAAAGTATCACCAATGCCAGCTCCTAAAGCTATGACTAAGTTTTTAAGTTCTTCAAAAGCCACCACTTTATCGAGTCGGGCGCGTTCGGTATTGAGAATCTTGCCTCGTAGGGGAAAGATAGCTTGAAATTTACGATCCCGACCTTGTTTGGCACTGCCACCAGCACTATCTCCCTCCACAATGTAAACTTCGCTTTCGGCGGGGTCCCGACTTTGACAGTCGGCTAATTTGCCGGGTAAGGAACTGCCTTCAAATAAACCTTTGCGAATGACTGCATCTTTGGCGGCCCTAGCCGCCATTCGAGCCCTAGCGGTGAGCATGATTTTACTAATAATGGCTCTGCCAGCATCGGGATTTTCCTCAAGAAAAGTGGTAAAACCTTCTTTGAGAACTTGGTAAACTGCCGATTGGGCCTCGGAATTATTAAGTCTGGTTTTGGTCTGAGATTCAAACTGCAAATCATTGGATGGCATCTTGACGAACACTACTGCCGCCAAACCTTCTTTCAAATCTTCGGCCGAGAAAGTTTCTTTTTCTTTAATCAAGTTGTGAGCTTCGGCGTAATCTCTAACCACTTTGCCCAGGGCCATTCGGAAACCATTAACGTGAGTCCCCCCATCAGAAGTGTGAATCACATTCACAAACGACTCCAACTTTTCGATATAAGAATCGTTGTATTGGAGAGCAATCTCGATGCCGATTCTCTTTTTGGTGACTTCGTCTTGCCAGTCATCAGAAATGTAGACAACTTGATGAATAGGTTTGCGAGTCATATTGATATGTTCGACCAATGACCGAATGCCACTTTCAAAGTAGAAATGCTGATGTTTCTTTTCGATTAAATCGTTAAATTGAAAGTAGATGCCTGCCATCAAGTAGGCGCGATCTTTGATGATGGAAACTAGGGTTTTGTGACCAAATTGGGTGGTGGAAAAAATTATGTCGTCTGGCACAAATTTGATGAGGGAGCCCGTTTCATACTTTATAAAATCGACCGATGAATCGGGAAAAAGACTGATGACTTCTTCTTGCTTGATGGTTTTGACTGAAAATTTAGGAAAACCTTGGTGATAAAGTTGATAGTAGTATTTTTTATTTCTTTTAACCACTACTTGCAGGAGAGCAGATAGGGCGTTGACGGCTGATGAACCCACCCCATGCAGACCACCCGAGGCTTGATAGGCGGTGTTCTCAAACTTGCCTCCGGCATGAAGCTTAGTCATGACCACTTCCAGAGCCGAAACTCCGGATTCGTGCATATCAACTGGAATACCTCGACCATTATCAACCACGGTGATAGCTTCTTCACCCAGCTTGATGTTCTTTTTGGCTAAAGCCTGCTCTGCTTCCCCAACTTGGGACCTGAAAAGCTGAATAATTTTGCCATAACCAGCCAGGGCTTCGTCCACAGCGTTATCCAAAATCTCTTTAGACAGGTGGTGCAGACCCTTGGCATCAGTCGAACCAATATACATGCCTGGTCGCTTGCGAACAGGCTCCAGCCCCTCTAGGACTTTAATTTCGGCGGCTTGGTAATTTGATTTGTTTTGCAGAGTCATATTTGTTGAGCAAATTTGTCATTCCCCCCGCCCAAGCGGGGGGAATCCACTGAATCCCCGCTACGCGAGGATGACATTTCCCCGCCAGTGCGAGGATGTAAGTAACCGTTTCTCTTATTTCACTACAAGTTTAATAGTTTAACACACTAGAACGTTTTTTCGAAGCTGTCGACAGTCCGGCAATTTGAAAAAACACAGCTTCTAGGACTAGACGTAGATTAACATTTTCCTCGAGTAAACTCAAGCCCCGAAGTAACAATTGGGCATGGTGAGTAGTCTGGTTGGTGGCAGGCAGTTGGTGAATCTCCTCAAGTAGCTGATTGAGCATGGCCATGGCCGCGGATCGGTCTTTTTGCCCGCTACTGAGTTTGATGATTTGACTGGCTGAAGCTTTTGAAAGCTCTGAGTAGTGCCAATCTGAATCTGGAGATATGAGGGTTTGAGTTTCAGCTTGAGTCATGTTAATCAGCTGACAGCGAGAAGTAATGGTGGGCAGGAGTTGGTTGGGGTGGCTGGTAACTAGAATTATTTGAGAATGATGAGGCGTTTCTTCTAGTATTTTAAGCAGGGCGTTTTGAGCTGGTAAAGTTATTTGGTGAGCGTTCAGCAAAATAATTCTCTGTAATCCAGAGCTCAAGCCGGCATACCCAAGTCCGGTGGTGATTTGTCTGACTTGTTCAATGCCAATCCCCTCGCCCGACTGATTAAACCAAGTTAAGCTAGTGGTTGGAACTGGGCCGATATAAGCCAAGGCTACTTGAAATTGATCCCGGTGAGTTGAAGACTGCAAAATAACGGGCAGTTGGAATGAGTGTGAGGAAGTCTGAGGCATGAGTTGATAATCCAATTGTATGTTGTTTTAATTTCTTCTATACTAGACTCGTTGTGAAATAAAAAATGAGTTAATTATGCTTAAATTTTATTTCATTTTAGTTATTTCTGATGCCGATAGTAGTCTATACTACTTGAGAAAGAAGAAATAATCTAAAATGTTTAAAAGAAGGCTTAAGTGACCATTTCTTTATTTCGCAATGAGTCTATGACTAGTATAGCTTATGCCTGATCAGCCTGCCACTCAACCAGTTAGTGTTGTTCGTGACCAACCAGTTGTTGGTCAAACAGCGCTGGTTGTTAAACCACCAGCATTGGCAACTGATGCCATCCAATCCCCTGCTCCAGCCGATCAGTTTGCCAAACTTCAAGCAGTCAAACCACAGGCCCAAGCCATTATTCTGCCCGGTGACACTAAGTATGTGACTTTGCTGGATGCTTTGGTGGAAGCTGGGGCGATTGATGCTGGTCGGTCTAATGAACTTCTGGCTGAACACATTCGGTCTGGTCGGACTATTGAAGACCTAGTCACGGAAAAAAAAGAAGTTACTGCCGATGTCTTGACTCAAGCCAAAGCCAAGTTTTATAAAATCCCCTATGTTAATTTATCTCTAGTGGGTATTTATCCTGAGGCTTTGGGCAATTTATCCGAGAGTTTAGCTCGCTACTACAAAATGTTGCCTTTTGCCTACTCGGCAGAAGAAAATTCTCTGTCTGTAGCCATGGAAAATCCTTTGGATTTAACGGCGGTAGATTTTGTGGAACAAAAAACTGGCTTGAAACTTAAAACCTACTACGCGCCTCCGGAAGAAATTGAGCGCAAGTTAGCCGAAAATTATTCGCAGAGTTTGTCGAGTGAAGTCCAGTCAGTTTTGGAACAGACTAAAAGTGACAAAAAAACCAGACAAGAAATTGAAGACTTAAGCGCTATTTCTGGAGGCACGATTAGGCAGGCGCCAATCAATAAAATTGTCCAAACAATTTTAAGTTTTGCCCTCAAATCGCGAGCTTCGGATGTGCATATTGAACCCCAAGAAGAAAAAACCAGGGTTCGGTATCGAATTGATGGCATTTTGTCCGAGAAATTAATCTTGCCCAAAACGGTTCATGATGCGGTCATCTCTAGAATTAAGATTTTATCTGGT
Source organism: Patescibacteria group bacterium (assembly GCA_018816385.1). Classification (GTDB taxonomy): domain Bacteria; phylum Patescibacteriota; class Microgenomatia; order UBA1400; family PJMF01; genus JAHIVK01. The sequence continues at coordinate 22,867 of JAHIVK010000067.1, forward strand.
CTAAAAATTGACGAACGCCGGGTGCCTCAGGATGGTCGATTTGATTTTGAATCTGGTGGTCAACAAGTGGACCTGAGAATTTCTACCTTACCCACCATTCATGGTGAAAAAGTGGTCATGAGGTTGTTAAAGAAAAACTCATCAGTCCCAACCATGGAAGAACTGGGTTTAACCAATCTGTCTTTGAGGCATATGAGGGATGCCATCAAAGTTCCGCATGGGATTGTTTTAATCACTGGACCAACTGGTTCTGGTAAAACCACAACTTTGTATTCTCTACTCCATACCATCAATACTCCCAGAGTTAACATTATGACTTTGGAAGATCCAGTTGAGTATCAAATGCCAGGAGTTAATCAAGTTCAAGTTAATCCTCCAGCCGGATTGACTTTTGCTTCTGGTTTGAGGTCATTTTTAAGGCAAGACCCCAACATTATTATGGTAGGTGAGATTCGTGACTCCGAAACAGCCGGTTTGGCAGTTCAGGCGGCCCTAACTGGTCACTTGGTGTTTTCAACCCTGCATACTTCTTCGGCGGCGGGCGCTATTCCTCGGTTGATCGATATGGAAGCCGAACCATTCTTGTTAGCTTCTTCGATGACCTTGGTAGCCGCTCAGCGCATCGCCCGCCGCATCAATCCAAAATATAAAGAAACATATAAACCTGAGCCAGCAGTTTTGGAAGATATCAAAAATGTATTGGGTGGACATTTGGCTAATTGGTTGAAACAGCAGAATAAAACCGAGGCGGACATTGTCCTGTATCGAGCTAAGACTGACCGGCCAGAAACTGAGCCCGAGTACATGAGCCGAGTGGCTATTTTTGAAGTCATGAGGATGAATGAAGAAATTGGCCGATTGATTATGGCAGAAAAACCAGCCATAGAGCTGGAAAAAGCCGCTATCAAAAATGGTATGCTACTTATGAAGCAAGATGGATATATCAAGGTCTTGGAAGGTCTAACGACTATCGAAGAAGTTTTGAGAGTAGCCCAAATTTAGGAACAATTATGAACATTCACGATATTTTAAGCTTAATGGTCAAGCAAGGTAGCTCTGATCTACATATCATGGTGGGTGTACCACCAACTATTCGGACTCATGGCGAGTTAACACCTCTGCCTGATTTGCCAGGCTTATCTCCCCAGCAGGTTGAAACCCTGCTTTTCCCCATCATGACCCAGGAACAAAAAGATTATGTCAAGGTCAATAAAGAATTGGATTTTGGCTACCAATTTCAAGACTCAGCTCGGTTTAGAGTCAATGTTTATCACTCCAAAGGTGATTTGGCCGGAGCTTTGAGATTAATTCCAGCTCAAATCAAGAGTATTGATGAACTCAAACTCCTGCCTTTTTATCATGAGTTTACAAAATATAATCAAGGTTTAGTTTTAATCACTGGCCCAACCGGTGAGGGTAAATCGACCTCACTAGCGGCCTTAATTGATGAAATTAATACTCTACAAGCCAAGCACATAATTACCATTGAAGATCCAATCGAGTTTGTGCATCAACCCAAGAAAAGTATTATCTCGCAACGCGAAATTAATCATGATACTCATAGTTGGGACGTAGCCTTGCGGTCTGCCTTGAGAGAAGATCCAAATGTGGTTTTGGTGGGAGAAATGCGTGACTTTGAAACAATTGCGGCGGCCATTACCATTGCCGAAACTGGTCACTTGGTATTTGCCACCCTCCATACAGCTACCGCCGCCGAGACCATTGACCGAATCATTGATGTTTTCCCCGCGGTTCAACAACAACAAATTCGTCAGCAATTAGCCAGTACTATTAAAGCAGTAGCTTCACAAAGATTGGTGCCTGCGGTTAATGGTGGTCGGGTAGCAGTTTCCGAAATCATGATCGCCAACCATGCCGTGCAGAATCTAATTCGAGAAGGTAAGACCTTTCAGATTGATACTATTATGCAAACCGGTTCCGCTCAAGGTATGATATTATTTGAAGCTCATTTACTGCAGTTGGTCCAACAAGGAGTCATTACCAAAGAAGTGGCTAGATCAAGCGCTTTCCGTCTGGAAGCTATCGATCGCCTACTGGGCAATAGTGAATAAATTTTAGACTTGTAGCGAAATAAGAAACGAGTTAATTATGTATAGATTTTATAGCATTTTAGTTGATTTTGATGACGATAGTAGCCAGAGCTACTTGAGGAAGAAAAAGCATCTAAAATGCATAAAAGATAGTATAAGTAACCGTTTCCTTTATTTCGCTACAAGTCTATTATATGGCATTTTTTAAATACACAGCCAAAAACAACACTGGCGCTACGGTCAAAGGACAAGTGGAAGCTGGCGATCTTAATCAGGCTTCTGTAGTGCTGATGGAACGAGGCATGCTGATCATTCACCTCAAGCCTCTAATAGAAGATTCACTCCTTTTTTCAATTAAATCAAAATTTGGGGGTGTGGGTCAGGATGATATTGTGAATATGACTCGCCAATTAGCCACTATGATCACGGCCGGTTTACCTCTAGCTAATGCTCTATCAATTCTAGTTTCTCAAAGTAAGCCAGAATTATCCAAGATAATGGCTACGGTCCTTCAAGATGTAGAAGGCGGTTCAACCTTTGCCAAAGCTTTAGGCAAGTATCCTAAGTACTTTTCCAGACTCTATATTCACTTGGTCGAAGCCGGTGAAACAGGTGGTGTTTTGGATCAAGTCTTGGAACGATTGGCAGTCAATTTAGAAAAAGATAAAGAGTTCAGGGCTAAGACTAAGGGTGCACTGATTTATCCAGCCATTGTGATGGTGGCCATGGCAGTCGTAGCGGTGGTGATGATGGTGTTTGTGATTCCCAATTTAACCGCTATGTATACTGATTTTGGGGCTGAACTGCCCATGTCTACCAAGATTTTGATGGGCATGTCCAACTTTATGGTCAAAACTTGGTATCTACTTCTTCTGATAGGCGGAGCGACCGGCATCTTCTTTAAGCGTTGGATTAAAACTGAAGTTGGCCAACGAGCCTATGATGGATTTATGCTCAAGATTCCTATCATCAGTAGTCTGCAACAGAAAATTATGTTGACTGAGTTTACTCGGACCATGTCTTTGTTGTTGGGTGCCGGCATCTCACTTTTGAGGGGTTTGGATATTGTGGCACAAAGTTCAAATAACATTATTTACAGAGAAGCTTTAGTTGATGTGACCAAAAAAGTTGAAAAAGGCATCATGATGAGTCAGGCCTTGAGTACTTATGATGTTTTTCCACCTATTCTCCATCAAATGGCTCACGTAGGTGAGCAGACGGGCAAACTGGATGATGTGCTGGGTAAATTATCAAGTTACTTTGAGTCCGAATCTGAGCATGCTGTTAAAAACCTGACTGCTGCTATCGAGCCGGCCATTATGGTAGTACTGGGTTTAGGTGTGGGAGCCATGGTGATTGCCATTATCATGCCTATCTATGGCTTAACCAGTCAGTTTTAAAACTAGGGCTTGCAGAGGCATATGGATTTAGTATAAAGTAGACAACAAGACGCGTAATTGGCGCGTATTAGGAGGAAAAGTTTATGAGTTTCAAACACTTACTTAAAAAAGTCCGCCAGAGTGTTGGCTTCACGATGATTGAGCTGTTAATCGTCATCGCCATTCTAGGTATTCTGGCCGTGGCGGTGCTGTCGGCTATCAATCCAATCGAGCAGATCAATCGTGGTCGGGATACAGGTACCAGGTCTGATGCCGAACAGCTGTTGGGCGCTTTGGATCGGTTCAATGCTTTTAAAGGTCACTTTGCTTGGCAGTTGGCGGAAACTCCACCAGGTGGTTTGGATTGGACATTAGTTTCTAAACTCACTTTTCTTCAAACAGAAGAAGGTGCAACTTGCCCAGTTCTATACCGCTTGAGCAATAATCCCGGAGGTCTTTGTGATGTTGGTACAGACGAGGTAAAAGGTTCTTTTATAGATAGAATAGATCTGATGGGGGAAAATAAGGGCTTGTATATTTATAAAAATGGTGGTACTTCTGCATCAAGCACATATGTTTGTTTTCTGCCTCAGTCTGATGCTTTTAAATCTGAAGCTCAAACTCGGTGTGGAGCGGCTGGAGCTGGGCTACCTACAGATTTATCTGATCAAGTTGCAGTCATCTGCAATGATGGTGCGGACGAATATTACATCTGTTTACCGTAGTTAATTTTTGATACTTCAAACCCCCAACCAGTTTCGGTTGGGGGTTTTTGTTTGTCCTCTTGCGAGGCGTATGAATTCAACACATTTTATCTTAAACTTAAACTGAATTGTTCATAAAACTAAATAGAATTAAGATTCAATGTATTAATAAACTTTTATACTATCTAACAAGAAACTTTATAAATTCAACACATTTGTTTAATTCAAACTAAATAGAATTTTGATGTTGAATATTAAATTTTGGTAGTAATTAAATCTAAACAATAAACAAAAAAAGTGCGATTTGTAGAGCGTATGAATTCAACACATCCTAACTGAGTGAAGCTGTTTGTCTGGAGTTGAATTCATCGAGTGAGCACACAAATTTAAATTAGAATTTTTGTGGAGCGAACGTATCAACAAAGCGCGTCTTTTTGAGTTTATTGTGGAATGAACGTATCCGTGAGATGTGATTTCTCAAGTTTTATGTGGTAATCTTATGGTGTTATGTTAGCTGTCTGGTCTTCAGCCTTATTATTTTTCCTGGGTGCTATTTTTGGCAGTTTTCTAAATGTGGTGATCAGCCGAACTTTGGCTGGCAAATCTTGGGTGAAAGGCCGGTCTGAATGTGACCATTGTGCTCATCAGCTAGCTTGGTACGATAACATTCCTCTCCTCTCCTTCCTAGTTTTGAATGGCAAGTGTCGATACTGCCGGAAAAAAATAGATCCGACTCACCTTCTGCTTGAAGTATTGACCGGTTTATTGTTTGTTTGGTGGTGGTGGGTGGGTTTTTTGTTTTTTAAATTGAGTCAACAACCCTTAACTTTACTCCAACCTCTTTTTTGGTTAAGCATAGGCATGATTTTGCTGGTAATTGTGGTGGCAGATCTCAAAAAAATGATCATTCCTAATGGGGCGGTGATTTTGCTAACAGTTTTAACTTTGGCTTATCGACTAATTTTAATTAAATCTGGCGTGATGCAACCAGCTGATTGGTGGGCTAGTTTGATGGCCTCTTTGGCAGTGGGTGGATTTTTCTTTGGTTTGTGGTTTTTTACCAAAGGTAAAGGTATGGGCTTTGGTGATGTCAAATTGGTTGTGCCTTTGGGCCTGTTGCTGGGTTGGCCCAGGATTCTGGTATCTTTTCAACTGGCTTTTATAATTGGGGCGGTTGTGGGTGTGGCTTTAATATTGCTTGGTAAGCACAAGCTCAAAAAACCTATTCCTTTTGGACCATTCTTAATTTTGGGAACGGTCATCGGTTTGGTCTGGGGACATCAGTTAACTGACTGGTACTTAACCCTGATGGGGTTTTAGAACTTGTAACTATTGTTTCATACCAAAATTGATAATGTTTTTTGCAGAGCGTATGAATTAAACACTTCCCACCTTAGTTAGTAGACTTGTCGCGAAATAAGGGCAATGGCTACTTATGGCATCTTTTATGCATTTTCTTTGCTTCTTCTTCCTCAAGTAGCTGAGGCTACTATCGTCATCAGAATCAACGAAAATGCTATAAAATCTATCCATAATTAA
>JAHIVK010000068.1 GCA_018816385.1 Patescibacteria group bacterium
TAATTATGGATAGATTTTATAGCATTTTCGTTGATTCTGATGACGATAGTAGCCTCAGCTACTTGAGGAAGAAGAAGCAAAGAAAATGCATAAAAGATGCCATAAGTAGCCATTGCCCTTATTTCGCGACAAGTCTAATGTACTCATTGCCATAGGGAGTACTTTCAAATCCAAAAAAGTTTGGATTGACTTGATGAATGCTTGAATTATGTTCGACTCTGCTTGATTTTGTGACCATTTCAGCTAACCCCACCCGCAGGAATTTCCAGTACTTTTGAAGAGCTGGTTTGTTGAGTAATTCGTTAGGCAAATTATTATCAATCACTCCTTGCAAATAACTGTGAGCAGCTTCAAAAATTGATTTTTGCAGTTTTTCTTTATGTTTGCCCCACTCAATTAAATTAAGGTCTAAGCAAACTGCGCAGTAGTCGCCATCTTTCTCTTGGAATAAAAAAACCTCAACTGGCCTTTTTGTTTTGAGGTTAATATAGATTTCTTTCGCAAGAAGTCTGATATGTATTTTAAAGAAGAAAAAGTGAATAGTAAGTATCCTCTTTGGTAGCCAATAGGACATTAAAAGTATATGAGATAAGCTGGATCAGCCGAAAAAAATTTGAAACGAAAACTACCTAAATTGAGAGTAGAATTAGATCATCAGTTATTAAACTTGTCCTTGTTTTGTGACAAGTTTATTAAACAAGAAAGGCATCTATGACGCTCAAACAGCAACTCTATGAAGATATGAAACAAGCTATGCGTGATCGTGATAAAGACAAATTGGAGACGATTCGATATGCTATCGCTCAAGTTAAAAATGCCGAAATTGACCACGGAGAGTTGGATGATCCAGCAGTGCTGGCCATTTTAAATAAAGTTACCAAACAAATTAAAGAAGCCCTGACCGATTTTACTCAAGCCCAAAGGCAGGACCTAGTGGCCAGCGAAGAGGCCAAGCTCAAGATTATGCAGGCCTACTTGCCAGCCCAGATGAGTGATCAGGAGCTGGGTCAAATTGTTGACCGAGTCATCGCTGAACACGGTCCCAACGTGGGAGCGATTATGGGTCAAGTTATGAAGCAAGTCAAAGGTCAGGTCGATGGTGGTCGAGTCAGCAATATGGTTCAATCTCGTCTCAAATCCAGTTCATAGACTTGCCTGGCAAATTAAACAACGAGAGATAGTCAACCACAACCAAATGACAAATCACAATCACGATCACGTATTGACTCAAACTGTGGGTGATCTCCTCCAAAAAGAGCGTCAATTAAAACAGATGAGCTTGGAAAAACTAGCTGAGGTGACTCATATCAAGTTGGAGCATTTGGAAAATTTGGAAGCCAACCGATTTGGCATGTTGCCAGCGGCGGTATTTGTGCGGGGTTACATTAAATTGTATGGTCAAATTTTAAGATTTGATTACCAACCTTTATTGGGTGTATTGCGCCGAGATTTTAAAGAAGGAGCCAAAGGTCAATTGATTTCCCGTCAGTTTTCAAGACCTATCATTAGGTCTGGTTGGCAGATCACATCTCGTTTAGTGACGGGAGCAGGAATGGCCTCATTTGTATTGGTGATTGTGGGATATGTGTTGTTTCGTTGGTACCAGATTTTACAACCACCACATGTTGACATCTTGTTTCCAGCCGAAAACCAAGTGGTGTCGGCTCAAGTTATGGTTGAGGGTCAAACTCAATCAGATGTGATTGTGACGATTAATGAAACACCGGTTAACTTACAAGCTACTGGTTATTTTACCGGTCAAGTCACATATGTGACTGAGGGCTTAGCCTTAATCAAAATTGAGGCAAAAGATGCCAGAGGCAAAACTACTACTCTGGAGCGGCCAGTCTACGTTAAGTTTTAGAGAAATGATTCAATTTCTGATATACTGATTTGATTATGGAAATAAGTCAAACAATCACTTTAGTTTTTTTTGGTTTACTGACTGCAGTTTTAGTGGTGATCGGGATTCAGTTGGCCTTACTGCTGATTGAACTTAGAAAAACCCTGCATAAATTCAATTTGGTGACTGATACGGTGGGGGCCAAGTTAAACAGTTTAATCCAGCCCCTGCAACAGATCAGCTCGGCTGCGGTGGGCTTCAAGACCGGTATTAAAGCTGTCGAAGCAGTCATGGAGTGGGTAGGAGAAAAACGTCAGGCTAGCAAAGACCTAGGTGCATCAGATCATGTCGAATTACTTGAATCAAAACCGCCTCAAAAAAAATCCCTTCATAAAAAATAAACTTGAAGTCAAGTAAGAGAAACGATGACTTATGTCCTCGCGCGACACTTATCATTAGACTTGTCGCGAAATAAGGGCAATGGCTACTTATGGCATCTTTTATGCATTTTCTTTGCTTCTTCTTCCTTAAGTAGCTGAGGCTACTATCGTCATCAGAATCAACGAAAATGCTATAAAATCTATCCATAATTAA
>JAHIVK010000069.1 GCA_018816385.1 Patescibacteria group bacterium
CTAAAAATATGTATTCTGTTGACTACTTGCTACCAGAGTCCCTCAAACATAACAATATTATTTTAAAAATGGATAAAGATCAAACACTTCTTCATGACATTATTAAAAAAATCTAGGGTGTCTCAATGCGGAAGACAGGAGCTTAAAGACGATATGTACTACCCCCTATTGGGAGCGGTCAAGTGGCAAACCCAAAAAACTTAATTTTGAGTTAATTTTGACAACCATTTATCAAAGTAGTAATTTGCTTATACTTCCTTTATTTCTTTTCCTTCTTTTTCTTCTTTGTCAAGCTTGATACACTTCAAGCAGTGAAGAAATTGATAAACATCTCCACCAAAACCGGTGACACTGGTCAGACAGATTTGCTGGGTGGTTGGAGAGTGAATAAAAACAGTCTGGTGATCGAAACGATCGGTTGTGTGGATGAGCTTAATTCCTGGTTGGGATTGGTGGTGGTGGAGATGAAAAAGAAGTTGCCTGACCAAAAAAATCAGTTAATGAGTATTCAAAAAGACTTGTTTGATCTCGGAGCCGATTTGGCCGAGTCAGCCAAAAATAGAATCCAAAAGACCGATTTAGCTCAGATAAAAAAAACTAAGTTTAAACAATCAGCTCTGATTTGTTTGGAAGAGACTGCAAGCAAACTTCAACAATCGCTGGCAGAAAATTGGCCCGCCAAGTTCGTGCTACCAGGTGGCACAGAGTTGGGCGCTAGATTGGATGTAGCGCGGACAGTTTGTCGGAGGGTTGAACGGAAAGTTGTTGGTTTTCAAGCCAAGGCTAAACAATCATCCACACTACGCAGCCTGGATCCTGGTTGGCTCAAGTACCTCAATCGTTTGTCCGACTACTTATTTGTTTTGCGGTGTCACGTCAATCACAAAATGAAGTATCAAGAAAAAAGATATTAATAATTGCTTTGATAAACTTGAGAAATCGCATCAATCAATCAACTCAAAAAGACGCGCCTTGTTAGGACGTTCGCTCCATCAATGTTCTAGCTCAGGGGTTATAGAGCTCACTCGATGAGTTCAACTCCTATCAAGAAGCTCTACTTAGGTAAGATGTGTTGACCTCATACGCTCTACAAGTCGCGCTTTTTTCGTTTATTGATTTCTCAAGTTAAATTTTACATAGGAATATTATTAATTAATAAATTTAATAGGTCTTGATTTGCAGAGCGTATGAATTAAACACTTCCCAAGTCAGTCAAGCTAAAAGCTTGGAGTTTAATTAGTATTAGACCTGTAGTGAAATAAGGGAAACGGTTACTTACGACATCTTTTATGTATTTTCTTTGCTGGTTCTTCCTCAACCAGCTCTGGCTACTATCGTCATCAGAATCAACGAAAATACTATAAAATCTATTCATAATTAACTCGTTTCTTATTTCACTGCAGGTCTATGAATGAGCTCACAAAATTGCAATTAGATATTTTCTGGAGCGAATGACCTGCAAATCAAGAGGTATTAAATTTATTTACATGCGATTTCTCAAATTAAATGAAGTCTAAGTTTTTTTTGGTAAATGGCCTGCAAAGTAAGACTTAAAAAGTTTGAGGTGACGAGAGAATTTTATGGATTTGGAGCGAACGTCCTAACAAGGCGCATCTATTGAACAAGTTAATTTAGTACCTAAACTTCCTAATTAATCCCACTACCCTGCCCTGAATTTGGACATTGGTAGCGTAGATGGGACTCATGCTGGAATTTGCAGGTTCCAGTCTGATTCTGGTGACTTCTTTGTAGAAGCGCTTGAGTGTAGCCAGGCCATTATCCAACAGAGCTACCACGATGTCACCATTATTAACTTCTGGCGTTTCTTCAATCACCACGTAGTCACCATCATCAATGTGGTCTTCAATCATGGATTGACCTTTAACTTGGAGGACATAGGATCGACGTTTACCAGAAATCATTTCTGGAGAAACTTTGAAACTGGCGTCTTGGTCTGGATGGGGTTCAATTGGAGAGCCGGCCGCAATAAAGCCCAGCCATGGTAAATCAACACTTTCTGTGGTTTTAATGAAGGTTCTGTCCACAATTTCAATACCTCTGACTGCTCCATCATGACGACGAATAACTTTTTTGCGTTGTAGAGCTTGCAAGTGTTCGTGAACTGTAGCTAAAGAAGATACGCCAATTGATCCAGCAATTTCCTTTAAAGTTGGTGAGTAACCATTCTTCTGAATATATTGAGAGATATAATCTAATATCTGTCTTTGTCGTTTGTAGAGAGTAACTGCCATATTTGCCTTTCCTAATATTCATTAAAGATTCGGGCTAAGTTTTCCCGAAGCAATACCCAGCATAACCGAAGAAAGGCAGAAGTGGCAACTAGATCTATATATATCAAACAGGCTAAAACTGGATCCCCGCTGGCGCGGGAATGACTCTATAACAGGGTGGATTTGACCGGTTTGGCTTGAGTTTGCTTTTGAGACTGCCAGCGTTTCAGTTCGTCGTCGATTTGGAGCATTCGATTATATTTGGCCAATCGCTCACCTCGGTTAGGTGGGCCAAATTTAACAGACTCTGCTCCCACTCCCACAGCCAAATCGACAATTAAATCATCATTGGTTTCGCCACTCCTATGGGAGACTGTGATTTCCCAACCAGCATTTCTGGCAATTTTGATGACTTCTATAGTTTCGGAAATAGTACCTACTTGATTGGGTTTGACCAAAATACTGTTGCAAGTTTTATCAGCAATAGCTTGGAGAGTTTTTTCTTTATTAGTGGCCAGCAAGCTGTCTCCAATCACTCGAGTTGTTTCACCAATTTCTTTGGTCAGTTGCTTCCACATATCGGTGTCATCCTCGCGAAAAGGATCTTCCATATAAAAAACGTGGTAAAGATCCTTAATGCTTTTGTAGTAATCGAGGAGTTCTTTGGCCGAGTAACCTTCGGAACGATCTTTGAGTTTGTAGACGCCATTCTCATAGAATGAGGCGGCGGCAGCATCAATGCCAAAAAATAAATCTTGACCAAAAGTATATGGGGTGGCCTTGGTTGTTTCTATCAATATTTCAAAGGCATCAGTGTTGCTGTAGAGATTAGGTGTAAAACCGCCCAGCAGACCAACTGACCGAATAGCGCCTTTGATGACTAATACCTCTTCTAATTTCTGAAACATAGTCACAGCTAAGTTGAGTGAGTTGGTAAAGTCGATATGTGAGGCTGGAATGATTTGAAACTCTTGAATATCTAAGTTGCCAGCGCCATGTTCTCCGCCACTGATAATTGTGTAGACGCATTTAGGAATAGCCAACTGTTGGCAAAGACCGAACTTCTGCCAGACGTAGTAATAAAGAGGTAGATTTTGACTGAGGGCTCCAGCTTTGAGGACGGCTTGAGAGACAGCCATGATGGCATTGGCGCCTAAGCTGGATTTGTTAGGTGTGCCGTCAAGTTGAATCATCATTTGATCAATCTCGCCTTGTTGAGTGGGATCTTGGCCAATCAGTTTGGGGGCGATTTGCAGGTTGATGTTTTCGACGGCCTTGAGTACTCCTTTGCCAACGAACCTGGACTCATCTTGATCTCTAAGTTCTAAGGCTTCGTATTTACCAATAGAAGTTCCGGCGGGCACACTGGTGACGACTATACCACCACTATCTAGCCAAACAGTACACTCCACTGTGGGAATGCCCCGAGAATCAAGTATCTCTCGTGCGTAAACACCTTTAATGGCAGGCATAATCTTGCTTTTATTGTAGCTTATATCAACCGCTTGCGAAATAAGAGCCTGGCGTAACCCAGGCTTGTTGGAGTCACCTGGTCGATCTAGGTCAATATTTTAATTGTAATTGATATGCCTAGGCCAAACTCGTCTTGTTAAATATACTTTATGATGTCACTCAAAACAATAAAAAACACCCATTTTTCTTCAAGAGGATATTGACATATTGCTAAATGGCAAAGTCAGGAGTAAAAGCATTAGTGCGATCATCATTTTGACCGAAAATGACAGTATCAAATACCTGGCTATTTTTTAAGCTCTTGCTTGAACTCATCTACAAAAGGAACGGGGCTGGGGTCAATACCCTCCAGCATACTCAAGTAGAAACTCACAAAACTAAACAAAGCCAGCATCTCACAAGCTTGACCCAGTTTAGTTTTGGCTGTCAACTCCACCCGCATGGTATCTAGGCCATTTTTCTCCACAATCTGTTTAGTGATGGCCATTCTCTTCTGATTTTTGGGCAAGTACAGCTCCGAGTTAACAAAGATGAAGGCATGAGTATCTTTATTGGTCAGGGGAAATCGCAAACCCTCCATCAAGTGATGGTTGATCTCTGGCACTATTTTGTAGTCGGCAAAAATTTTGGCGTTTTCATTAAGTTGATTAGCGTTGACGTGGGCCATACCCTCCAAAAATTCAGCCACTACAATAATTGGTCTCCGATCTACCATTTCATAGGCCAAGAGCTTGGCTGGATTACTGTCCGCTTCTACCTCAACGCTGGATTTGGCCAATTGCTGTTTAATAATGGTTTGGACCGATTGAACCTCTATATTAGATAAACTTAATAGACCGGCTTGAGCACACAAACCGATGGTGCCAAAAACTGAGTAACCGATGGCCATGCGGGGCTGGCCGGATGGGTTGTGGACTGGATCAATCATGTATATCGGCCAGCCCCTTTGCTTGGCGAGTTGGGCTAAATCACCGCCAGTGGTAATGGCTACTATTTGAGCATTTTTAGCTGCTGCTTCTTTGGCTGAAGCCAAGACTTCTTCGGTGGTGCCAGAGTAACTTGACAAAATGACCAGGGTTTTTGCATCGACATAAGCTGGCAGGGTATAGGAATTGACAAAATCAAAAGGCACTTTCAGTTCTTCTTTGAAAAGAGCTTTGATGACATGAGCACCTAGACCTGAGCCACCCATACCGCTGACAACTACTTTTTCGATGGGTGTTTTGACCAGCACTTGAACATTTTTAACATCTGCCCAAGCGTGTTCGATCTGTTTAGCCAAAGCTTCTACAGAACCCAAAGCATTGCCAACATCCAGCTTGGCAATTTCCTGTCTGGAAGTTAAGTTAATGGTAGGATTAGTTTTTGTCATAATGGCCTTTCTAATTATAATGTTTCCAGAACTTTATTTTTAATACCTGGTCCAGTGGCAACAAAATCTGATTCTGATGATAAGTGCCATTCTTTTCCAAATGGATCGAAAATATCACAACCAGCTTCTTGCAGAATTAAACTAGGTGCAGCAATATCATGATCTTTTACTCCCAAAATAATGGTAATCAAAGGTTGTTGCCAGGTAGCATACTTGACTGAACTCGCCATACAGCCGTAGTGTCGTAAACTGCGATATTTAGTGCCGTGATCCGCTAAATACCGATTCACTAGTTGTTTTTTTTGGAAATCTCTGCCCGAATCTATAATGAGAGTACACTCTTTGAGTGATGCAACGGATCTTGCAGTGAACCGCTTATTATCAATAAATGCTCCAGCCCCTTTTTCTGCCCAAAAAGTGTGTCTAGAAAACGGATCATATATGGCCGATGAGACAACTTTTCCGGACTTAACCACAGCGATCATGCTACAGAATAACGATATCCCACTCACAAAGTTAGTCGTGCCTTCGATTGGATCAATCACCCAAGTATAGCCAGCTTTGTTATACTCACCTCCAAACTCTTCTCCATGAATAGCGTGATCGGGAAAGGTCTGATTAATTTTTTTTCTGATAACTTTCTCGATTTGCCCATCGTATTGGCTAAGGTATGAATGATCTAGCTTAATGCTTGACCCTAGATTGCCTGCCAAAAAAGCCTGATGGGCTTTTGTACCAGCCTCTTTTACTAGTTTTTTAGCTAGAGTTGTTATCTTTTGCATTAGACTTGTCGCGAAATAAGGGCAATGGCTACTTATGGCATCTTTTATGCATTTTCTTTGCTTCTTCTTCCTCAAGTAGCTGAGGCTACTATCGTCATCAGAATCAACGAAAATGCTATAAAATCTATCCATAATTAA
>JAHIVK010000070.1 GCA_018816385.1 Patescibacteria group bacterium
AATTATGGATAGATTTTATAGCATTTTCGTTGATTCTGATGACGATAGTAGCCTCAGCTACTTGAGGAAGAAGAAGCAAAGAAAATGCATAAAAGATGCCATAAGTAGCCATTGCCCTTATTTCGCGACAAGTCTAATAATATCTTCCAATTAACGTCTGGCAAGAAATTCGCTAAACTATGTCTAAACCCCAATCGCCCCAACTTGATAGAGGATTCACCTTGATAGAGATTGTTGTAGTGACTGGTCTGATCTCTATGCTTCTAATAACCGTTTCCAATATGTTTATGGCTACCATCACCAGCAATATCAGAACTTCAGCTAGACAACAAATCAAAGAGGAGGGCAGTTACGCTCTGGGACAAATTGAATTTATGCTCAAAAATTCTGCCAAGTTGGAGGAAAATAGCCTTGTTCAAATTTGCCAGACTGGCATGAATCAAATTAAATTTTTGAGTCCAGATGGCTTCACGACAGAACTTAAGTTAGAGGGAACTCAGATTGCTTCCAATTCAGCCTTCCTTAACTCAAGTTTAATCGTGGCCAGCAACTTAAACTTTGACTGCGCTCGCAATCCAGGGGGAGAGTACTATGTGGATATTTCTTTCTCTTTGGCCAAAGCCAACACCACCGCTATTGAAAACTTTCAACCCATCACCGAGAGCTTTAATCACATGGTGCTACTTAGAAATTAATAAGTTTGGGCAAATTTCTGGCTAAAAGTGACTGATGGTCGACTGTTTGGATCCGTAGGATCTGGCTTGTTTCTACCTGCCGTCCATTCTACCGTCACCCCAACATCAATCACCGTTCCGTTATTAGCCACCAAAATGCTTCGATTAAAATCATGACTCAGTTGAGTAATCACAACACAAGGCGGGGATTCGATTGCTTTGGTGTCTTCATTAACACAGTAGTCAACTCCTATATAGGTAGTCACAAAGTTCTGCCAACCCAACTTAGCTCTTTCTTTATAAAAAACCTCAATCCCTTCTTGAGCCAAAGTCGTGCCAATTTCTCTGTAGCGGGCCGAGGCTGTCTGTTGAATAGAAGACATAATGCCAATGGCCACTGCCACCAAAATCACGCCGGCCACCATAATAGCAATCACCAACTCAATCAAGGTACTACCCCGATCATCTTTAAGATTACGGAATTGATTCCACCACATCGCCAATGGCCCCTCCTTCAGAAATACTGAATTCAACTTGATTACTACCTGAACTTAAGTGAAAGGTGCTGGCTCCATCAATTTGAGCCCCACCGTACAAAGCTTGGAAATCAACTTTCATAGCTTCTTCTAAAGTAATATTAGTAGGCAAATCTAAACTTAAAATAGGATCGCTATTTGAATCTGGATCACCATAATCTGATTGGGTTAGACCACAAATTGGGTAAACTCGAACGAGGGTTCCAGGAGCACCAGCTCCATCCGAGATTACTCGATAAGCCATGATAGGATTATCGACCGGGTCACAGACACCATCGTCCGGAATCTCTCTGGCTCTGGCTTTGGTTTGAGCAATGCGCAATAACTGTCCCAGTTCCCTGGAAGCACTTAACAGTTTTTGCTTGTCGTTAAACTTGGCAAAAGCCGCAATCCCTCCTCCCAACAGCAAGATCATGATAGCAATCGCCACCACCAGTTCAATCAGGGAGAAACCATGGTTTTGATTTGAAATACTTTTCATAACTTTTTTAATGTTAAACGTGCTTAATAACTTGCTGATATTAACTTTCTTCTGCTCATCAATCTATTTATGGACTGGTAATCACATACGCAGGTGAGGTTTCATCTTCCAAAGTAGCGGTTAAAGTAAAAGTTACCCCATCACTGGTGTATGAATACTCTTGGGTTGGAAATTTGGGGTCTTGGGGTATAGGAGATGATAAATATCCAGCACTATTTAAGCTGGAGGTCGCAGTAGTGTAAATCGTACTGTCTATATACTCACCATTATCACTTCTATACAACACCAAAGCCTGTCTGACAGTTTCCAAATCGGCTCGGCGTTTAGCATCTCGAGCATTCTTGGCAGTTACCCGGTAACTCACCAAACCAATGGTACTTAAGATAATGATGATGGTAGTCACCACCAACAACTCAATCATGGTAAATCCGAGTATTTTTTTAATGTTGGGCATTTGTTCCTTTTCTTTAGATTAAACTTCTGACAAACTCCTTTATTATCAGTATATTAGACTTGTCGCGAAATAAGGGCAATGGCTACTTATGGCATCTTTTATGCATTTTCTTTGCTTCTTCTTCCTCAAGTAGCTGAGGCTACTATCGTCATCAGAATCAACGAAAATGCTATAAAATCTATCCATAATTAA
>JAHIVK010000071.1 GCA_018816385.1 Patescibacteria group bacterium
CTTGATTCAAAGCATTCAAATTAAAAGTTGGGCTGAGTTTAAGCAAGATGAGGGTATGGACAAGGTAGTGCCTCAGGTTAAATTAATGGGTATTCCTCAAGTGGACAAAGTTGATTTAAACGTCAGTTCTGCCAAGTTAAAAATGATTGGATCGCAAGGTATTGCCAATACTGATGGGACCAGGAGAGGACCTCTGGCTTTAGACCTGGCATTTCTCAAAGCCATCAGGCTATATTTTAGGCATGAAGGGCGTCAACCAACAGACATCGAACTGGAAATGTTGGCTCAAACTTGGTCCGAACACTGCAAACACACCATTATGGCTGATGCCATTGATGACCTTGAAGATGGGCTCTATAAAAGTTACATCCAGAAAGCTACCCAAGAAATTCGAGCTAGCAAAGGCGAAGCTGATATCTGTATGTCTGTCTTTACAGATAACTCTGGTGCTATCATTTTTGATGATGAGTATTTAATTACCGATAAAGTTGAGACCCACAATAGTCCTTCGGCACTAGATCCTTTTGGAGGCTCTATCACTGGTATTGTGGGAGTCAATCGAGATACGATTGGTTTTGGCTTGGGTGCCAAGCCGATTCTAAACAGGTATGGTTTTTGTTTTGCCGATCCCAGACAAAAAAGACAGCTCTATAAAAAATCCGACCTAACTGGTAAGGTGCTGGATCCCGCACAAATTATTGAGGGGGTGGTGCGAGGTGTCAATGCAGGAGGTAATCAATCTGGGATTCCTACAACTCAGGGCTTTGTCCATTTTCAGGCTAATTATCAAGCCAAACCATTGGTGTTTGTAGGTACTGTTGGCTTGATACCTAGGCAAAAAAATGGCCGAATGCTCCACCAAAAACAAGCTCAACCTGGAGACTTAATTGTGGTAGTGGGTGGTCGAGTGGGTTTGGATGGGATTCATGGAGCCACTTTTTCTTCCCAGTCGCTGAATGCTCATAGTCCGGTAGGTGCAGTGCAGATTGGTGATCCAATTACTCAGAAGAAGATGAGCGATACTTTAATCAAAGAAGCTCGGGACAGAGGTCTATACAATAGTCTGACCGACAATGGAGCGGGTGGTTTGTCATGCTCGGTGGCAGAAATGGCCAAAGAGTCTGATGGTTGTTTGGTTAATTTAAACCTGGTGCCACTCAAATATCCGGGACTGGCTCCCTGGCAGATTTGGATTAGTGAATCTCAAGAAAGAATGACTTTGGCGGTGCCTCCAGCCAAATGGGCCGAGTTCTCCGCCCTGATGCAGAGCAGGGGCGTTGAAGCAACTGTTATTGGTGAGTTCACTGACACTGGGCGTTGCCGGGTGGAATTTGGGGGCGAGCAAGTGGTGGATCTTGATATGAAGTTTTTACATGATGGTCTGCCATCAAGGCCCATGCAGAGTCACTTTCGCCAGCAGAAGTGGCCTCAACCCCAATTACCTCAACTTGATGATTTAACAATCATTCTCGAACAAATGCTTAATCGACCCAACCTAGCTAGCTTTGCCAGTATTTCTAGTCAGTATGATCATGAGGTTCAGGCTGGGTCGGTCATTAAACCTCTTCAAGGTCGGGGTTTGGTCAATGGTGATGCCACAGTTATTAGACCAGTGCTAACTTCAAACAAGGGAATAGTTGTATCTCAAGGTATGTATCCTGAGTATGGCTTGATCGATACTTATCACATGGCGGGAGCGGCCATTGACACAGCTATTCGTAGCGCCATTGTAGTGGGCGGCGATCTAGATCAGCTAGCCTTGCTGGATAATTTTTGTTGGTGTAGTGCTCGTGATCCGCATCGTCTGGGTCAACTTAAGAGAGCCGCCCAAGCCTGTTACGATTATGCCACGGCTTTTGGCACACCTTTTATCTCTGGCAAAGACAGTATGTTTAATGATTTTGAGGGTTTTGATGCTCAAGGTCAGCCTCAAAAAATTTCGATTTTACCCACTCTGCTCATTTCGTCAGTGGGGGTGGTCAGTGATGCGACTAAAACTGTTTCTATGGAGCCCAAGTTTGCGGATGATTTGATCTATGTGCTGGGGGAGACTTTTGACGAAGTTGGCGGATCAGAGTACTTGAGGTTGTGGGGAGATCGTCACCAAAAGGAGTATGTGGGCAACCAAGTTCCCCAAGTTGACGCTGGGAAAAACGTCAAATTATATCGAGCTTTGACCAGGGCTATCAAACAGGAGATAGTCGCGTCTTGCATGAGTCTTAATCAAGGAGGACTGGGCGTAGCTTTGGCTAAGATGGCCCTGGCAGGCGGTTTGGGGATCGATGTGTCACTTAAAGATTTGCCGGGCAAGTTTAGCCGAAGTGACTACGCTCTTTTTTCCGAGAGTCAGGGGCGAGTGGTGGTGACCATCGATCCCCAGCACAAATTGGCCTTCGAAAAAATTATGGCTGGTCAAAAAATAGCTGGTTTGGGTAAAGTTATTCCAGAATCCAAGTTGGTCATTAAAGATCAGTCAGATAAAAAAATAGTTAAGCTAGATCTAGAAGTTGCCGGGCAAGCATACTCTACAGCTTTTAATGATCTTTGTGCCAATAAAGTCAGGGCCGTTGTTGTGACTGGCTATGGTATCAATTGCGAAGAAGAAACAGCTCATGCTTTAGAGTTGGCGGGAGCTAGAGCCGAAATTATTCACGTTAATGACCTGATTGATGGCTCACATCATTTGAGTGATTATCAAGTGATGGTGATTCCAGGCGGTTTTTCTTATGGTGATGAGACTGGTTCTGGACAAGCCATGGCTAATCGCATCAAAAACCATTTGTTAGAACAAGTCACTGAATTTGTGGCCCAAGATAAATTAGTTTTGGGTATTTGTAATGGTTTTCAAGTCTTGGTTAATTTAGGCTTACTACCTGATAACCAGATCAATGGTTTTCAAAACAAAATAGCCCTAACTCATAATGACTCCGCTCTTTATACTGTCAGGTGGGTGGATCTGAAGGTAAATAATCACTCACCTTGGTTGAAAGGATTGACCAACATTTCTTTGCCGATTGCTCATGGTGAGGGTAAGTTTGTAGCTTCGTCAGACGTCTTAACCCAGCTTAAAGAAAATCATCAGGTGGCTTTGTCATATACTCAAGGCGAGATGTGTCAGTATCAAAACTTAGCACCTAATCCCAATGGTTCGTTGGAAAATGTAGCTGGTATAACTGATCCATCTGGTCGAATTTTAGGTTTAATGCCTCATCCGGAAAGAGCCATTTTCTTTACTCACCTGCCCAATTGGCAGAAAAAAAAGGAGGAGCTCAAAAGAGCTGGTCTAGCTCTTCCCAAACATGGACCGGGTTTAAGAATATTTACCAATGGGGTGAAGTATATTAAAGGAAAATAAATGCGTAATTTTGGATAAAAGGAATTAAAAAGTTATTTTGGAATTGAGGAACATATGAACAAATCAAGTAACTTAACCTACAAAAAAACTGGGGTAGATTACTCCAAAATCGATCCCTTAAAAATTATGGCCCAAAAAGCGGCTTTAAAAACTAGTCGCAACTTAGTCAAGTTGGGTTTAAAAGAAATCACTAGTTCTAGAGGTGAGTCAGCTTATATTATGGATATGGGTAGTTTTTATTTAGCTTCCATCACAGAGTGCTTGGGGACAAAGGTGTTGGTTGCGGATGCTATGCGTCAATTAACCGGCAAGAGTTACTATGATGCGATTGCCCAAGACACAATTGCCATGGCAGTTAACGACATTATCACTGTGGGAGCCAGACCAATTTCTATTCATGCTTATTGGGCGGCTGGCAGTTCAAAGTGGTTTGAGGACGAAAAACGCATCCAAGCTTTGGTAGCAGGTTGGAGAAAGTCCTGCGATCTATGTGGAGCAGTCTGGGGTGGAGGTGAGACACCAGCTTTAAGTGGCGTAGTTAATCCCAATACTATTGATTTAGCGGCCAGTTGCGTCGGGATTATCAAACCAAAATCTCGCTTAATTTTAAACAAGAAACTGCAGGCTGGAGATGTGATGATCGCTCTTGCTAGCAGTGGTATTCATGCCAATGGCTTAACTTTGGCTCGCAAAATTGCTGACCGTTTGGATAAAGGTTATCTAACTAAAATGACGCACCAGCAAACTTATGGTCAAGCTTTGCTTAAACCAACTCCCCTATATTCAAATCTGATTCAGAGTTTGTTGGCATCTGGGATTAAAATTAAATACATCTCCAATATCACTGGCCATGGATGGCGGAAAATTATGAGACACCCTTTGGCTCTAACTTATCGCATTAATCGTTTGCCTCCGGTTCCCAAAGTGCTTAGGTTCATGGTGGAAAAAGGGCCTCTATCACTCAAGGAAGCCTATGGCAGTTTAAACATGGGCGCAGGCATAGTCATTTTTGTGCCAGCTAAACAGGTGGCTAAGACTTTGAGTGTAGCTCAACACTTAAAGATAAAAGCTTATGAAATAGGTGGCGTCGAAAAAGGTCCCAAACAGGTTATAATCGAGCCACTTGATCTGATTTTTGAAGCGAATAGTATTAAGTTAAGAGGTTAACCATATGAACCTAAATTCTCTAACTGCAATTTCACCGATTGACGGTCGTTATCGACATGAGCTCATAGGTTTGAGTGAATATTTTAGTGAGTGGGCGTTGATTAAATATCGAATCAAGGTAGAAGTTTTGTATCTGATTGCTTTGAGCTCAACAGGAGTGATTCGTAAATTAACAGCTCATCAGAAGAAATTACTTTTAGATTTGGTGGAGAATTTCGATGTAGAGGATGCTAAAAGGGTTAAACAGATTGAGCAAAAAACTAACCATGATGTCAAGTCGGTGGAGTATTGGATTAAGGAAAAATTAACCAAGACCCCATTGGTCGATCTGAAGGAGTTTGTGCATTTTGGTTTAACATCTGAAGATATTAATAATTTAGCCTATGACTTAATGATCGTTCAAGCCTTGGATCGAGAATATTTACCTGAATTAAATCAATTGTTATCCGTTTTGGGTCAGATGGCCAAAAAGTATCGGTCTCTACCCATGATGGCTCGAACTCATGGTCAACCAGCTTCACCCACGACCATGGGTAAAGAATTAGCTGTTTTTTATGATCGGTTGAAGACTCAATTGGAACTTATGCCAACTTTAACTGGTAAATTAAATGGAGCGGTGGGTAATTATAACGCCCATCAGCTGGCTTTTCCCAAAGTTAATTGGCTGAAGTTTAGTCAAGATTTTGTGGGCAGTTTAGGTTTAAAACCCAATTTAGTTACCACTCAAATTGAGCCCCATGATGTGCTGGCAGAGTTGTTCCAAGTCATGACGCGCATCAATACTATATTAATAGGTTTAGATCGGGATGTCTGGGGGTACATTTCTTTGGGCTACTTCAAGCAAAGTCAAAAAGTTGGAGAAGTTGGTTCTTCCACCATGCCTCACAAAGTCAATCCCATTAATTTTGAAAGTAGCGAGGGTAACTTAGGTTTGGCCAATGCTATCTTGGATCACATGGCCAATAAGTTGCCAATTTCTAGGTTTCAGCGAGATCTATCCGACTCAACTGTCTTGAGAAACATCGGGGTGGCTGTCGGTCACTCCATGTTAGCGTACAAAAGTACTAGACGAGGCTTAGGTAAACTAGAAATTAATCAATCAGTCATGGCCCGCGACCTAGACAGCCACCCCGAACTTTTAGCCGAAGCTATTCAGGTTGTACTAAGAAGAGAGGGCGTGAACATGCCGTACGAAACTCTTAAAGACTTAACTCGGGGTAAAGAAATTTCTTTGGCAGATCTTCATTCGTTTATAGATCGATTTAATATTTCTGCAAAAGTTAAGTTAGAGCTTCAACAATTAACACCAGCTAAGTATGTGGGTTTGGCCAGCAAAATAGTAAGTCTGGTTGTGTAGTATTTTTTTTAAAAAAATAAGACTGATTGCAAAAATAAGCACAATAGAAAGGAAACACATGGCGGTCCTTAAATCAATTAGTTTGTCTGGTTTTGGTCGCAAAATGAATGGTAAAGTTCGAGATTACTATGAACATGATGGCAAATTAATTTTGATTACTACCGATAGGATATCGGCTTTTGATCGAGTCCTGGGGACAATTGCCCACAAAGGTCAAGTCCTCAATCAACTGGCCAGTTTTTGGTTTGAGCAAGTCAAAGATATTGTGCCTCACCATTTAATTTCCACTCCAGATCCCAACGTATCTTTGGTTAAAAAATGCTCCTCTTTGCCTATTGAGATGGTGGTTCGAGGCTACATGACTGGTTCCACTATTACCTCTATTTGGCACAACTATCAAAAAGGTGAAAGGATGATTTATGGTCTAAAATTTCCAGGTGGAATGAAGAAGAATCAGGCTTTGCCCAAACCGATTATTACGCCAACTACTCGGGGAACTGGTGTTGGCGGTCACGATGAAAAAATTTCCAAGGCCGAAATTATTAAAAGAAATATTATCACCAAAGACATTTATGAGCAGATGGAAACAGTGGCTTTGGCCATTTTTGAAAGAGGCAGGCAGATCTGTTTAAAAAGCGGCTTGATTTTGGTTGATACTAAATATGAGTTTGGGCTGGATCATGGCCAACTAACTTTAATAGACGAGGTCCATACACCTGATTCATCCAGGTTTTGGATGGTTGGCACTTATCCAGAACGACTTGAAAAGGGTTTGGAACCGGAAAACTTTGATAAAGAATTTTTTAGACTTTGGTATGCCAAAAAGGGTTATCAAGGTGATGGTACAGCCCCAGTTATGCCTCAAAGTTTTCGCGACCAAGTCAGCCGGCGTTATTTGGATCTTTACCAAATGATTACTGGTCAAGCATTAGAAATCACTCCTGGTAATATTTCGTCCAGAATTAAACAAAACCTCCAACCACTATTGGATGAGGTGGTGATTTTGGCTGGTAGTTTAAAAGACGAGCCATTTATCAAAAAAATTCATCAAGCTCTAACTGACTTAAAACTGAAGGCTAGTATTTATTACGCCTCAGCTCACAAACAGCCTTTGGAGGTGTTAGCAGTTATGAAGCGTTACCAACAATTGAATAAGAAGTATGTTTTCATCACGGTAGCTGGCAGATCAAATGCTTTGTCTGGTTTTGTAGCGGCCAACTCTAATTTTCCAGTACTGGCTTGTCCGCCTTTGACTGACAAGCTGGATTACTTAGTTAACATCCACTCTTCTTTACAAATGCCATCTGGAGTGCCGGTGATGACAGTTATCGATCCTGGCAATGTAGCTCTAGCGGCAAAAAGGATTTTAGCGGATGCCTAAGCTTTGGTATGTTTATATTTTGCAGTGTGCTGATGCTACTTACTACACTGGCATTTCGCCAGATGTTAAACAAAGAGTTGAGACTCATAATTTGGGCAAAGCTTCTCGCTATACCAGAGTCAGATTGCCGGTTGAAATAGTCTATATAGAGCAGTGTGAAGATAGGTCAGAGGCTAGTAAAAGAGAAGCAGAAATTAAAAAATTGTCAAAGCAGAAAAAGCTTGAGCTCATGGATTCCCCCCGCTGGGCGGGGAGAATGACAAACGAAGGGGGAGAATGACGATCGTGAAAAGACGCTTATGTTAAACTATTCATATGGAGTATTACACTCTGCAAATTTGTGGTTTAACTCGTCAACTACCTATTTCTCATATTAGCAAAAAAACCAGATTGGCCAGCTTCTCTATTTTGGGTGACGTGGAGTTGGTTGATAAATTAGCAGATGACTTTGCCAAAAAACTGAAAGACAAACAGATTGACTATGTGGTGGGTACAGAGGTCAAAGCTGTACCACTTCTGCACGGAGTGGCTTTACGTTTAGGTCACAAGCGGTTTATGGTTTGTCGCAAGACGGTTAAACCGTACATGATTGGGCCAGTTATCCTCAAACCTTTATCCCACTTTCCCAGTCATGTCAAACAGTTAGTTCTCAATGGTCAAGATGCTGTCCAGTTGAAAGGCAAAAGAGTAGTTATTATTGATGACGTGATTTCCACAGGTGTGACCATGAGGATGATGAAAAAAATGATGGAAAAAGTCGGCGCCAAAGTGGTGTCAATCATGGTGGTGCTCAAACAGGGGGAGCAGTTTGATAAAGATTTAGAGTTTAGTTTTGTGGCAGAATTACCCATCTTTCAAGTTGAGGCAGGGTGAGGCGCAAAAGTCACAGTTCAAGTCTAATGACAGCAGTTGATTTTTTGTGTGGGATGGGGTTATGATACCCGCATCAGATAAATACCTCCGCCAGCCTGGGGAGGCACAAATAAATAAAGGCAGACCATGATAATCGGGTATATTATTAGTATTAGTTAGCACAGGAGTTCTCCAAAGAAGGAGAATATGTAGAAGGAGAGTTTTTATGGTACAGTACATTGAAAGTATAGGGCGTTTCAGATGAGTCTTTAGAGAAGGTTGAGGAGTTGGAAGCTGGGTCATAATCACGAAAGTTAACCAAAAGATAACTTTTCTTCCAAACAATAATCAACTTAATGAAATATGAATCATTACGAAGAACATAAAAAATATTGGGACAAAGTAGCTAAAACTAAAACTTTTCAAACTCCTTTTGATCTTGAGTTGTTTTCGAGTCATGTAACTCAAGATGCTCGCATATTAGATTTAGGCTGTGGTTATGGCAGAGTACTAGGTGAGCTATCGGAAAATGGTTATCAGAACATCGCTGGTGTTGATTTCTCAAGGGAGATGATTGAAAGAGGGAAAAAGCTTTATCCAGACGTAAACTTACAAGTTCAAAAAGGGAAAGAAATTCCATTTGTAGATGATCATTTTGATGCGGTGATTATCCTGGCCGTGTTGACTAGCGTGATCAGTGACAACGAGCAAGTGGCTTTTATCGAAGAAGTAGAGAGGGTTCTCAAGCCAGGAGGAGTCGTTTATATCAACGATTACCTCATCAACGAGGATGATCAAAGTCAGGCAAGGTATGAAAAAACTAGAGAAAAATATGGTGTGTATGGAGTTTTCGATTTACCTGAAGGAGCCACTTTTCGACATCACAATCTTGACTGGATTAAAAAACTATTAAGCCACTTTAAGGAGATTAGTTTTCAGGAGCAATCATTTACCACCATGAATGGTAATGAGAGAAAAGGGTTTACATACTTAGGCAGATTGTCTTCAGACCACCCTTAACCCACCCTGCAGACACTTTATTTTAAAAAAATATCAGAAGAAATAACAAATTAACTCAATAAATCTCTTGTATATTGTGTGTCAGCGATTCCCGCCAGCCCGCAGAAGTGATGCGAATGAACTTGGCGTTTTTTTGCAGTTCTTTAATGGAGAGAGCGTTGCAGTAGCTCATGCCGGAACGCAGACTGCCAATCAGTTGGTAAATAGTTTCTGCCACTGGTCCTTTGTACTCAATCAGCGATTCAACTCCCTCCGGCACAATGGTATTGAGTTGGGCGCTCATACCCAGGCGAGATGTCCGATCGGCTTGAGACATAAAAGAAGCCGAGCCCCGGTGGACTTTGTAGCGCTTATTTTTGCGGATAATAATTTGACCAGGACTTTCTTCAGTACCGGCAAACCAACCAGCCAACATCACAGCCGATGCTCCAGCCGCCAAAGCTTTGGTAATATCTCCTGGGTAGTTAGTCCCTCCATCGGCAATAATTTTAATACCAGTATTTTTGACGGCCTTGACGCAATCCATAATCGCCGAAAGTTGTGGCACGCCCACACCGGTGACAGTGCGAGTTGAGCAGATACCTCCCGGACCAATACCAACCTTGATGGCATCCACGCCAACTCGAATTAGGTCGCGCGCTCCTTGAGCTGTGGCCACGTTACCGCCAATAATTTGAGCGCTGGGAAACTTTTTTCTGATGGCTTTGATGGCAGAGAGTGAGGCTTGATTTTGACCATGCGCCACGTCTACCACCAGAATATCTGCTCCCGCTTTGAGTAAGGCCTCGGCTCTTTCCAAGAAATCACCCACCACGCCTACGGCGGCGCCACATCTCAATCTGCCTTGATTATCTTTGGTAGCTTGAGGGTATTGTTCAGAGTTTTCTATAGATTTTGCGGTAATCAAGTGTTTTAACCTGCCTTTGTTATCAATGATGGGTAGCTTCTCAATTTTGTGCTTGGCAAAAATTTGTCTAGCTTCTTCTGGAGTCACATGGGTTTTAGCTGTGATGAGCTTTGATAATGGAGTCATGACCTGCTCGACAGTTTTACTTAAGTCTGATTCAAAGATAATATCTCTTCGACAAATTATGCCCAGCAATTTGTGATCATTATCTATAACCAGATAGCTTGAAACAGAGTTAGTAGTGATTTTACTCACAATATATCGTAAAGTTTTGTCTGGTTTAACAGTATAGGGGTCATCAATTAAAAAACCTTCATATCGTGTCACTGCCTCCACCTCTTTGACTTGGTCTTCGATACTCATGAAGCGATGAATGATGCCTAAACCTCCAGCTCTTGCCATAGCAATGGCCATTTTTGATTCGGTGACAGTATCCATATTGGTACTCAAAAGAGGAATTTGCAGTTTAATTTTTTTAGTTAACTCGGTTTGAGTCTGAACATCGGCCCGATGGCGAACTTTAGAACGGAGCGGAGTCAATAAAACGTCATCATAAGTTAAAGCTAGAGGGATATTCTGAGGCATAAATTCCTATCGTTTTGTATTTGGTTTACTGATGGTCTGAGTTCTGTCTGGTCCAACCGAAACATAACGGATTGGCACACCTAAATGATTTTCAATAAACTCTACATAATTTTTACAAGCTGGAGGTAATTTGGCATATGATTTAATTGAAGTTAAATCATCTGACCAGCCTGGGAAAACTTGGTATTGAGGTCGGCAGGTCTTCTTAATTTTGGTGGCAACTTTAATTTGTTTAAGACCGGACAAAACATCCAACTTAGTTAAAATAATTTGGTTAGTGCCACTTAATTTATTAGCCAGTTCGATCATAGTTAAGTCCAGCCAACCGCATCTTCTGGGCCGACCAGAAACTGTCCCGTACTCATGACCCAGATCTCTCATGTGTTGGCCACGAAAGTTATTAAGTTCGGTGGGAAATGGTCCGTTGCCGACTCTAGTGGTGTAGGCTTTGACGATACCCATAACTTTAAGTTCCATAGGTGGCAGACCAATGTCTGGTAAAGCTGAAGAAGCCACAGTGTGATAAGCCACAGTATAAGGGTATGAGCCAAATACAAAATCAAGGTAAAAACCTTGGGCTGATTCCAGCAAGAAGCTTTGAGTTTTAAGATGATCAATGGTGTATGAAGCCACATCCATGATATAAGGTTTGAGAGTCCGGCCATACTTTAAGTACTCGTTTAAGACTTTAGTTAATGAAAGTGGAAATTCTTGGTCATATGTTTTTTCAACTCGCTTTTTTTTGAGTGTCCAGACTGCTTTGAGTTTTTCTTCGAGAATTTTGCGACTCATTAAATCTTGAACGCGAATTCCGGCTCGATTAGTTCGATCTTCGTAACAAAAACCAATACCCAGTTTGAGTGAACCAGTTTTAGCCTTGCCTTTGGCCACCTCTGAGCTGGAGTCAAGCAGTTGATGATAGGGCATAACCACATGGCATCTGGGATCAATACCTAGTTGAAGTTTGACGCCTAGGCTTTTGACTAGTTTGATTTCTTTGATTAAAATTTGGGGGTTAATGACGACTGCTTGAGCAATTAGGGCTAATTTCTGACGCAGAACTGCCGAAGGCATGACAGACATATGCAGAGTTTGACCTTTGGCTACCACAGTATGACCAGCATTATTGCCACCATTGAAGCGAATTGAGACGTCGTGTTTATCACCCAGAAAATCAACAAATTTACCCTTACCCTCATCACCCCACTGCAAACCGGTAATTAAAGTTATTCTAGGCATAACCATATCCTTCAAGTAAATTAATACGCCATTGTTTAATCATTTATTGGACAGTATGAATTAGGTCAAAGTCAATTAAAACCAGTCTATCAGAACCTATTAATTTTAGCTGGATGAGTTTTTCACAATCCTGGTTTACTTAGCACAAGGATGGCACCTCTTGCATTGTCATTGTGTGTATAATCAAACAAATGAAGTGGTTAAAACCAGTTATTTTTGGTTTAGCGATGCTGTTGGCAGTAGCGGTCTTGAGTTTGGTAGTGGTCAAACCCAGTTCTAGTCAAAAATCTGGCGCCATTTATTACTTTTGGGGCCAGGGCTGTGCCCACTGCGCTCGAGTTGATGAAGTGTTCTCCCAGAATGGCTGGTGGGAGCAGTATCCAATTGAAAAAAAAGAGATCTATGCCGACCGCTCTGGCGTCCTTTTTTTTAATCAACTGCTGGATGACCTCGATTACCCCAAGCTCGCGCGAGGAGTGCCCACCATGGTTATCGGCAATCAAGTTTTGTCCGGTGATCAGCCGATCATTGACGAGTTTGTGAAGCTAGCTGATGAGTTTTTGGCTAAACAATCAGTTTTAACTTTAGACCAAGACTCCGCCAAAACAGCCACGCCAGAGGAAGCACCAGTTGCCTCGTCACCTGCAAAAAGTAATGCAATCGGTATTCCGGATTTGCCTATCCAGTTGCATCCTGCCGATTTTGACTCCGGTTTAACTTTGGCGGCGGTGATTGGCGGTAGTTTGGTAGATGCCATTAATCCCTGCGCTTTTGCGGTGCTAATTATTTTAATGGCGACCGTCATGGTGGGCGGGGATCGCCAACGCGCTCTCATGTCCGGTCTGGCCTTTTCTGCTTCTGTCTTTATTTCATATCTACTAATGGGTCTGGGTCTATATCACGCCTTGAGCATTAGTGGCTTGTCCAGTGTCTTATTTAAGGTTGTAGGTTGGTTGGCGATCATTTTGGCTCTGCTTAATTTCAAGGATTTCTTTTGGTATGGTAAAGGCTTTCTGATGGAAGTGCCTCAAGCATGGCGACCCAAAATGAAGGCCTTACTCATGTCTGTCACTAGCCCCATGGGAGCTTTTGCAGTGGGATTTATGGTCAGCTTAATTTTATTACCTTGTACCAGCGGTCCGTATGTGGTGATTCTGAGTATGTTGGCCAAGAATACTCAGCCAGTTCAGGCTGTTTTATATTTAATTTTGTATAACTTAATTTTTGTGTCACCGATGGTCTTGATTTCACTGGCCGTTTATAAAGGTTTCAAGCCGGAAACGGCCGAAACAATCCGTCAGAAGCATCTCAAGAATTTGCATCTGGTAGCAGGCATAGTTCTACTGGCAATGGGAGTGCTGGTGTTAAGTGGTACCTTATAGTAACAAAGGATAAAATTGAGGTTGGCGGGCAAGAGCTCTGGTGATGTTCTATTTTGTTCAATTTTTTATTTTCTTTCAGCCTATTTTCAGTATTGAACTATAATAGACTTGTCGCGAAATAAGGGCAATGGCTACTTATGGCATCTTTTATGTATTTTCTTTGCTTCTTCTTCCTCAAGTAGCTGAGGCTACTATCGTCATCAGAATCAACGAAAATGCTATAAAATCTATCCATAATTAA
>JAHIVK010000072.1 GCA_018816385.1 Patescibacteria group bacterium
AAATCATGAAGTATGGAGTGAAATTTTCAAATTAGCCACACGTTATGCTGTTGCATCAATTATAACCTTGTCAAGACAAAAGTATGATACTTTGATACAATCAATCCAGTATCGTTTTATAGGAGATAAAATATGTCAACTGAAACAAAAAGAGGTCCACAAGTAGAATCTTGTTCTGAAACTGATTTTCTTCAAGCCATAGAGCGGTTTTTATCTAGAAAAGACGTGACTTGGATGGCAAACATTCATCAACCACTTGATTTAATATTAATTGCAGTTGGCAATGGTGATGAAACAGTCCCATTTATGGGAAAAAGAGTCGACACAAATAGATTTATTTCCTGGATGTTAGAAGATGGTGAGGGTCCACTCTCAACTAATCATTTAAATAACGAGCTCGATAGAATATTGAGAGAGGGCACACGTCAGCAGGTGGATAGATATTACAAAACTCTCGAAAAACGAACTAATCTTTTACATTTCTTGGCTCTTGCTAAATTAATGAAAGCCAAAATGTTTCGAACGGCAGGTCAAGATGAATTGGAGGATTGATAGGGTTCATATACTCATCTTTTCCACCATTTCCCAGATAAATCCGTCTTTTTTTCCTGCAAAACCAAAATCATACTCATCAAATTGACTGGGTTTAATCCAAACCTGCTGAGTGTGTTCGTGACTCAATTTAACTCTTGATCGGTCAAACTCATCTGGTAAGTTCAACTGCCAGCCCACAATCATAGTAAATAGCTGTTTTTGAGCTTCAAAGTAGGTGCCAAAGTAAATGGGTGATGACTGGGCGATCTGGCCAACCAGATCCAGCTTTTCATCTCTTATAGCTATATCTGTCTCCTCCTCCAGTTCCCGCAAAACATCGCTGAGGTGCGGTTGAGCCAGATCGCCTTCAGTCTGGGTCGGCCAGTGACTATTGCCACCCGGTAAATCCCACTGGTTTGGCCGGTAGTGGCTCTTTGGCGACCGCTGGAGAATCAAAAACTCGCCTCTGTGCACTAACACAATCTTTTGTAACAACTTGACTTGATCTGTTAATTTTTGCATCTCATCCTCCAGATAACTTAGACTTATATCCAGTTTTTTCCAATTTTTTAGCCAACTCGTAGCCACCGCTGTCTTTAATCTGACCATCAACTAACACATGCACAAACTCCGGCTTGATATGTTCCAAAATTCTTAAGTAGTGAGTAATGATCAGAACTCCAGTTTTCGATTTACTTTGAACTAACTTAACCGCTTTGGCTACAATCTTTAAAGCATCCACATCCAAACCAGAATCAGTTTCATCTAAAATGGCATACTTGGGTTCCAGCACCACCAACTGCAACATCTCTAACTGTTTCTTTTCTCCCCCACTAAAACCTTCGTTCAAATTCCGACCAAGCAAACTCCGATTAACTCCAATCTCTTCTGCCACTTGATCTAAATATTTGTAAAACTGATAAGCCGAGGCGTATTTTTTCCGCGACTTGTCTGCAAATAATGTCTGATGAGCTTGGCGCAAAAACTGATTAATTCTCACACCGGGCACTTCGGCTGGTTGCTGAAAAGCCAAAAATAAACCCAGACCTGCTCTTTTATCCGGAGACAAATTCAATAAATCTTGACCATCCAAAGTCACTACTGGAGTTGTTGATTGACTCATGACTACTTGATAATCAGGATGTCCGGCCAAACTTAAAGCTAAGCTGGATTTGCCAGAGCCATTAGGACCCATCAAAGCATGAACTTCTCCAGGCTTAATTTGTAGATTAATCTGCTTCAAGAGTTGTTTGCCCGCAACTTTGACACTCAAATTATTAATTTTTAATAATTTTTTTTTCATAAATTTCAGGGCAGATAACTGCTTGCTTAATTTTCATCACCATTAATTAACTTTAATCCCAAAACAAATTCTTGATATATATCAGACCAAATATCGGTCATGTTTTTAACTTGATCCAAACTAAACCAACCAATATCATCCACTTCATGCAATTGAGGCTTAAGTTTCATGTCCCGAATTTTTTTTGCTCCGGATAAAGGCCTGACTAGATATGTCAAACCTAAATGTTGTTCGCAACCTTTGCTTCCCTTGACCACAGGCTGATTTTTTAACCTGGCATGATAATTTTCTCGATACATCCAGTGCAGGTTAAAAAAAATAGGAGCTGGCAGATATTCAGAATGTTTTGAATCTATCATTTTGCCAACATTTTTCGCTACAACTTCAACTCCCGTCTCTTCCCAAAACTCTCTTTGAGCCGCAATATGAGGCAGTTCATTAGTTTCGATATGTCCACCAGGACACAACCATCTTTGCAGACGATGATGCTTAATTAACAAGACTCGATTCTCTAAAATCAGCATGCCACCAGCTGTTAAACAAATTTTGGCCCGATACTTTTGTAAATCTAGCATGCCCCAATTCTAACACGCTTCTCCAGAGAGATATTAGACTTTCTGCAAAATAAGGAAAACGGTTATTTCTGTCCTCGCGACTCCTTTCGTCATTCCCGCTTCAGCGGAAATCCAGTGGCAAGTGGTTACCCCTGGATTCCCCCCCGATCAATCGGGGGAGAATGACAACCAAACTCCTTTTTTATTTCGAGAGAAAGTCTATTAAGCTTTACCTAAAGATTAAATCAAACTCATCTGCACTCCACTGTCTTGAGTGGGAGTAAACGAAAAATCCACCTGACATTCCACCAATCGATTCCATTTATTTTTGAACTTAATCAAGCCATTTTTGAGACCAAAATCATAAACATCCCGAGTCACAGCCACGTCTTGTAAACAATATTTTTCTAAAGCTTGAAGATTGCATTCCTGCCAATAGCGAATAGCATCCAAACCATTACCAGATTTACCGATACCCAAAGTGGCTTGAGCCACTGCTTCCAAACCAATTCTGTGACCAACACTTTTTTTAATCCGATCCATTAAATCAAGTGAGGGTAGTTTAGCCATACTACCTGAGTAGTACGGTGCTAGGGCTGGTAAATCAAAACCTTCGCTGTTAAAACCAATCACTACATCAGCTTGTTCAAAAATGGGAAAAATATCTGCCAGGTTTTCTTCAAAAAAACTTAACATTTCACCAGGACCAGTTGAGCCATCTCGAACACACACACCCACAAAAGACACACCCAGCTTCTCGGGAAAATACCCCCCAACCTGCTCAAATGTTTGCTTAGTCTCCACATCAAAAAATACTTGACGCATAAAGCCTCAATTACTTTGCAGATAAACTTTCCTGAATGATGCGATCCAACTCTATAACTCGATCGCGAACAGTTGTGGTCACAGCTTGCTGATATTGATCTACTTCCAAACCTTGCCACAACACTTGACCCAATGTGGCTCCCATAGCTCCAGATTCCATAGCTATCCGCACCTGTTCTTTAAACTCTGCATAGTTGGGTGTTCGATCAACCAAAATCCAAGGCACATCTAACTGGGCTGTTAAAGTGGCACAAGCCAAAGCTGAATGGGCATACTCCAGCGCCATCAAATGACATTTATCCCTAAAGTCTTGGACTGCCAATAGTTGAGCCTCCTGAAACTCTTCCAAGGTGTTTTTTTGATCATTTAAAGCAAACAGGCTGATCTCCAACACTAAATCAATACCTTCGTAAAGACAGTGGTCATAAACCTCAGCCACCAGCTGAATTTTTTCTGATGCTTTTGGTTCGCCAGGATGATAAAACAGCTTTAGATAAGCCAAACCATAGTTGTGCCGCACAAACTCAACTCCCCAATTGGGATAAAAAGTTGGTAATTCAGTTGGCTGATGCTGTTCGGACTTATCTGTCAAAGCCAATGCCAACCCACAGTCATCATTTTTTTGAGTAATAGCCTCAAAACCATTAATGGGTTCAAAAATAACGCCAGAAACATGTTCTGTTAAAGCCTGACTTGAGGAATTAATGATAGTTGATAGATCAATTTTTTGATTGGGCAGGCTTTTTTCTGATTGAGATTGAGATATTAATTCTGCTAAACAGCTTAAATCAAGTAAGGTAATCGAACCTAAATCATGCTGAATGCGACTCAAATGCATAGTACTAGACTTTCTGCGAAATAAGGAAAACGGTTACTTCCGTTTTCTTTTATCCATTTTAGTTATTTCTTCTTCCTCAAGTAGCATTGGCTACTATCGTCATCAGAAGTAACCAAAATGTAATAAAATCTTAACATAATTAACTCGTTTTTTATTTCGCAGAAAGTCTACTTAGTATAGCTTTCTGTCATTCTCGCGGCCCCGACTTGTCGGGGGCGCGAGAATCCATCAGTCTCGCCGACTACCTTCTGTTGTCGCGTCGATCGTTACCTCGATAACCACCCCTGTCTCGATTGTAGTTAGGTCGACCACCACCTCGATTGAATCCACCCTCTCTAGGTGCCCGAGGAGGCCGGCTGGCCTTAGCTTCAGCTTCCTGTTCTTGGCTTAAGAAAGACAGACCAATTTTACCGTCTTCTTTAATCTCACTGACACGCACATGGACCTGATCACCCAATTTAACTACTTGATTG
The DNA here is from genome assembly GCA_018816385.1 of Patescibacteria group bacterium. GTDB lineage: Bacteria > Patescibacteriota > Microgenomatia > UBA1400 > PJMF01 > JAHIVK01. Next base: position 4,528 of record JAHIVK010000072.1, read on the forward strand.
GGGTCGGCAACAAATTCGGCTGACATATTAGAAACGTGGACCAATCCTTCTCTGGTAGGCAAAAACTCAACAAAAGCTCCAAAGCCTTCAATCCGAGTGACTTTGCCATCAAACTCATCATTGACTGCCACTTCCCTGGTTAAACCAGTGATGAGTTCGACAGCTTTATCGATAGCAGATTGATCTGGAGAAGAGATATTGACTAAACCCACTTTCTTTTCTAGGTCCTCGTCCACATCAATTTCGGCTCCTGATTGCTCAATAATACTTTTAATCATCTTGCCACCAGGTCCAATCAAAGCACCAATCTTTTCGACTGGAATTGTGATCTGCTCAATTTTGGGAGCATAGGCAGACAGCTGGGTCCTTGGTTTATCTAAAGCCTTGAGCATTTCACCCAAAATATGCATCCGACCAACTTTAGCTTGAGTCAAAGCTTGTTCCAAAATAGCTCGAGGCACACCTTTGAGTTTAATGTCCATCTGTAAAGCAGTCACACCAGCTTCGGTACCAGCTACTTTAAAGTCCATGTCACCCACGTGATCTTCCAGACCCTGAATATCAGACAAAACGATGTACTTCTTACCATCACTCACCAAACCCATAGCAATACCAGCTACTGGTCTTTTAATAGGCACACCTGCCGCCATCAGCGACAAGGTTGAACCACAGACCGAAGCTTGAGAAGTCGAACCGTTTGAACTCAAAATCTCGCTGACTACATGGATGGTGTAAGGAAAATCTTCCTGAGAAGGAATAACTGGCAATAATGCTCGCTCGGCTAAAGCTCCATGACCAATTTCTCGGCGTTTGGGGAAACCAAACCGACCGGCTTCACCACTGGCATAAGGAGGCATACTATAGTGATGGATGTAACGTCTGATTTCTTCACCCTCAATACCTTCAATATATTGACCTAGTGACGGACTACCCAAAGTGGTCACCGTGACTGCTTGAGTGGCACCTCGTTTAAACATGGCCGACCCATGAGTTCTAGGAAATACATCGACTTCGCACCAAATCTGTCTAATATCTTCAGGCTTGCGATCATCTGGTCGAACTTCCTGGTCGATGATCATTTTCCTGGTCGCTGACTTAGAGGCTGTGTATAAAGCCACTCTAGCTTCTCTATCGGTGAAAGCTACCACAGTCTCGTCTGCAGTTTTTGGATTGGCTTTGGCCAGAACTTGAACAATTAATTCGGTTTCGTTAATTTTTTCCAACCGACCTTGCTGTTTAACCAGTTCAATGACCTGGGTTTTAAACTCTGATTCAACTAACTCCAGTAAAGTTTTATCTCGAGCTACTTGATCTTCATTGATCTCAACTAACACAACTTTTTCTTTACCAACAGCTTGCTTGATTTCTTCAATAGTCTGACAAACTTTGCCCAATTCCTCTTGAGCTTTAACTAAGGCTTCAATTAAAATAGGTTCTTCAACTTCATTGGCACCAGCTTCAACCATCACAATCGCCTGACCAAAACCTGCCACAATTAAATCTAGATCACTGGTTGCCCGCTGGGTATGAGTGGGATTAAACATAAACTGAGCAGATTCTTTAATATACCCAATTCTTAAGCCGGCTAAAGGACCATCGAAAGGAATTTCTGAAATTGATAAACCGATGGCGCTGGCTAACATGCCCAACATATCTGGATCGTTTTCTCCATCATAGGAAAAAACGGTGTTGATAACTTGAACTTCATTAGTAATACCATCTGGAAACAAAGGTCGGAGAGATCGATCAATGACTCGAGCCTTGAGAATCACATCATCTAAGGGGCGACCATCTCGCTTTACCCAACGGGAGCCTTTAATGGTGCCGGCCGAATAAAGTTTTTCGGCAAACTCTACAGACAGAGGAAAGTAACCTAAGTTAACTTTTCTGCCCAAAGCCACAGTGCTGTGAACCACGGTTTCACCACACTTGGCGATAACAGCCGCAGCCGCTTGCTGGGAAAACTTGCCAATCTCGATGGAGATGGTTTTATCACCCACCTTGATGTCTTTTTTATACGTTTCAGGATATGTCGGATATGACATTCTTGACCTTTCTTGAGTTTGGGGGATTTTAGTCTCTAAATCTTATTTTTTAAGTTCACCCGCGTTTAATACTTTTTTGCAGATCAAGAACTTAAATGATAAAACCTAGAGAGCCAAATCTAAACCCTAGCTCATATTAATAACTGGAGGTATTGTACCATGCTTTTACTCTACTTGCTCAAGCCTAATCGTTCAATCAATTTTGTGTAGCGATCCCCGCTTCTATCCTTGAGGAAGTTAAGCAACCGACGTCGTTTGGCGACTTGTTTTAACAGACCACGTCTTGAGTGATTGTCTTTTTTGTGTTTCTTGAGGTGATCTGTCAATTCTTGAACAGAAGCAGTCAATAAAGCTACTTGAACTTCTGGAGAACCAGTATCGTTGGCAAAGATGGCAAAATCCTTAATGATCTGGGATTTTTGGTTTTTAGTTAAGGCCATGATATATCTCCTTTCAAAGGGTGCCTGTTTCAAGTTAAGCTTCAAGCTTGGTTTGAACAGTGATCATGAAATAGTTGTTAATAAATAATTACTAGAGGAGATTATACCAGACGATAGCAAGTTATTCTTCATCCACAATTTTATACGCCAGCAAAATATCCCCTACTTGAAAATCAAGCTTCCTGTTTTTGAAAGTTAATCCACCCTCGCTCTTGGTTTTAATGCTGTCGATCTCTGCCTTGCCGTGCATCATGGACTTAATGACAGGATTGGCAATAATTTCATCACCTCGCTTGAGGTGGAAAAGATTTGATTTCTTAAACTGGCCAGTTTTGACTTTAATTCCAGCAATTCGATCACCTCTCATCTCAAAGATCTGTAGAATTTCGGCCTCACCTAAGACTTGTTCATCAATCGTCGGCTCAAGTAGCTTGAGTTGGGCTTGTTGAAGATCTTCAATTAGTTGGTAAATAATTTCGTAAGTTTTGATTTTAATACCAGATTGTTTGGCCAGTTTCTTGATCTGAGTGGACACTTTGACTTGAAAACCAATGATGGCGGCACCACTTGCTTCGGCCAGCTCTAAATCCTGCTCGGTGATTTGGCCAACTCCAGAAGCTAAAAGTTGAGTACTTTCATCATCCAAGTTCTGCACAATTGCTTCCAGCGTGCCCTCAACATCAGCTCTAATAATCAGCTTAATTTTGGGTTTAACATCCAGCATCTTATCAAAAACCGAAAAATCCAGCTCATCAGGTCCGGCTAGGGCAATTGCTGACTTACCTAGTTCATCCATTTGAATTTTTTCTTGATTTTTTTCATTGTCACTCTCCGCCATCTTCTCCAGCTTTGGCTTAACTACCGGGTATTCGACTCCAACTTCGTACACAATCGACCCCACCGCTGGCACTTGGTGTAGCCCCACAATCTCGGCTGGAAAACCTGGAGTAACTTGGTCTAAGTTTAGGTGAGCCTCATTGACTAATTGTCGAATTCGACCATCATTGCCATCAACGGTAATTTCCTGCCTAATTTTAAGCGTACCTTGTCTAACAATGACTGCCGCCAGTGGACCTCGATGGGGATCAACACTCGATTCAATCACCACCGCTTCCAGAGGTAAAGCTGGATCGGCTGTCAGTTCCATCAAATCAGCAGTCACCGCAATTGTTTCCAAAAGTTTATCTACTCCTTTGCCTTTGAGGGCAGACACTTCAATTGCTTCCACATCACCGCCAAAGCCAGTCACCGAAATACCGTGTTCTACTAATTGAGATTTTACTTCATCCAATCGCACGTCAGGTAGATCAATTTTATTGATTGCGACTATGACTGGTACATTTGCAGACTTTATGTGACGGATTGATTCAATTGTTTGTGGTTTAACCCCATCATTGGCGGCTACAACCAATACTACTATATCAGTCAAACTAGCTCCTCTAGCTCTCATTCGATTAAATGCCGCGTGACCGGGAGTGTCAATAAAAGTTAATGGTTGCCCTTTGTACTCGATTGAGTAAGCTCCAATGTGTTGAGTGATACCACCAGCTTCACTGGCTACCACTTTGGTTTTACGAATATAATCCAAAAGGGTTGTTTTGCCATGATCGACATGACCCATGATGGTGATAACTGGTGGTCGTTTTTCAAGTGCCATATTTCTTCTTTAATTAGATTGTAACATCGCTACAATTTATTTTTTTGCTTTTTCCTCAACTGGCTTAGCTGGAGCTTCCTCTACCACTGTTGCCAAAGCTTCACTTCTAGCTTTAGCGTGTTCAGACATTTCTGTCTCAAAATCGGCGACTCTTTTGGTCAGCATCTGAATTTGATCATCTGCTAACTCAAATTCTTGCCATTTTTGCTTGAAACGAGCTAGGTCCATCAGAGTAGTTAATTTATGATCAACCAATAAGGCTCTGGTTTCATCACTCAGACCTTTGAAAGTGTCAATTTCGTACTCTTCTTTACCAGTCACCTTGGACTCAATCTTGCCTGAGGCAGATTTAATGGTAATTCGGTAACCAGTTAACTTGGCTGCCAGTCGAGCGTTTTGGCCACCTCGGCCAATAGCCAAAGATAGCTGATCATCCAGACAGGTGACCACAGCTGTTCTTTTTTCCTTATCCAGTTCAATTTTTAACTTCTCGGCAGGAGCTAAAGCGCCCTGAAGTAAAGTTTGAGGATCTTCTGAATAGGGAATAATATCTAACTTTTCATTATTCAATTCGTTTATAACTGCCTGAACTCTAACTCCCCGCTGACCCACGCAAGAGCCGACTGGATCAACACCTTCTTGAGTTGATCTGACAGCTAACTTGGTGCGAACTCCAGCTTCTCTGGCAATTAAAGCCACTTCTACAGCTCCAGAAGATACTTCTGGCACTTCTCTTTCAAAAAGTTTGACCACTAATTGTTTATCGGCCCTGGAAACGATGACTTCTTCACCCTTGAATGTTTGACCAATCTCTTTGATTAAAACTGTAATTCGGCTGTTAACCCGATAAAACTCACCTCGCATTTGTTCTTCTGGAGGCATGATACCTTGACCCCGACCCAAGTCAAAAATGACTTTTCGACCATCCATTCTCAAGACCTGAGCTGTTAAAGATTCCCCCACTCGATCTCGATACTCGGAAATAATGGTGGATTTTTCTGATTCTCTGATTTTTTGCAGAATCACTTGCTTGGCGGCCTGAGCGGCAATTCGACCAAAACCAGCCGGAGTAATGTCTTCTGATTTAGTCTCATCCCAAGTCAAAGCCTCCAAAGTCTCTTCATCTTTAGTTAAAACCGGAGCTTTAAAAATTTTTGATTCACCAGAAGCTTCATCAATAGTCGCAAAATAATAAAATTCTTCCTCTAGTCCAAACTGTTTGCGAAAAGCTGATACTAAAGCCTGACGAATTGCCTCATAGATTGATTCCGGCTCGATCTTGCGCTCGGCGGCAATCTGGGCGATAGCGGCGGCAAATTCTGTTCGAACAACACTGGTGGTTTTATGCATAGTATCTCCTTTTATTGATACTTTAATTTCTGATGAACATTAAAACTCAATCGGTGGTTGTAAACTTTAATTAGACTTGTAACAAAAAAGGCTCTTCTCCCGAGCCTTCCCACAAACCAAGTTTGATTATACTCATACTTGCCAGATTTGACAATCAGTCGTTTTTTTACTTCACCTCAACAAGGTCAACACACAATGAACTACTTAGACTTATCAAGGCTGGCAACTGTTTCTGTGTCTACAAAGGAGTTCTGTTTTACTCAATCAAATAAATAGATTTTATAGCATTTTCGTTGATTCTGATGACGATAGTAGCCTCAGCTACTTGAGGAAGAAGAGGCAAAGAAAATGCATAAAAGATGCCATAAGTAGCCATTGCCCTTATTTCGCGACAAGTCTAATATAACGTGGATGAAAATCAAGGTGGCGGTGGCGTTCAGATAGCCTCTGGCTCAAGGGCAGGCGGTTCGTAGTCAACAACCTCAAGCTTGATTTCACACAAGTTCTGGCAATTATGATCAGAGTTTGGAGCAATAAACTCGGTAGGTTTGCCCGTCACCCACTTAGCTATTTGATTATCCCACTTGCATCCCAGGATGTAGCCGTCTTCTCTTTGGTTGATATTGGTAAAGAAGAACAAGGTGTTGCCAACAGAATAATCGGTTGGATCTATCCGATACGAAACTGCTTCGTTATTATCTGCCAGTAAAAATGGTTGACTTCCAAACCCGGTCTTTGATACAAACAGGTTTTTGACATAATTAGCATTACCATTGGCAGTTACCAAGTGGGTTAACTCATAAACAATAGCGCTGTCAAGCTTAACTTTATATAGAGTATCTCCTCCGGAATTTGCCAAAAGTTTATTGCTATTTGCATCTCTAATCTCGGCTGCCAAACAACTAACGCCAATGGGCGCGGTCGTCTGGATTGGTGGCACGTCCGTAGGAACACTCACCGACGGCTGGGGAGCAGAAGGAGCGGAGTACTTTCTCACCGCTATTGCCCGGTTATTTTCAAACGGACTGTTGTCTGCCAAGCCCGTTAAGTTAATTAGCGATTGAGCTTGATCATTAATGGCCACAGTGGCGTGGGTAAAGGTAATATCGCCGGCATCTGTTTTCATCTTAATGCTTAAACTGGCAAAGTTGGCGCTACTGTCGGACACAGTCAAGGCCTTTTGTTGAGGGGATCTAGCTAGCAGAAAACGAATCTGCCCATTATTATTTTTTACATCTGCAATCTGTCCAAACTGTTGTTTTTGATTGGCGCTGATATCTGGAGTAACTTCCAGTTGAGCCGGATCGTAATAAATAAACACCTCGGTCGCAACAATGGGCGAGGAGCCAGCAGAGATGTATAAATCAATCAAGCCGGAGGTGTTTTTTGCAAGTTGCAGGCCGGCGACACTGGAATCCATGTCGCCACTTTTTTCTGCACCAGGCAACATCATGCTTAATTTGGGTAAAACCTTGACTCCACTAGCCGAAGATCGATTTTCTTGAGTTTTTTGAGTGAGTGACAAGACCGCGCCCAGACCCACTAATACTATCACCACTATGCCAAGTCCCAATATCAGTTTGAATTTATACTTTGATCCCAACAGCTGTGACCAGATTTGTGATTTTTTGGATTGATCGCCAGTTGTTTGAGACAAGTCCGGTCCAACTTGAGCTTGAGGTTTAAGTATAGTGTCTGTCATTGACCACTCCCCCCTTCACTTAACCACCAAGATAAGTAATCGGCCAGATCAACTTTGCTGTCGGCGTTAAAATCGGCTTGTGTGCCACTCTGGCCACTCCAATAGGCCACCTGCCAGTCGTTAAGGTTAGCTGTGACTTTAACTGCAACTTCTGCCGAATCGCAGTAGAGCTCTGTGCCAGGGTTTTTGGGATCATACTCGCCGGTGCGACCACTGATGACCAGCTTGTGCAGACCCACTGACTTTGGCAGATAGTTGTAAGACAGAGCCAAAGTGTTGTCCGAGATTAAGACAACCGGAGTTTCTTGTTTGCTGAGATCGGCCTCCTTTTTACCCACAATCCAACCGACACTGGCGCCGTCAATGATCTTGAATAAAACTCGATCATTTTCTCCATAAATTTGTTTGAGCAGTTTGCCGGCGTAGGTTTGGTCCGGATGGTGGGTGATGTCCAGTGTTACCAACTGGCCCAGAGCCAAGCTTACCGGATTAGCTTTTCCTGTTATCGAGCCACAAGTGAGCACGGCAGGCTTGGTTCCGCTACCATCGTCACAGTCTTTGTAGCAGTTGCCCTCTTTATCGCCATGTTTGCCAGCGCCACAGGGGTCGCCGGTAGATCCACAAGAGGCAGTAGTATTGTGACTAAAAGCTCCGGAAGCATCGTAACACTTCCAGGCCTGTTTGAACGGACAAGCACTGCCTCCTCCGCCACAGCTAAAGCAAACCTTGCCATCGGCGCCGGCGCAGTAGCTGTCGTTGCCGGGATCCCTAGTGCCACCATTACCACTACAGGCGTTAGCCGCGGTGGCGGGTTTTTCACACCAGGCGCAACCGCCACCGGTAGCTGGTTGGCAACAAACTTGGGTGCCGGTGCCTGGGCCAGTGTTGGCATTGCACTCGGTCAAGACTCCTGGTACTTGTTGATATCCCGTGCCGCACGAATTGGCGCAGAAGCCCTTGCCGCCGCCGGTGTCACGGCAATTGACAATGACCGGGGTAGGTGTGGGGGTGGGAGTAGCCGCTCTGGGTTTGACGGTCACAGTGGGGGTGGGAGACAGAACCGATCCGGTTTGACAGCTGATCTGCGAGACAAACTGACCGGCAATCAAATTTGAAGATCCATTGGGCACATCATCACCACAATCGCCATATTTATTACTGGCGCAGATCCCGGCAGTATTTCTGGAAAAGTAAAAAGTGGTGTTACCGGCGGCGTATCTTCTAAAAGCTCCAGTCGAGTCCGTTAATAGGCAAGAAACGGAAGCCAAGCTGATCTCACAGCTAGTCATCGAAGCATACTGCCCGCGAGTAAATTTATCTTTAAAAGTGCCTAAAGGATATGTCGAAGAACCGCAGGGACCAAACATGCCACCATAGACACACCCTGATCGATCCGCATTTAGTTTAAAGTATCCGATGTTACTGCCCTTGGAATAACTGCCTGTAACGCCGTTGTCGTCGATATAATTACATCCAGAGGGAAGCGTAGGTGTCGGGGTGAGCGCCACACACTGTGTTTGGTTGACACAATCTTCGTTGCGGATTGGTAATAACCCCTGACAGCAACTCTGGCCCAAGGTTTTACACTCGCCACTACTAGCGCAGGGTCTGGTGGTAGGAATGATTGGCATGCAAGCTTCCTTCGAAGAACAACCATTATCTCTTGCAATACTAAGTCCTTCACAACAGTTTTGTCCTGCTACTTTACACTCGCCACTACTAGCGCAAGACCATGGAGTAGGGGTTGAGGTATAAATAGGTAGGGCGCTACATAACGCATTTGCAGGAGAATTTGTCGACCATTTACCACTGATCTCTGCCGGATGACTGCATACTTTGCCACTGTCGCAAACTCCACTATGCCTATTGTAGTTCCAACGACCATTGTTACATTGAGCATAATTAAAAGTGCTGGTAGTTTCGCAAAGACCTTTCCAGTCATTATTATTCTCGCATTCTTGAACGGGGGTGGGAATTAAAGTGGGAGTAGAAAGAGGAATGACCGGAGTTGCTGGTTCATTACAGGAATAACCCTGACCTTCACCAAACTCAGCATTTGAACAGCAGTAGAACTGCTTAAAGAACCAAAAACCTTGGCTACAAACAGTTTGTCCAGCAGGACATCTGGCAATAGCGCTTTTGGCACAGGTGGGTGAAGGAATGGGTGTGATGGTCGGAGCCAGGGTGACAGCTGGGTCATAACAAATCTTATTAGCACTGTTTCCCGAAGTCGCAGGTATACAGATTCTATTGTTACTGCAAACTGCGTTCTTATATTCCGCCCAGTGACCATTGTCACAAATTGTGTAACTGTAGTGGTTACCTGTTTCATCACAAACACCATTCCAAGCGCCTTCGTCGCAATCAGGTTCTGGATTGTGACATAGCTCAGCTACGCTTGCTCCGCTTTTACCCGCAGTACAGACTTGGCCAAATTCTGGACAGTTGCGACCACCTGCCGTTTCCCAATCGCTCCCATCTCTTTTACATCGATACTCGGTGATAGGTAGGGTGGCATAGGAGTAACATTTATATAACTTGTCCGATGTGCGTGGCCAATCATCTCCGGGGTTGCATCGTAGTGGTAATGGAGTAGGAGTAGAGGTATTGGTAACAACTGGCACAACAGTACAAAGGGCACCAGCTGCAGTAATTGGAGGACTCCAAATTGTATTATTGAATAAATTACAGACAGAACCTCCTCCACAACTGCCCACATTATCACCATAAAGATAACTTATCCATTGACTAGAATCGTTGCAGATTGAATCAATTCGGTATTGATTTCCTTGAATACAAACACCCATTCTATTGCCAGGAGTACACTCTGTGGTAGGAGTGGGTGTGGGAGTGACAACTGTTCCCACCGGATAGTTGTTGCAAGCCAATTTCAAGCTTTTGGCTACATCAGCAGAGGTGCAACATTGACTGGAAGTGCCAAGCCACCCCATATTACAAAAGAATGATTTATCAATAGGACAGGAACGCAACACGGATTTATTAATACAGTCATCTTCGGTTGGGATGGGAGTGGTGGTGGGGGCAGTGGGAGAGTGACAGAGATTCCCACTCAATGCCTGTATATTGCCGACGGTGCAAACTTGAGAAAGTGGACACAGCGTCGGAGTTGAACTAGTGAGTGTTTCCCAGTTATCGCCATTTTCACTGCATACCACCTCAACATAATGTATTGAATCGATGCATTTAAACGCGAGTGTGTTGGGACTGCAAGTAACGACAGAAGCGGGAGTTGCGGGCGTGACTTGTTCTTGTCCCGTTTGAACTGGGACCTGGTCTGTGTTCATTTGACTCTTGCCACTCTCCCCCAACAGTCCACCCAAGCCCAAAAACTGGATGACATCCTGGAAAAATCCAGCTTGAACTGGGGCTGGTGAATAGGTCAACGAAACAAAGTTGAGTAACAAAAAAACAACCACGATTAAACTGCCTCGTTTTAACATTGAGTATTAATTTAGCAAATCCATTGAGAGGCGTCTAGTGGACGTTTTAGTCTTGTGAGCATTTGGGTCTGCTCGTTTACAGACCAACCTGCCTCAATTGCGCCAAGGCTTGCCTTTGTTCCCTGGAGATGTTTTCTGGAATCTTGACCATCAACCGAACGTACATATCACCTTTGCCAGAACCTCTCAAGTGTGGGACTCCTTCGCCTCTGAGTCTAATAGTAGTATGAGAAGCTGTCCCAGGTCGGACTTTAAGTTCTAAGGGTCGGCTAATAGTTTCAACCTTGGTTGTGCCTCCCAAAGTGGCCAGTGAAAAAGTAATCTGATGATCGACAAACAAATCATATCCATCTCGTCTGTATCTGGAATGAGGCTTAACGTCAATCGTCACATCAAATGCGTCATAACTAATCCGAGTGCCATCTCCAGCTCCGGCTGGAACTTTGATTTGATGTTTTTTGCCATCAATACTCACCCCTTTAGTCACACCCCCAATGGCTTCCATAAACGTGACACTCAAACCATATCTAGGTTTGGATGCCCGAGAAAAACCGCCACCAAAAAACTGTTCAAAAATTTCAAAAGGATCTCCAAAATCTCCACCCTGAAAAGGTGAACCTCCAGATGTGTTATAGCTCCAAGTAAATGGCCCTTGTCTAGTGGCTCCTCCAAAGGGATTGCCACCCATACCACTTGACGGATCAAAAGCGGCGTGACCGAATTGGTCATAAGTCTGGCGTTTCTTAGCATCGGACAAAACTTGATAAGCCTCGTTGATTTCTTTGAATTTCTGTTCTGACTCTGCTCGATTGGTGGGATTTTTATCTGGATGCCATTTGAGAGCTAACTTACGATAAGCAGTTTTAATCTCTTGGCTGGTGCCAGATTTAGTGACTCCCAAAATCTCGTAGTAATCTCGTTTAGTTGGCATAATATTGCTTCTAGTAAAACAATAAATTGTAACAAGATCTGGCTCAACTGTCTAGCAGACAAAATGATTGAGTGCTAATTGAGTTGTCGCCCAACAGACTTATCCAAATAAAATACTGTTAAAAATAAAGTCATGCCAGCTAAAATCAAACCAAAATAAAATAATCTGGGAAAATAGCTCAGTTCAATGTTGTTAGTACCCTGCTCAATTGGCAGTTGCCTAATTTGATCCAACCGAGCTACGACCACAGGTTGACCGTTAACTATAGCCTGCCAATTGCGGTCATATCTATCAGCCACAATTAATGTCTGATATTTTTTCCTATTTTCAAGACTCAACCAAAGTTGGTTAGGAGTCTCTCGAAATTGATCTAGCTGGGCAGGCTGGTATGTTTCAAAACGAAACCTAGCATAAGTCATGGGTAGTTTTTTAAGTTGCCAAATACTTTCTTCTTTAATAATTGGTAAATCATCAGTTTGACCTGTCAAACCAAACCAAGTGTCTTCTAAATAATAACCAACTGACCAGTTCCTCAGATATGGATCATCAAGTTTTATTTCTGGCAGTTGATTGATACCCAAATCCTGAGTTTGGGGTGTAAATTGACGAGCAATATCCAGAGGTAAAAGTGTGGTAAACCCATGAATCATGGGAATATTGACTGGCATATTCCAGTCCGGAGTTAAACCCGCCTTTAATCGTTGAGCATGTTCGTAGGTTCGCATTTCGATTTCTGTCACATAAGAGTCTGAAAATGGCTGGCGCAAACTAATAGCTTCAAAGTAAGCATCAAAACCGGTGTAAGGATGATTGTAGTTCTGAGTTAAGATGCGATACTGACGAGTGTTAATGTTGGCTAATAACGACTGGGCAGTCATTTCTGATGCATCCATTCGATAAACTGCGCCTGACCCAAACAAAATAATACCCCGAGTTTGCCAAGATAAATCTAGACAAACAAAAAAGATCACAATTAGCCATTGCTTTTTGCTCCAAGCCAACCCAGCCCCAACTAGACCAGCCAAAGCCACCAACAGATCAAGTAGTAAGGCTTCAATAATCACTTGATCACGAGCTAAAGTGTGAAATTGACTGGTGGATAATCGAAATCCCAGCCAAACATCTAAACTAGACCAGATTTGATCAAAATTAATTTTAACTAACCCATAGGTAAGAATTACTAAAATTAAACTGCCCATTCCCACCCAAACAATGGTTCTTCTTAGCTTCTGATTAATTTGAACTTGATCCAAAGCCCGACCCACCAATAAAGCTAAACTCAAACTGGCAATCATCAGCCAAGTGCCAGGCCCTCTAGCCCAAGATAATAATGGCAAATTACTCATCAGCCAATTAAAAAATGGACTCGATAAAGCCAGTAAAAGTGAGATTATAGCCAAACCTAAATAAGTTTTATCTTGCCTCTGCCATTGTCTAAACTGAGCTAAAAACCCTAGTAAAATTAACCCACCAAACCAAGTTAAATAGGGCAAGATGCTAACCGATCGATTCCAAATTGGTCCCCATTTGTAGCCAACTGCGGCGTTGTCAAACAAGTTAGGCAAAATCAGTTTGAACAGCTCCGCCGGATGGACTCCCCCAGCCACTGCCTGGGCGACAGTCTGGACAGACCTGGTTGAGCCGGCCAGTGTTTGTAAAAAAGGTAGCCAGATAAAAGCGGTCAAGCCCAAAGTCAGGCCAATCGCCCACAACCATAGACTCACGTCCTGGTTTAATCGAGGAGAGAGGATTTTGTTGCCCCATGAGTTTCGCCCTGCCAGCTTGGTTAAACCCAAAGTCACCCGATCCACCACCAAACACGCACGAAAAGACAGAGTCTGCCAAACTTTGGACCAAGTTAACTTATAGTTTGGCCAATGGTAACTCAAGAAAATAACCCAAGTCATAACAAGAGACAGGGCTACCATGGGCGGATAACCGCTCACCACCTGACAGACCAAAATTAAGATAAAGATCAGAAATGACATTCTGCCTTTACCCAGTCTCAAGCCTGCCCAGACTACCCAAGGTAATAAAACAGCAGTCTGGAGCAGAGAAATGTTTCTGGTGTAACCCATCATGACTGGAGATAAAACCCAAAGCAGACCTGCGACTGTTCCCGCTCCCACGGAAAACTGTAAAGATCGAGTCAGTTTAATAACTCCCAAAAAACTTAAAAATAATAAACTAATAATCAATAGATTAAGAGCCACATCGGGTTGAAAAAAGACAAAAAGTAAAGTACTGGGGTGAAACAAAGATTGATTAATATCCCCAATCCAAGAAATGCCTCCCAAGATGGTAGGATTCCATAAAGGTAAAATGCCCTGTTTTAACCAACTAGCTGTAAAAAGTTTGCCCGGCACCATCAGAGAAAAATTGTCACCGAAAATAATGGATTGACCTAGAAACATTGGCCAAAATCTAATTAAAATTGCTCCTAAAGCCACCAACACCATCAACCAAGACTGGCGAATCCTTTTCAACATACTAGACTTTCTGCAAAATAAGGAAAACGGTGACTTCCGTTTTCTTTTACACATTAGACTTGTCGCGAAATAAGGGCAATGGCTACTTATGGCATCTTTTATGCATTTTCTTTGCTTCTTCTTCCTTAAGTAGCTGAGGCTACTATCGTCATCAGAATCAACGAAAATGCTATAAAATCTATCCATAATTAA
>JAHIVK010000073.1 GCA_018816385.1 Patescibacteria group bacterium
GAAATAAGGGCAATGGCTACTTATGGCATCTTTTATGCATTTTCTTTGCTTCTTCTTCCTCAAGTAGCTGAGGCTACTATCGTCATCAGAATCAACGAAAATGCTTTAAAATCTATCCATAATTAACTCATTTCTTATTTCGCGACAAGTCTATTTTACTAAGAATTTCTTGCAATAACCGTGATCTGGTTATTTCTTTGAAACTTTTTGCTGACCGGCTTGGTCCATGACAGAGTACCCCAAGGTTTCAATCTCCGCTCTCAACCGATCCGCCTCTGGCCAATCTCGATTAGTTCGAGCTTGCTGACGTTCTTCAAGCAATGATTTAATTTTATCCGTGAGTTGATCTTCTCCAACTTGAGATAACTGATTTGCTTTACCCACCAACTGTGGGGCTTGTTTCAACCCCAGACCCAATACTTGATCAAAGTCTAAAACTAGCTTTAACTTTTCTGCCACTGGTAAATTGGACTTAACTACTTGCCACAAGACTGCCACTGCTTCTGGTGTTTTTAGATCATCGTACATAAATTGCCAGAATTCATCTTTGAGCTTTTGAGCTGGAGCGCTCAATTCACCAACCCCTGCCTTACTTTGTGTCTGCCAACCCGCTACTTCTCGGACCAGCTTGGCAAAACTCTTATCTGCTCCGCTCAAATTATCCCAAGTGAAGTTCATTTGACTTCGGTAGTGACCGCTCAAAAATAACAATCTCAAAGCCATGGGCTGAAAGCCTTTTTCCACTACTTCGGGCAGGGTCACAAAATTCTCCAGCGACTTGCTCATCTTTTGGCCATCCACCTGCACCATATTGTGATGCACCCAGTATTTGACAAAAGGTTGTTTGCCAGTGGCGGTTTCACTTTGGGCAATTTCATTCTGATGATGCACAGCAATGTGATCCACCCCACCCGTGTGAATATCGACTTGATCGCCAATGTACTTTAAACACAGTGCCGAACACTCCAGATGCCAACCCGGAAAACCTCGATCTCCCCAGGGACTGAGCCAAACCATTTGTCTTTTTTCGCCCGCCCGCTCCAACTTCCAAAGAGCAAAATCAGTCGGATTTCTTTTGCCTTCAACTTTACCAATTCGGGCTCCCTCTTCCATGCCGGCCACATCTAACTTGGCTAACTGACCATAAGTCGGAAATTTAGCTGTATCAAAATAAACTCCATCTCCTGCAATTACATATGTCAAACCTTTAGCTTCCAGTCGTTTGACTAACTCGATCTGTTCGGGAATATGGTCTGTGACTTTGGCGACTACATCAGACCTCAAGTTACCAATTAAATCCATTGACTCAAAAAAAAGTTTGGTAAACTTTTCGGCAATCTGCCAAACTGTTTCGCCATACTTAACCGCTCCCTTTTCCAACTTATCTTCACCGGTATCAGAATCACTGGTTAAATGACCCACGTCTGTGATATTCATGACGTGCCTAACTTGGAAACCGGCTTGCTTCAAGGTCCGAACCAAAACATCATCCATTAAATACTTACGAACGTGACCAATATGGGTGTAGTCATAAACCGTGGGACCACAAGTATACAAACCAACTTGAGGAGGATGAAGGGATTCAATCTTTTCAATTTTGCGGGAAAGGGTATTGTAAAGCTTCATCGTATCTCTATTATACCGTCATTCTCGCATACCGTCATTCCTGCGTCTTTTTGTCATCCTCGTGCTGTGTCATCCTCATCCCGCAGGGATGGGGATCCAGTCCCTTGTCATTCCCGACCCACCACTTGTCATTCTCGCGACTGACTTTAGTCAGTCGCGGGAATCCAGAGGCGAGTGGTTGTTCCTGGATTCCCCTCCTAGCGGAGGGGAATGACAAACAATCAGCGGGGACAAGCGGCTAATTACTACCCCCGCCCTGACTCATTGTTTTTCTTTGCTGTTCCAGTAAGGCAGTCGCATTTTGCTTCCGGCTCTGGCCACCGGCCGGCCCGATCGGCCCCTTCCTGGGCGAGCTAGGCATGGGCAACTCTTGTTTTTTCTTTGCCTCTTCCGCTTGCTTTTTCTTCTGCTTTTCTTCTTCCTCAGCCTTTTCTTTTTGTAATCTCTCCTGATATCGCTGTTTAACTAAAGCTTGTTGCTCTTCATCTAACTGCTGATATCGCCTATGAATGGTGGCTTGTTTCTGTTTCTCTTTGGGATCTTTGGTATCTGGATTAATTCCCAACCAGGTTTGGAGAGTAAAAAAGGCCCGAATTTCCCGCCCCATACTTTGCAGTGGCCATTGGATGAGCTCTTCGACCAGAGTGCCTACTTCCCGAGGTGGTTTGGTCTGGCCACTGGTTACAGCCTGTTGCTGTTTAGCACCCTGCGCCGCCATCTGCGCCATCTTGGGATCGACCTGGGCTTGACCCAAAGCTTTTTGACCCACAGCTTGTTTGAGAGCAGACTCATCTAAGTGTTCACCAAACTGGCCCAATCCCTGGCTCATACCGCCACCAGTTCTGGGTCGAACGCTGGTCTGATGTCCTTGTTTCATACGAGACTTCTTATTTCACTTGAGTCAAAACCTAACATTTAGTTTTGGATTAGCTATCTTACTTCTCATTTGGCGCCAGATCAACTTTATCGTGCTTTAACTGCTTAATGTCAAATCCTTCGCCGGCCACCACTTGGGCCTCTTCACCTTGTTGTTTGTCCTCTTCCTGCGTGACTCTGGCCTGATACTGAGGAGAAGTCATCACTTCTTGAGCAATTTGTTGGCGCTGGGCTTCGATCAATTTAGCTTGTTCGGCTTTGACTTGGGTCTGATGAGCCGTTTCCTCGGCCGCTAGCTTGACTTTCTGGGCTTGAGCCAAGCTTTCCGCCACTTGCAGGTCTGCCTGGATCTGGGCATTAACCGGCTCTGTTACCTGATAACTGTCATCACCACTACTATCTTCACCATCACCCCTTGCCTGTTTCTGTTTGGCTTCCTTTAATATATCCTCCAAAACTGCCAAAGGGTCAGCTTGACCACTAACAGTGGCCGCTGATGGATGAACTGTGGGATTGGTGGTATCTGTCATATATAAAATTGTAACACGTTAAAATTAACGCCTCTTAAGAGAGCGAATTTTTTCCAGGCGCTTGCGCAGACTCCTCAAGGCCGCTCGACTAGTAGAAGCAATAGTCTGATACATCTGGACGCCTTTTTTCTTAATCACCAAACTGCCACCAGGTATATCAATCGTAAAAGTGACTTTTTTGGCCTGGGGATCATTAGTTTTTTTATTCACCGATTCTAAATAGACGCGCACCGCCGTCACTTTACCAGCTACTTTAGATAGTTTATCTGCCTGTCTTTTCACAAACTGCCGCAGACCGGCGGTGACTACAAAGTTTTTAGCGTCAACCAAGACTTTCATAAAAAACCTTTCATCTTTGGTTCATTACTGGACTTGGAGCAATCTAGGAACAAATCAGATAAGTTCACTCTATCAAAAAATTTGTGTTATCGCTATGGAAGAATTTAGACTGCCCTCCGCCCCTCCAGCGCCCGTCGCAGGGTGACGCCATCGGCGTACTCAATGTCCGCCCCTACCGGCAAACCATGACCAATGCGAGTTATTTTAAGACCCTGGTTAATATTTTTTCCCCGTTGTTTGGCTTGGGCAAGATACTCGACAATGTACAGAGCGGTGGCTTCTCCCTCCATAGTGGGATTAGTGGCAATAATCAGCTCATTCGCTCCATCCAATCGCTCCACCAAATCGTGCAAATAAAGCTGATCGGGCCCAATGTTGTTGAGAGGCGAAATCGAGCCGTGCAGGACATGATACAACCCCTCAAACACTTCCGCGCCTTCAATTGCCTGCACGTCCAAGGGCTGTTCAACCACACAAAGCAGTAGCTTGTCTCGACTGGCATCGCCACAGATTTGGCACGGATCGTGTTCGCTCACATTGTGGCACTGTTTACATAGGACTGTATCTCGTTTGAGTGCCACCAACCTGCCGGCAAACTCCTGCAGTTGAGCTTCGGGATGGTGCAGTAAGTAAAAAACCAATCGTTGAGCCGATTTGGGACCCAACCCGGGCAATCTCTCAAAAGAGTCAATTAACTGTCGGACTGCCCGAGGAAGTTTTATCATGTGATTAACCTTAGTTCCAAAATAAATCTTGAGGAAATTATAGTTTGTCTAGACAATTTTAACATTTTTGGGCAACAATCATAACCCCGGTTACTTAAGGGATAAAATCTAAGACTTAAGCTTGAGTTTCCGCCCCACCACTTGCCAAAGTTCATGAGCGACTTGGTCCAATGGCTGGCTGGCGTCAATCACTACCCACCGGCCACTTTTGTCTGCCCGGGCTAACTTAAGATAAGCCCCTCGAACTTGTTCATGAAATTCAAGACCTTCCATCTCCAGACGATTGACCGTCCCGTTCTTGGCCACTCTATCTAATCCAATTTTAGGCGATACATCAAGTAAAATTGTGAGGTCTGGATAAGTATTTTTGGTAGAGATATTGTTTAAATCCTCAATCATTTTTTGGCCAAAACCCCGCACCATGCCCTGATAAACTAGACTACTGTCACGCGATCTGTCCATCAACACCATCTTGCCAGCCTGCAGGGAAGGTATAGCTACTTCGCGGTAAATTTGAGCCCGGGCCGCTTGGAAGAGCAAAACTTCTGTGGTAAAAGCAATACCAACATTTTTACTTGACAGGACCACCTGCCTAATCTGTTCACTTACCTGCGTCCCCCCTGGTTCACGCAAAACAATCACATCGAAACCAGTGGACGTTAGTTTTTCTCTAAGCCGCACAATTTGAGTGGTCTTACCCCCACCCTCACCTCCCTCAAGCGTAATTAAAAATCCGTTCTTTTTTGTCATATATCCTCGCGCCCTACCACCAAGTTTCATCCATAGAAACTTGCGCCTTACTTCATCTGTCGCTTCTTTACTCTATCCAAAACTTACCTTGTTGTGAAGCAGGAGCTTTGACAACTTTTTCATGATTGCCTGGGCGACTGGTTATGCCAATACTCTCCGCCATTGCTTTTTCCAATGTTTTATGTGTCGTGGTTGATGGTATATTGACCTTTGTTTGTGGGCGCCTTTATCACAATATCTAACCCCATCGCTAACTTGCCAGTTTGTCTGCTTGTCCATGTCGTCTTCTTGTTTTCTGATTTCTTCAAGCCAGTTTGGTTTCACCATGTGATTGAACCTTTTTATTAACTGATGATTTCAATTATTTCCGCCCGGTTGACCCAAACCCTCCCCGATTTTTGGATGACAATTGATCAACCTCTTGCCACTCAATTCTGTCCCGCTTAAGTATAATCAGTTGAGCAATTCTCTCCCCTCGTTCTACCACCACCGGTTGGTCTGTAAGATTGTGCAAAGCCGCCCGATACTCGTCACCATCGCCACAATAATCCTCATCGCCAATCCCAACGCCATTCGCCATCATCAGACCTTTTCTGTGCAGGCTACTGCGGACCGAGATCAGAGCAAAGTAGTCCTGGGGTAACTTGAGGGCAAAATTGAGCGGCACCAATTTTGTCTGATGAGCCGGAATCTTCATCTCCACCCGCGTAGCCAAATCCAAAGCCGCCGCCCCGCTGGTTTTGTATTGAGGCAAGGGCAGGTTTTGATCGAAACGTTTAATTGTGATCTTCATATATTAGACTTCTTTCGAAATAAGGGAAACGCTTACTTATGCCATCTTCGACTAGCATTTTCCTTGCTTCTTCTTCCTCAAGTAGGATAGGTTACTATCGTCATCCCAGTCAACGAAAATGCTATAAAATCTATTCATAACTCGTTCTCATTTCGAAAGAAGTCTATTGAACTACACTCCAGCTACTACTACTGTAAAATTACTAATTTCCAGGCCGAGTTTTTTCAACTCAACTGCTAGTTCGTGATTAAGTTTATCAAACCATTGCTGTCCAAACTTAGGTTCTTTCCAAGATGTGATATTAATGTCAATAGGACGACCACCCGGAGCCACAACCCGAACAATTACATTGTCACCGTTTTTTTCCCCAATAAGAAAGCCAGTAATTATAGCCTGTCTTTGTTTTGGAACTTCTTGGCTTATCATACTATTTTATCCAAACTCAGAGACAACTGCTTCGAATCCACTAGATTTATGGTGAAATTAAGAAACGAGTTAATTATGTTTAGATTTGACTTCATTTTAGTTAATTCCGATGACGATATCAGCCTCAGCTACTTTCTGTTACAAGTCTATTAAATACTCAAGTAACAAGGTGTTGAAGTTTAAGTTTTTAACTGCCACCAGTTTTAACTTTAGATTAAGTTTTTCCGTTAGCAGTGACATCCCCTGTCCAAACAATCGAGGCTCCAGCGTTAAGTAAATCCTCTCCACCAACCCAGACTTGAGCCAGGCCGTATAGATACTGGCTCCACCACAGATTGCCAGCTCCTTGACACCACTCTTATCAAGCCGGTCTGCCAGCTCTGGAATTGATAAACTAGTGGTGATAACTTCGGTTGCTCCCTCTTGTCGGTGCCAATCCCCTGCTTCCTCTAGTTGCTTTGTCTGGACATGACTTTTGGCTAATAATGTCGGTTGCGATGTCTGCACAATTAATGATCGTTCTGGCAAGGACCGACCTAGGATTTGAAAAGTAGTTCGACCCATAACACAGACACCGGCTTTTTTGGTTCGCCTCGCAAACCAGCTGGCATCTTCCCGACTGGTCCAGCGGGTGGAAACCTGATCTCTCGACTGGGCAATCAAGCCGTCGGCGCTAACAGCGACAATTAAAAATATCTGCATCAGCAGGATTATACCTTAGTAGACTTGTCGCGAAATAAGGGCAATGGCTACTTATGGCATCTTTTATGCATTTTCTTTGCTGGTTCTTCCTCAACCAGCATTGGCTACTATCGTCATCAGAATCAACGAAAATGCTATAAAATCTATCCATAATTAA
>JAHIVK010000074.1 GCA_018816385.1 Patescibacteria group bacterium
TAGGAATGAAAGTAAAATGGTAGAGGAGACGATGTCTGGTATGAGAGCCTACTTTATACCTGGCTTGCATAAGCCAAGTATATCAACAAACTAAGCACAGGTTCTTTGTGAAGCTCCGGCCTTTAGGCCGGCGAGCTTCACTTGACCAAATCTTTTTGATAGCAGTAAACAAGTGAGAGTAGATATTTGCACTTTGATAACTAAGTCGAGTTGGCTCAATTATTTGTAAGGAGATAATTAAACAAATAAGTTGGGGAATGACAGAAAACCACATGACGAGAGAAAAAGACCAAACGGCCACAAAACCTCCAATAATTATTCCCACTGCCGCCGCCACTTGGAACATGGAGCTGGTTCTTCCCAGATAATGATCGTAATCATCTTTTCTATTGGAGTTTGATAAAGTCTCATAGAGAAGTGCATCATTGTTGCCACTATACCAAGCTCTTTGAAGTCCCTCAAACAAAGCGCCTATAAATAGTATGAGATAACTGGCCCCAATTGCATAAAATATAACTGACACCAGGCTACAAATAGCACCTGAGATCATGGTTTTTTTCCTGCCAATGTAATCGGAAAAGATACCAGTGGGAATTTCAAATAGCGCTGATGATAACATAGCAACAGAAAACAAACTCATGCCTAGAGAATACGAGCCAGTTACCTTAACAAAGTAAATGATGAGTATGGCACTATACAAGTGAAAATCTGTAAAAAAATTGAACAACGCTAGTAAGCGAATATTTTTGTGCATAAGATAAGTTAACTATGGCAAATACACAGCGTTATGGCAAGACTGTGGAATGAAGTTCAACTAATTTTTCTGTGATATACAAACTGACTCATAAATGAGTATTTAGTAAATTTTTCTCCACTCCCAATATCTATTTTTAGTCGGAATTTCTACCGATAAATCAGGAAAAACAAATATCCCATTACTCTTGAAATAGGCTCGGATATCCCCGCAATGCCAACACTTCGACTCATTCGCTTTGCTCACTCGCTCAGTGCAAGCCATAAACAAATAAGCCCCGCAACGCGGGGTTTATTTGTTTGAGCTGTGATTGAATCTGAGTGGCTACGACTTGGAGCGAAGCGACATCCCGCCTTGGCGGGACATAGCTTTCTTCAAGAGGGCAAAGCAAATTTTACAGAGAGTTAGTTATTAGCTAAAATTTTTCTCTTCACCCCCAATACTCATTATCAATCACTCAGCATTTTTGTTTTAACACTTGTCTTTTTTTAAAAACCTAATATACTAAACTCATAATTTCATAAATTACTAATTAAAGATTATGCCAGTTTTACAAAACACTTATTCACTACAAAGGAATGGTCAAGTTACTTTACCTATGGATTTTAGACGTAAATATGATCTTGATGAAGGAGACCCAATCGTTTTTTTGGAAGTTCCAGAGGGCTTACTGATTAGTAAAAAACAATCTTTATCTTTGAAATTACTTGATCAAATGAGAGAAAAGCTAGAGGATCAGGGTGTAACTTTGGAAGATTTACTTGCTGATAGTAAAAAAATAAAAAAACAAATGGCTCAGAAAAAATACGGTCTATAATGATTAAAGTATTCTTAGACTCGAGCGTTTTCTCGTTTTGTGCGCCTTCTCAAAAAATGCAGTTTAATCACTTAGTTACCTCTGGATAATTCAAAATTGCACTCTGTTTTTGGGTGTCCCATTGTAAAATAGGGCAATGTTTGTTCGTAAGAAGAAAAATAACAGCGGTAGTATCAGTATTCAAATTATCAATAAAGCTGATGGCAAATACAAAGTTATTAAAACTGTGGGTTCATCGTCAGACGATGATGAACTTGAAAGATTGTGGATCAAGGCGCATGAAATTATGCCAGAGTTGGTTGGACAGCTGGTTTTTGACTTCAGATCAAAAAAGGATCGGATAGTTGATGACTTCGTTAAAGACTTAAACAGTCTGGATATTCGGGTGGCGGGTCCAGAACTTGTCTTTGGAGTTTTGTTTGATCGCATCGGCTTCAACGCCATACCCAACAAACTATTTCGTGCTTTAGTGTTATCACGTTTGTCTTTTCCCAGTAGCAAGCTCAAAACTATTGACTATCTTCATCGCTGCCATGGGCAGAGTTTGAGCGTATACAGTCTGTATCGTTTTTTAGACAAGCTCCATAATAAGTACAAAATTGACATAGAAAAAATCTCTTTCAACCACACCCAGAGACTTCTCAAAGGCAATATCTCTGTGGTTTTTTATGACATAACCACCCTGTACTTTGAAGCAGAAGATGAAGATGACTTGAGAAAGATTGGTTTTTCCAAAGATGGGAAATTTCAAAAGCCACAAATTATGATTGGTCTCTTGGTTGGAGAAAGTGGGTATCCTATTGGTTACGATATTTTCGAAGGCAACACTTTTGAAGGGCATACATTACTGCCAATACTCCAAACAATGCAAAAGAAATACCATTTCAAACAACCGATTGCAGTTGCTGACTCAGCCTTACTCTCCAAAGAAAACCTTAAAAATCTTTCGAAAGAAAAATACAAATATATTATTGGTGCCCGTATTAAAAATGAGAGTGAGGCAATGAAAAGCAAAATCGTTGAGGTAACGAAAAAGATTGAAAATTCTCAGACAGTAGTTTTAAGGCGAAAAGATGGCACGCAATTGGTGGTTTCTTACTCCAGCCAAAGGGCTAAAAAGGATGCTTATAATAGGGAAAAAGGCCTCAAAAAACTGCGTTTACGAATCAAGTCCGGTAAACTTGTCAATAATAGAATAATATTGTGCATATAATCGGCTCGAAAATAGAATAAAATTGTGCATCTTTTGTTAAAAAAAATTAACCCTTTTGACTTCGGTGTTTTACCCGGTAACTTTCTCCTTTAATAGTAAGGATATGACAA
>JAHIVK010000075.1 GCA_018816385.1 Patescibacteria group bacterium
AGCTGATTCGTCCGTAAATACAATGTTAGGAATGAAATCAGCTGGGAGAAAAGGTGGAAATACGATTATATTGAGAAGGAAGTCTTTATAAAATTGCTCGCCTGTGGCGAGCAAGAAAATCGCGCGCGCAAAAAATAACGGAAGCGCGGCGGGTGGGGGCGCCGCGCGACAGTAGCGAGGCCGCCGCAGGCGGCCGAGCTAACACATTGACTTGAAATGCGTTCGAATTTTTTCGAAAACGTTCACTTTTTATTAAAACACACCCTAAAGGGTGGGATTATACGTAACTAATATTTTCCTTCAAAGATATTAACTCAAAATAAGGAACATGATTCTGGTTCAAAGGATCGAGAGGTATCAAAAGCTTATCCTGACCTCAAATTAATCAATCCGCCTAAATAGTTAGCTTTGTAGATTTCATTAAAGTATTTACTCTTCTCAAAATACCATTTTTCCCCACCTTCGCCTAGGATATAATGATGATGTGTTCAAAATTCTCAAGCGCTACTACCAATTCGTCTTTGTCTACAAGAAATACTTTTGGACCTTCTTTGTTTGTTTGATTTTAGCTTCTATTGCCCAAAGTATTCATCCTTATTTCTACAAGCAATTTGTAGACGGCATTCCCTCTGGTAATATGCAATTTTTATTTCAAGTTTTGTTGGCCTATATTGGCGTTCGGATTGCGGGCGTTATCTTATCCATTACCTCCAGCTGGTTGGGCGATAAAGCCTTAATTCCGGTGGCCCGCGATATCCGAGTAGCTGTCTTTAAAAAAATTCAGGATCTGGATTTTGCTTTCCACGCCTCAAAAAGTACTGGCTCCTTGATCAGTGCTTTCAAGAGGGGCGATATTTCAGTTTTCACTCTCTATCACATCATTAACTTTGGCATCATTGAAATTTTTGTCAATCTAATTGTGGTACTTTTCTTCTTTTCTCAAATCGATATGCGAGCCATGTTTTTAATGCTGATCATTTTCGTTATCAATTTATTTATTGCCAAATTATTAATTGAACACAACATTAAGGCTCGAAGAGCATTCAATAAAGAAGAGGATAGAGTTTCCGAAATTATTGTTGACAACATGATCAACTTTGAAACAGTCAAGTTATTTGCCAAAGAATCTTACGAACTAGAGCGACTGGAGAAACAGTTTGTATCTTGGTCTGATCGGCTTTGGGGTTATGCCAAAACGTTTCGCTTGATTGATGGTGCCGTAGGCTTGATCGGCAACTTAGGTATTTTCTTTGTGCTGTTTTTTGGCCTGCAAAAATTTGTGGCTGGTCAAATTACGGCTGGTGATTTTGTGATGATGCTGACGTTTGTGGCTGGATTTTACTATCGCTTTTTCGAATTAACTTTTAAACTCAGGGATTTGGCTAAACACCAAGTTGATATCGAAAAATATTTTGAATCGTTAGATTTTGAAACTCAAGTTAAAGACCCACTCAAACCAACTTGGTTAACGAAAGTCGCAGGCCAAATTGAATTTGATCACGTATCATATTCTTACCAAGAAGGTGTGAAAGATGCCGTTCGAGATATTCATCTGACCATCCCTGCCAATCATTCGCTGGCATTGGTGGGGGAGTCTGGAGTGGGTAAATCAACTTTGGTCAAACTACTCCTCAGATTTTTTGATCCGATTGAAGGCAGTATTAAACTGGACGGAGTTGATATTAGACACATGACCAAAAGTCATCTCCGGTCATTTATGGGTGTGGTACCTCAGGACCCAATTCTGTTCAATAACACTATTGGCTACAACATTGCCTACGGCTCCGCCAATGTGACTCAGGCCCAATTGGTAGAGGCTTGTCAGTTGGCCAATCTTTATGATTTCATTCAAGAACTACCCAAAGGCTTTGAAACCAATGTTGGCGAGCGAGGCATCAAACTGTCTGGCGGTCAAAAACAAAGATTGGCCATTGCTCGGACAGTCCTGTCTAACCCCAAGATCATTATTTTTGATGAAGCTACTTCTCAACTGGACAGCGAATCAGAAAAAAAGATTCAAGGTGCTCTTTGGAAAGTGGCTAAACAAAGAACTACTATTATTATTGCCCACCGCCTATCCACAGTCACCCGGGCCGACAAAATTGTGGTACTCAAGAATGGTCAAGTTAAAGAGGTGGGTACCCACGCACAGCTAGTGGATATGGGCGAACTTTATGCCAACTTTTGGCAACTTCAGACATCAGGCGGTCCAATTTTGGATGAGTAAAAAATATTGATATTTTCATCTTCAAACACATACTGCTCAAGAGCTTGACGCTCACATCAGAAATAATAAGTTTAGTTACAATCATGGAGCAACACCTTTATTTTTTCTTCAAAGATACTGCTTAACTTGTCATTAGAAGTAATACAAAAACATATATCCTCAAGTGCAATTGCTGTATGATAGATCTATGGCCATTAAAAAAACACCTCGAAAAAAGCCATCTAAACCGCTTAAGCCCAGCGCCGCCATTTTTTTTGCTTCTTCTTGGATTATGCTGATGATAGGTGTGGTTTTAACTTGCTTGGGCAGTCTTTACTTTGCCACCACTGGTCAACTACTGGCTCCTCAATCTTTGATTAAACCCAACAATTGGGGTGGAATTGTGGCTACCGGTGCAGATACTTACCAGACCCAAGTGCTTGATGAACGCATGGCAACTTTAACCGATACGGGTGATGCTCGAGCAGTTTTGGTGACCAATTTCCTTAAGAGATATAACTCACCCATGACTCCTTATGATTATTTTGGTAAAAAACTAGTCGAAATTGCTGATCAGCACAAGATGGACTTCCGTTTACTGCCCGCCATTGCTATGCAAGAGAGTAATCTCTGCAAAGTCATTCCTCCTAGTACATACAATTGTTTAGGTTTGGGCATCCATGCTCAGGGCACTTGGGGTTTTAATTCATACGAAGAGAACTTTGCCATGGCCGCCAAAATACTCAAGGATAACTACATTGATATCGGTCTAGTGACTCCGGAACAGATCATGACCAAATACACGCCTCACTCCAACGGCAGTTGGGCTTTTTCTGTTAACCGTTGGATGAAGGAACTCCGATATGACGATCCCACTCAGGGCAGAGCAGGGGAGGATGATGCTGATTTACTGGAGTTTATTAAGTAGACTGGTTTTGTCATTGTCATCCCCGCGCAAGCGGGGATACGACCTATTTTGATCACTATTGACAAGCTTATAATAATTTGCTATAGTAGCTTTACCTCAGAAGGTCCTTCCTCACCGGGAATCACGTTCTGGGTTCAAAGAAACTCGCTTCAAGCGGGTTTTTTTGTATCCCAGACTTGTAGCAAAATAAGCACAACGGCTGCTGTGCCGAGAGAGGGAGTCGAACCCTCACGCCCTTGCGGGCACTGGATTCTAAGTCCAGCCTGTCTACCAATTCCAGCACCTCGGCTCTACTACAGATAGTATTATAATGCAAAGACAGTGCCCGCAGAAATCCAGATTCGCTACCATCGCCAAGCCCGTTCAATTAAGCTAAAAGCTGATTCGGCTGGTCGAATTACTGTCACCGCCCACCCCTTGACTCCCAAGTTTTTAATCAATCGGTTTATTGCCCAAAGCCAGGCTTGGATAGACAAACATCAGCGTCGAGGTCTCAAAACTCTATCCGCTATTTCTTTAGCCAAAATTCAGCTGTTTGGCCAAACTTATCAGAGGCAACTGGCAAATCCTTCAGATGATCATACGCCAGGCATACACATTTTGGACCAAATCCTTATTTACGTTCCAGCTAATCCCTTGCGTTCACCAGAGCAACATCAAATCGACTTGGACCGGAAACTCAAAGACTGGTTAAAACGCACCTGCCAGACCTACATCAGCCGGCGCTTGATCCAACTTAGTCAACAGATGCAGGTTGAGTATCGGACAGTTTCCCTCAAAAATTTGTCATCTCGTTGGGGCAGTTGTTCAAACCGCCATAATCTCAACTTTAACTGGCATCTAGTTCACTTCCCCCCAGATGTGATTGACTACGTGTTAGTCCATGAGTTAGCTCACATAGTTCATGCCAATCACTCCCGTCAGTTCTGGCAGTTGGTGGCAAAACATGACTCAAACTACAAAAGGCATAAAACCGAATTGTCTAAACTTGCGGTATGATGAAGTGATGGCAAACTCCAAACACTTAACTATTCTTTATGGCGAAAACCAGCCAGCTTCCAGACAACGCTTGGTTGAATTGATTGAGCAGTCTAAAAACTCTGGTTACCAAGTTCATCATCTGGAAGCTAAACAATTAACTCAAGCCGAACTGGAACAAGTTTTGGGCAGAAACTCTCTGTTTGATGCTCAACAGGTAGTAGTCATTGAATCTCTCCATTCCTTGCCCAATTCAAAAAACAAAAATCAGTTGATCAAACTGGTAGCCGGGGAGGCCAACTCTGGCCAAACTCATTTAATTCTCTGGGAGAAACGCGATCTAACTGCCACCATGCTCAAACAATTCCCCACTGCCCAAGTCGAGTTCTTTAAATTAAGCAAGGCCATGTTCCGCTGGCTAGATCAAGTCGGTCAGCCGGCAAAAACTGTCATACCCCTGATGCATCAAGCTATTGATCAAGATGGGGCTGAGTTAACTTTTCTGATGTTAGTCCGCCAAATCCGCTTGTTAATCGAAACTAAGTCTGGCGATCAACCAGCTGGCCCACCTTTTATGGTCAGCAAGCTTAAACAACAAGCCAACTACTTTACTCTGGATGAACTTTTTAACCTCCATCTTAAATTGTTAACTATTGATCATCAGCAAAAAACCTCTGGTTCAAACTTAAGTTTGCCTCAGGCACTTGACTTATTGTGGGTACTTAAATAAGGTGGGTGGATTAGAATCTAATTAGTATGACAAATACTTGATAGAATGAAGTTTATGACATACGTATTAATATTTAAAGTTATCAAGGACTAGATATGTATAAACTTGTTTCCAACATCAATCCTCATATTTTTAGAGGATATGATTTGCGAGGAGTGGCTGGCAAAGATTTATCAGAAGATGTTTACTACACCCTAGGTCGAGGCTATGCCACGTTTTTAAGTCAAAGACGAATTAAAGAGTCAGCAGTTGGCCACGATAATCGACTGACATCCGGGGAGTATACACAGGCTTTTATTCAAGGTTTGAATGACGGAGGCATTGATACTATTTATCTGGGCTTAAGCTTAAGTCAAATTGTTTACTTTTCTTCATATGAGTACAAAACCAAAGGCGGAGCTATGATTACAGCTTCACACAATCCTGGCGAATTTAATGGTTTAAAACTCGGCGTGGGTTACTCAGACACTATGATCACCGAAGAAATTCAAGAACTCAGAAAAATTTGTGAGGATGGTGAGTTTAGCCAGGGAAAAGGCAGTAATCGTCAAGATGATATCTTCCCAGTTTACAAAGACATGATTCTTAAGTTTTTTGATCTTAAGAAAAAATGGAAAGTGGTGGTGGACGGCTGTAACACTACTTCGGGCATGTTCTATCCTCAAATTTTCCGGGAAGCGGGATGCGAAGTAGTTGAACAAAACTGCGAGCTTGACGGCAGTTTCCCCTTGGGTCCTCCCGATCCCACCGATACCAAAGTTCTTAATAGACTGGCCAATCGAGTCAAGCAGGAAAAAGCGAACATTGGTTTTGCCCATGATGCTGATGGTGATCGGATGTCGGCAGTTGACGAAAAAGGTCAAGTTTTATGGATGGATACTGTGGTGGCTCTCTTTTCCCAAGATGTGTTGGACTTTATGCCTGGTGCTAATATTGTCTATAACACTCTCTGTTCCAGACAAGTCACAGAAACCATTGAAAATGCTGGTGGCAAACCAGTAGTCTGGTTAACAGGTCACTCGTTTATTAAAGCGAAGGTCAAAGAAGTCAGATCGCCTTTTGGCGGAGAACTGTCTGGTCATATTTTTTTTATGGACAATTTTTTTGGCCATGATGACGGAGCTTATGCCAGTTTGCGCCTGCTTCAATACCTTGAGCGAGTTAACTTAAAATTATCTCAAGCAGTAGCTAAATTACCCCAATACGTTTCAAGTCCAGAGATTAAATTTGGTTTAGCTGATGAAATTAAGTTTAAGTTCATTGATACAAAAATTCGAGCTGAGTTCAAAAAACTCTGGCCCAATGCCAAATATATTGATATTGATGGAATACGCATGGACACAGATGAAGAAATGGCCATTGTTCGAGCTTCACAAAACGGTCCCTACATTACACTCAAGTTTGAGGGTAAAACTCAAGCTCAATATGACAATATGAAAAAAACTCTCAGAGATATGTTGAAAAAATATCCAGAGATAGACTGGTCCAAGGGAGTTAACACTCACTCGCTGGATTAATAATAGACTTGTCGCGAAATAAGAAATGAGTTAATTATGGATAGATTTTATAGCATTTTCGTTGATTCTGATGACGATAGTAGCCTCAGCTACTTGAGGAAGAAGAAGCAAAGAAAATGCATAAAAGATGCCATAAGTA
>JAHIVK010000076.1 GCA_018816385.1 Patescibacteria group bacterium
ATTAGTCAGGCGTGAGTCGTCCATACTGATTTTCATGCTAGAAACAGTATCGGCTCACGCTTATTTTATTGCAACCTCAGGGTATCATTTTTCAATTAATTTGAGGTTCGTTATGGTATCATCTTCGATTAGACAAGACTTGTTGTTGACATTGTATCACTGGGTATATACAAT
This sequence comes from Patescibacteria group bacterium, assembly GCA_018816385.1. GTDB lineage: Bacteria > Patescibacteriota > Microgenomatia > UBA1400 > PJMF01 > JAHIVK01. Next base: position 175 of record JAHIVK010000076.1, read on the forward strand.
AATGGCTATGATTACTTTAAAAGAACCCGTTAAGTTTGATTGGGACGGGCATAATCAAGATAAGAGTTTAATTAAGCACCAGGTAACAATGAATGAAGCAGAAGAGGCTTTTTTTGACTTAAGTAAGCAGGAGTATCCCGATCCTGGCCATTCGGAAAACGAGTTGAGAAAGATCGTAGTCGGAAAAACAAAAAGGGGAAGATTGCCATTTATCGTTTATACGATTAGAAAAGAAAAAGTTAGAATTATTTCTGCTAGAGATCTAAATAAGACAAAAGAAAGGAATTTGTATGAAGAAGCCACTTAAACTACCTAAGTTCAAAAATGAAGACGAAGAGCGGGATTTTTGGGCAAAAATTAACTTAGCTGATTATTATGAACCTAGCGATGCCCAACCAGTCAGCTTCCCCAATCTTAAACCCACTACTAAACCAATCTCGATTCGACTGCCGGAATACCTGATCAACAGGATTAAAGAAGAAGCTAATCAGATTAACATTCCCTACCAAGCTTTAATCAAAGACACTTTGCGAAGCAGGTTTCTGGCTGGGTAGATGAATCTGCTGTTGTGGGGTGGTAAGTTTTGATCAAGTGGATACTATGTTAACACTGTAGGCAGTAGTGTCAACGAAGAAGCTATAAAAAACTACGTCAAAACCCAATGTAATCAATACAACCAACTTTACCGCACCCAAATGACACTCTTTGAAAAGTATTAAGTAACATTAATACCCCGTAGATTGCTACAGGAAAGTTTATTTGTTCTGCGCGGAATAGACTCTGTCACAAACCTACAGCCGATACTCCACCTGCTGTTTGTCAAAGATGTGGGTGGTGTCGATAAACCTGACTTGATTAGTTCGGTTGTCCATCAGCATGGTGTGAGTGCGGGCCCCGTGGCCAAAAAAGCGGACGCCTTTGAGGATATCGCCGTTAGTAACGCCGGTGGCGGCAAAAATAATGGTTTTGCCGGAGGCTAGTTCCTCATGAGTGTAGACCTTGTCGAGTTGGCCACCCATCTTGATAAGGCGCTTCTTTTCTTGATCGTTTTTGGGCCAGAATCTAGCTTGCATTTTGCCCTTGATACAGCGCAGAGCGGCGGCGGTGATGACTCCCTCGGGGGCGGCGCCGATGCCCATCACAGCGTGAATGCCGGTGCCACGCATGGCGGCGGCAATGCCCGGTAGCAGGTCGCCATCCGGAATAAGCTTGACCCGAGCACCGACTGCCCGAACTTCTTTGACCAAGTCTTCGTGTCGATCCCGATCCAGGATAACAATCACCAGATCTTCAATGTTACGTTCCAGACCTTTGGCTAAACCGGCAATGTTTTTTTCCACTGAGTAATCCAGATCTACAAAGGGCGCGGCCTCTGGTCCAACGATTAACTTATTCATATACATATCGGGCGCATGAAAAAGTCCCCCTGTTTCCGAGGCGGCCAGCACACTAATTGCCCGATTACCTAAACTTGCGGTAGCATTGGTATTTTCTAGAGGGTCAATGGCGACGTCGATTTTTTGTGTGCCGTGGCCAATCTTTTCGCCAATGTAGAGCATGGGAGCCTCATCCCGTTCACCCTCACCAATGACGATGGTGGTAGCAAAAGGAATTTGAGCAAAGTGAGCCCTCATGGCTGAAGTAGCGGCTTGGTCGGCTAGATTTTTATCGCCAAAACCGGACTTTCTGGCGGCGGCCATAGCGCCCACCATAGTGGTATTAGCCAGGTATTGGGGAAGAGTATTGTGCATATAAAAATAGTCCTTTCTAATCAATCAACTACAACTATGACTACCAATAATACCCAGCGAAGTAAAATTTATTCATAATGAGCTCGTTTTTTATTTTTGCTACAAGTCTCAAGGATATTAATCGGATAAGCCCCTCGTATCTTTTGACGTACTCCTTTGTGGAGTAAAATCACTAAGTGTTTTGTGTATTGGCACCGTCTTGATAAACTTTGATACTATCTCGGTCGTATTGCATACATTGAGTTCATGAAAAAGAAATTCGAATCTTTTCTCTAATGATGCTCTTAAAGAAGATCTTATCTCGTCACTGAGAGACCACATTTCTTTTTTAAATGCTCCGATAGCTTTTTTGCGAAGTTTGTAGTGAAACTGTGCATCGGTGTGGCCCTCTTTTCTTTCATGACTATAATTTTCTTTGATGTATCGATACATATTTGCTAGCAATTCTTGAGGAAATAAAGGGTGATCTATGATTAGATTAAAAAATCCTGTAGCCAGGTGAACTTCAACCGCTTCGGCTTTTGTAAATTGCTTAAAATACTTATCTGGCAGTGTTGATGCTCCATGCTGGACGGCTCCTCCCATTTGATAGCGAGAACGGGCGACTTTTGAAATATCCGACAATACTTTAAAGTCGATATCAATGTCTGCCAGTGTGCCATCAGCTAAGACAACTCCGCCGTGGTCTGTGCCTGTTTGAATGCTTATCTTGCTCATGCCAGCTTGACTCATGCCGGCCTGATTCATTTGCCGATTAAACCCATCCATATATGCATGGCAGTCTTTAACAGTACTATTTTTTCCTCCGATATGACCAATTTCCCCTCCCAATGAAATTGTGATGCCTGCAGGTTCTACTTCACGAATATATTTGGCGATTTCGAGGGAGTATTTAATGTTTGGCGCTTGTTGTTCTTCTTCGGTTGGTTGATTTAAGTCAACGAGTGTCGAAAGATCGAGGTCTATGTTATAAAAACCTGCCTTGATTGATTCTTTTGATAACTCTTTAATTTTTTGTATTTCACCTTCTTTAGGTATCCCCGGGCTGGTTGTTTTTGCTTGAAAATGATCACCTTGAACAAATAAAGGACCATGCCAGCCTTCTTTGATAGCCGCGGCCATGAGGACACATGTATATTCCATCGGTCTTTGATCTGTGTACTCTATTTCACTTCTGGCTATCTCAAACGACATGGCCTTGACATTATTTCTGATGGATGTCCTAAATACAGAACGAGCCATATCAAAGGTGATGGCACGAATATTAATGGCCGGCACAGTAAAGTCTAAAGGAGTTTCTTCTTTTCCTCTGGCGATGTATAAATCATGAATAGAAGAGGGGATGATCTCCAAAAGTAAGGCGGTTTCCCAAATGATCCATCTGGATAAAGCTTTGTCATTGTCATTTCCAAATACCGATTCCCAGACGAGCTGATCTATGACTTGACTTCTTAGTTTTAATTCATTGGCAATTTCAATTGTATCCCCATTAATACATAGGGTGTTTTGTATGAGGCTATTTATTTTTGCTGAAATCATTTTGATCTTTCGCTATATCTAGATTGATACTATTTTTTTAGACTTAATACAGTTTACTACAAGTGGCTTGACACCAGGCAGTGTTTTGCCCGCCAGAAAAGCCAGGGCCGCTCCACCAGCCGCCGAGACGTAATCGAAACGTTGAGTCAACCCTAGTTGATTGATGGCCGCGATAGTGTCGCCTCCACCAATAATAGTGGTAGCGCTGGTTTTGGCGATAGCTTTGGCGATCTCGGCAGTACCCTGACTAAAACCAGGTTGTTCAAACACACCCATCGGTCCATTCCAAAAGACAGTCCCGGCCGAGAGAATGACGTCTCTAAACAGCCGAATAGTTTTGGGTCCGATGTCCAGGTACATGAGTTTAGGCGACTGTTTACAACTGCCATTTTGGCCACAGAGCTCGACTACACATGAAGTTTTGGAGGTCGGGCTGGGAGCGGCCAGTACATCGGTTGGGTAGATAATTTTGGGAAGAGGGATGTAGTCGTCTTTGAGGACACGCTCCGTTCTGTTTTTGTGAATGAGCTGTTGAGCAAAGTGAACATAATTATTACCTGCTTGTTTCATATCAACCGGGGCGTCTTGCAGGTAGGAGTTGGCGACGTCAAAGCCGTCAGCGGCCAGAAAGTTGTTGGCTACTCCGCCCCCGACCAAGACCACATTGGCAATTTGGGCCAGGTGCTCGACTGCTCCTACTTTGTCCGAAATTTTGGCGCCACCCACGATGACCACTAGTGGCCTTTTAGGTTTGGTCATTAACTGGTGGAGAGTTTGGACTTCTTGGTTAAAACTCAAGCCGGCATAAGAGGGCAGGTATTGAGGCAGGCCGACAATGGACATATGCGAACGATGAGCCGCCGAAAAAGCCTCGTTCACATAGATATCAGCTAACCCTGCTAACTTTTTGGCCAGCACCGGATCATTCTTTTTTTCACCCTCAAAAAAGCGGATATTTTCCAAAAGAATAATTGAGCCAACTGGTTGTTGGTGGACAAAACTGGCGATTCGATCAATCGTTGTCTCTGGACAAAAAGTCACCGGGCATTCTATTAAGTCGGCCAGCGCCTCTGCTACGGGACGAAGACTGTACTCAAGATTAACTTGGCCTTTGGGCCGGCCCAGATGCGACAGCAGAATGATAGTAGCTTTTTGATCCATTAATTGACGCAGGGTTTCCAAACTTCTTTCCAGTCGCATGGTATCCGCCACTCGCCGGTGGGAGTTGAGGCCTTTGAGGGGCACGTTATAGTCAACTCTAACCAGGGCTTTGGTACCAGCGGGTAGACGAGAGGGGAGTAAACGCAACTTCATCGTGGTCTTTCTGTTTGCTTGTACTTTATTGTCTGACAGGCATAGTTAACTGATAAAAACAGTGATTAACTTAAGTTGAAACTGACACTACATGAATTTGGTATGACATCAACAGGCAAGTTGGAAAAGATGATGGTTGATAAAAAGCGCCAAGGTCGTTATGCTTTGATCAGAGAGGCAGTTTGGCGCAGACTTCATCAGAGCAAACTGCCAAAAAAGGGCAATACATGTAACAGAGGTTAGGTTCTGTTAAGTAGTGTTGATTGATAGCTTGGCAGGAGTGGCAGGAGTCGATCACACAGTCGCTGTCTGTTTGGCAGGTTACCCGACTGGGGTCAAGTGACGTTTGAGCCTTTTGAATTTCTGTTGGATGATAAATTTCTTGGTAAATCGGGCTAAATTTGGCATAGATCAAGTAGGAAATCAGCATCAGCATGGCTACGAAGTAGATGGTGAGGATGGTGCTGATGATGAGGCTTGATTGTTTCACAGCAGAGATAGTATAGCAAATTTAACGGGAGAAAAGAGACGGGGTTAGACCAGAATATTTACCAGCCAGTTAATGATGGGCAAGATGAGGCTGGAAATGGCCGACCGACCGCCAATGGGTAGAATGAGAAACAACAACACCCAAATGCCGTAGCGTCGCATGAAGTCTTGGTACTCCAGAGCGGTTTGGCGAGGCAGGATGGCGGTGATGACTTTACTGCCGTCCAAAGGCGCCACCGGCAAAAGGTTGAAGACAGCCAGCATCACATTAAGATAGATGGCTGTGGGTAATAAAACTTGGAGCAGGGGAATGGGTGAAAAGAAGTTCAAGACCAAGCCAGCTAGACCGGCTATGACTAGGTTAATAGCTGGGCCGGCCAGCGCAATTTTGGCGGCATCCGGCACTGGGTTTTTGAGATTGTAGGGATCGTAGGGGACAGGTTTGCCCCAGCCAAAACCCACCAGTAGAATAGCCAGCGTGCCAATTGGGTCAAGGTGGTGAAGGGGGTTAAGACTGACTCGGCCTTTATAGCGAGGGGTGGGATCGCCCAACCGGTCTGCCATAAGGGCGTGGGCAAACTCATGAATAGTAATGGAAAAAACCAAAATGCTGGCCAAGATGAGGAAAACTATGGGGCTGGAAAAAAGCAGGTTGAACAACATGGGGTTTAATTATACAAGAATTTTTGTAAAGATTGTGAATGGTTATAGCAAGCGTAAAACAAATTTACCGCTTTTACTAGACTTGTAGCAAAATAAGAGAAACAGGTTACTTGCGTTTCTTATTTCGCTGAAAGTCTATTCACTCTGATAAAAATGCGTCGCATGTTGTGTCAATCTGTGTGATAGCATTTTCGATATCAGCTTGGTCGGCAGGTTTTAATTGTCCTCCAAAATGCTCCGCATTCTTGAGCATCATCGTTGTTCTTCTCACAAGGGTGTTGAGGATTTCCATTTCTCTATTTATCCGAAAAATAAGTTTTGGGATATCTTCAATCTGCATTGTTATTTCGGGCCTAACATCTCGTCCAGATTGTGCCTTTTGCATTTCTAGTAATTGCAATTTTCTATAGAGTCGATCTAACTTTTTAGCTAATAACCCAATCTTATTTTGAGCTAAAACAAACTCATCTGTTAAACGTTCCAGAGGTGTTTTTGAACTTTCCGATGATCTCAATCGAACATCAAGCTCTTTCGATTTCATCAATTGAATCATTTGATTATCTAAGCCACACTGGTGCAAAACCTCCATTACTTGATGGGGATAAACTAATTCTGTTTGTGGTGATTCTCGTCTGTCTTTAAACATAACTTTTTTTGATACAAAACATCATTCAGAGTATCAGTATTGTAACACATCTTCATGCTTATACTCCTGAAAGTCTTGTCTAATCGAAGATGATACCATAACGAACCTCAAATTAATTGAAAAATGATACCCTGAGGTTGCAATAAAATAAGCGTGAGCCGATACTGTTTCTAGCATGAAAATCAGTATGGACGACTCACGCCTGACTAAT
>JAHIVK010000077.1 GCA_018816385.1 Patescibacteria group bacterium
GTTTTAATGGTGTACTTGCCGTACTGCCTGGGTCCTCCACATTGGGTACAAACCGTGTCTGCCTTAATCACTCCAGCATCAATCCCACTGGCCACAGTTAAAACTTTAAAAGTTGAACCCGGTTCATAGAGGTTGCTGAGACTGGGGTTTTTGTATGTTTGGGGGGGATATTCAATAAATTGACCGGGTTCATAGCTAGGTAGGGCGGCTAAACCTAAAATTGAGCCGGTCTGGGGTTCAAGCACAATCACTTCACCAGCTGTGGCCCCATATTGCTCTAAACCCTGAGCCAGTTCGATCTCAATTAAGTTTTGAACATCTCTTCTGATGGTAGTCACCACGTCTCGACCATCAAGTTCCAATTCTCCGGAATTTGAAAAAAATTCTAAACCAAAAGCGTCTGTTAAAATAGTTTTTTCTTGACTGCGAGGCTTTAGTTCTTGATCCAAAGCCCCTTCCAAACCAAAGTAGCCTTTATCATTACCGGCTGTATCTTTGCCTACAAATCCTAACAAATGAGCCGCTTGGGAAGCTTCGGCGTAATCTCGAATTAAGTATTCATCAAAACCAAGATAGGGACTAGCCAATGCTTCAATATTTTGTTTGGTCTCTTGACTTAAGTTAGTAGCTAAACTGACCCAATTAGTATCTTTGTGCAAACGATCTAAAATCTGAGCTTGAAGTGAATTGGCTAGGTCGGCTTGGGCACTGCCAGTGGCTGTTTGATACTTAGACCAATCTTCCAGAATAATTTTAGTCAGAGTTTGAGCAACCTCATCCTGATTTGCCTCAATCATTTTTGGGTGAGCGTAAAGCCTAAAAACTGGTTGATTGCCAACCATCAAATATTCTTGACTGGAATAAATCTTACCTCTGGCTCCACTCTGTTTAATTTGTCTTTGATACTGTTGATCAGCTTCGGCTGTCAGCGAGCCGGCTTGGATGACTTGCCAATAAAAAAGTCTGCATACCAGCCCCAAAAAACCAAAATAAATCATCAGCATTAAGCCACGAGTCCGCCAAGTGTGGTTTTGGAGGGTTGGTGAGCGAAGTTTTTTCATTTTTTGCCTATTTGTCATCCTCGCGCCCCTTGTCATTCTCGCGCCCCCGTGTCATTCCCGCGTCCCCTTGTCATTCCCGCGTTAGCGGGAATCCATCCCTCCCTGTCATCCTCGCGCTATTTGTCATCCTCATCCCGCAGGGATGGGGATCCAGTGGATTCTCCTCCTGGCGGAGGAGAATGACAACTTCTTGGCCCTGGATTCCCCTCCTGATGGAGGAGAATGACAACCCCGGGAGGAGAATGACAACTTCTTGGCCCTGGATTCCCCCCTGGCATCTGTCATCCTAGTTTGAGTCAGTAGGACTTAGGGCTAAAGCTTGTGTCTTGGTCACAATCAAAGGCTGATCAATCTCTGCATATTGACTTAAATCTTGAGAAGTCACCAAAGAATTGAGGGAGTACTTTTGGTGGGTAGCTTGTTCGACTTCGGCCAGGGTTTTTTCTAAAGTTTGCACTTCTTGTTTTAATTGGCTGATTTTTGTTCTTTCGTAGAGCATCAGACCGCCTTGATATAAAGTTATCACGATTTGACTTAAGACAATTACGCCCAGCAGAAAATAGTAACAGCGAAAGCACTTAGTTTTGATCATAGTTTTTCAAATGTTCTTAACTTGGCACTGTGGCTTCGAGGATTAAGGGCAATTTCTGTCAGGCTGGGAGTGAGGGGATGTTTGGAGATATTAATGCCTAACTTTTGGTGTTCCCAATCTCTGAACGTATGTTTGGCAATTCGGTCTTCACCTTCGTGAAAGGCAATGGTCACAATTCGACCTCCAGAATCAAGTAAAGATAAAGCTTGAGGCAGGGTCGAAGACAAGTGATCCAGCTCGCTATTGACGGCAATTCTCAGGGCTTGAAAGACTTTGGTGGCTGGATGAAGTTTGCCAGTTCTGTGCTTAACTCTTTCAATAATGGCTACTAATTGACCAGTAGTTTTAATTGGTTCCGGTGAAGTCTTGATGGCTCTGGCCAGTTTAACAGCATCTGTCTCGCCTCCAAAATCTCTGAGCACCTGAGTCAACTCTTTTTGAGACATGAAGATCAACAAGTCAGCGGCCGTGACGCCTTGTTTTTTGGGTGACATTCTCATGTCTAGCGGGCCATCAGCAGAAAAACTCAAGCCATGTTGACTGGATGTTAACTGAGGCACCGAAGTACCCAGATCAAATAAAACTCCCACAATTCTATCTTGAATGTTTTGATCTAAACTGCGAACGATTGTTTCCATTTGACTATAGGCTTCATGAAAGACTAGCAAGCGATTTTGGGCTATCAAATCGGGGTGAGTTTGAGTCACATGATCAACAGCTGTTTGGTCCCAGTCAAAACCAATGACCGAAGCGCCGGCCTCAATCATAGCCAAGGTGTGACCGGCATAGCCCAGAGTGGCATCAATGTACCAGACTCCGGGTTTGACTTGGAGTTGGGTCAGAGCGGTGGCCAGCATGACCGGTTGGTGTTTGATGATTGAGTTAGGTATCATAGGTTTCGGCGATACTTTCCATCTGGGGTTTAGTAATTAGACCTCTTTTTAAAGAGGTCTATTAGATTAGTTATCATAGGTTTCGGCGACGCTTTCCATCTGAGGTTCTAAAGTATCAATATATCGGTGGTAACGATCCTGGTCCCAAATCTCGATGTGGCTGTGACTGCCTACCACTACCACGTTTTTACTAAGTCTTGCCAGCCCGATCAAGTACTCGGGCAGTTGAACTCGACCGTTGGCATCAGGGGTGACAGCTTGAGCCTCGTTGGTCATCAGGCGAGTTAAATCTCGTTGTTTTTTCTTGGTAAATGATACAGTTTGGAGTTCCTCTAGCATTTTGGCAAACTGGGGCTCGTCATAAACTGCCAGTCCCCCATCTAAGCCTCGAGTCACCACCCACTTTTGCTGGGCAGACCGGAAGGCTTTGGGCAAGGAGACTCGCCCCTTCTCTTCTAGCTTGTGATAGTACTTGCCGATGTACATTTATGATCTCTCTATATAGACTCGTTTCTTATTTCGATCCAAGTCTGTTAACTTGTTTCTGATTTCTTCGCCAGCCCAATTTATTATTTCATTATTAATCTATTATGAGCCTATTTACCACTTTTTGCCACCGTCTTTGCCAGTTTGACAAAAAGTCGACTAGTTGTAAAGACCAACACAACCCGAAAGTGGGGGAACATAAAGACCCATAGAAGTATGTGAAAAGACAAGCTGACGGGATCCCGATCGTCATGCTCCCCCGTCCAGGCGGGGGGGGAATCCAGCGCGAGACTGATAAGTTTCATCGCCAGAATCAACGCGAGTATGACAAATCACATCGAGTAATCATCAGCAAAAAAATCAAGTCATCATCAGAAAGAAAAAAATTGGCTAACTGGCTCGATTCACCACCACATAAAGTTCCAGTAAATCCACTTGGGCTGTCACCATCTTGTCTGCCACTTTGCCTTCGAAGTACTGCCACTGTTGGCCATCCCAGCCGGCGATCTGCAGATCGGGACTGTCTGAGGTGGCTCTCATGGTTAATTCCCCAGTGCCAGTCAAAATACCAGTAGTGCTTAAAGCATAGGCATCGCTAACCACTTCCCCATCTGGAGCCTCGGGATAGCCAGGCGAGTTGTAAATAATAATCCAGCGCTGTTTGGCTAAATTGGGGGCAGATAGTTGAAACTTGGCGTCTCGGGAACTAATCTCATCATCTTTCTTGGCATTGTCAATGTACTTCCAGTCGGACTTGAGAGCATAAACCTCTGGTCCATCAAATCGCACTAAAAGAGTGCCACCCTGAATATCTTCATGGTAAGTGCAAGCTCCACCGGCGCTACAACTACCCATCAGAATCTTGGTGCTTTGGGGCAGTGAACCCATGGTCAATGAGCCAAAAGCTCCTTGAAGCAGACTGCCGGCTTGATACTCCAACTCATACTCGGCGGAGTCGGCCGGTTTGTTGAGGGTATGGACGGTGATGTTGACATTATGGCCGTCAGCCAGGGGCGAAATGGACATGTATGGTCGCTCTGCCACAGGAATGACGTTGACAGGTTCGCTGATGCGTTTTTTTTGAGGGGTTTCGCTAGCAGGATTGGCTTTACTCTTGTTTTTAATCAAAGCAAAAGTGCCACCACCCACTACAATGAGCGCCAGTAAAATTAGCAGTTTTTTCATAAAATTTCTTTCATTGAGGATAAATTATTTTAGTTATAGAGTTCTTAAAACCAGACGTCCTATTTTGCTTGAGTAAAAACCCAACATTTAGTTTTGGGCTGGCTATATGTCAATATGAGGCTTATGGTGGAATAAAAGAATCAATGCCACTTACGATTTTTTGAAATGAGCCCAAAAGACTCCATGCGAGATAACAAACATATTAAATTATAAATTTTACTTCGTCATAACAAGTCTTGACAATTGACTGTATATTTCACCCCCTTTATTTTTGATAAATTTAATCTAATTTAAGTTTATCATTTTTTGGAAATATGCTACAAGCTGATCAATCGCTACTCGCTTCTGCTTTTTGGTATCTCGATCGCGGACAGTCGCGGTCTGATCTTCTAAAGTTTGATAATCAATAGTCACACAGACTGGCGTGCCGATCTCGTCTTGGGACAGGTAGCGTTTGCCGATGTTGCCTCTTTGATCCCAAGTGGCGCGAACGTGAGACTGCAAAAGCAAGTTGCGGACTGCCTCGGCTTTGGTCACTAACTCGGGCTTATTTTTGACCAATGGAAAGACAGCCACTTGATAGGGAGCCATTTTGGGTGACAATTTAAGTACCACTCTATCCTCTTCGCGGGTCAAAGCATTGTCCAGCAAAGTGTAAAGCAGGCGATCCAGGCCAAATGAAATTTCAATCACGTTGGGCATAAACTTTTCTCCGGTGTGGGGATCCAGGTAGATCATATTCTGACCAGAATACTGCTGATGGCGGGACAGATCCCAATCACCTCGATGATTGAGAGGTGATATTTCAAACCACTTGCCAGATGAAGATTGAAACTCAAAATCAACTTGCTTCTTGGCGTAATGAGACTTTTCTTGATCTGGAATAGGTCGAAATCTAAACTTCTTCTCTGGCAAACCCAATTCATTAACAACCCAAGCTAACATTTGCTCTCTCCAAAATTCGTACCACTTCTCTCCTTCACTTGGATTGACAAAGTACTCAAGCTCCATCAGTTGGAACTCGCGGGTTCGATAAATGAAATCTTTGGTGGTGACCTCATTTCTGAAGGCTTTGCCAATCTGACCAATCCCAAACGGAATTTGTTTACTTTGTGACTTGAGGACATTCAAATATTGCAGAAAAATATTTTGGCAGGTCTCTCCTCGCAAATAGGCGCTGGCTTTGGTTTGATCGGTACTACCCAAACGAGCTTCAACTAAAAGATTAAATGACTTAAGTCTGGTTAATGGATTGCCGTCAGGACTTTTTAACTGGTGCTTATCAATCGCAGTTTGGAGTTCTTCAAATGACAGGGTAGCTGTTTTGATATCCAGCGCCTCTTCAATTAAATGGTCGGCTCGGTAGCGTTGATGAGTGACTTTATCTTCCACCAGCGGGTCGGCAAATGAGGCTACGTGGCCGCTGGCCTCCCACGTTTTGGGGTGGCAAAAGACCGCTCCGTCCAAACCCACCACATCAATTCTGCTTTCTACAAACCAGCTCCACCAGGAGTCGCGGATGTTCTTGAGCATCTGGGCACCCAAGGGGCCGTAATCATATGTGGAAGCAAAACCGCCATAAATTTCACTCGACGGGAAAACGAACCCCCGCCGTTTAGCAAAAGCCGAAACAGATTCAGTTTGAGCAGGTTGAGTTGGTTGGGAAGGAACTTTTTTCATAAAATATGAGGTAAGTATAACATGGAGATGATAGGAAAAATAACTAGACTTGTCGCGAAATAAGAAATGAGTTAATTATGGATAGATTTTATAGCATTTTCGTTGATTCTGATGACGATAGTAGCCTCAGCTGGTTGAGGAAGAACCAGCAAAGAAAATGCATAAAAGATGCCATAAGTAGCCATTGCCCTTATTTCGCGACAAGTCTA
>JAHIVK010000005.1 GCA_018816385.1 Patescibacteria group bacterium
AATATCAAATATCCAGAGTGGCCAATGTCTATTTGCAAACGCCGACTTGCGATGATGTGCATTTTGACCAAGATTTAGTAGTTGGCAGACAACATGAAATTGATACGTTGATGCATGATTGTCAGATTGCAAATCCGATTTATGTGAATGTGACTAGCCAAATAGATTTGTCAGTTGTGGCTATTAGACTTCCTGCGAAATAAGAAACGAGTTAATTATGTATAAATCAGGAAGTCTATAAACAGATAAAGGAAAGTAATCGATAATTAATTGATCTATGAAAAGAACTTTGATTAAACTATTCTGCCCACATCAGAAGAAATTTCTGATCAGCTGGTTGGTGACCCCGATAATTCTTGGAGCCTTGAGTCTGAGATTGATTGATTTTGGTCATCTACCCAGTATTTTAAACCGGGATGAAGCGGCCTTGGCTTATAATGCTTATTTGTTAAAAGAAATTGGTCTGGATGAATGGGGCAGAGCTTGGCCGTTGACGCTTGAATCATTTGGCGACTATAAATTAATTGGTTATCCCACCATCTTGGTTGGTTTGTTTAGTCTATTTGGTGAAAATGATTGGGTAGTCCGATTGCCATCATTTATGGCTGGTTTAGCCTTAGCCCTGGCGATCTGGAAGTTAAGCCAATGGCTGGGTTTTTCTAAATCTGCTGGGCACCTGACAGTTTTGATGTTTGCTACCACCCCGATATTTTTCTTTTATTCACGCATAGCTTTTGAAGCTCATCTAGCCTTAGGATTGTTTGTCTGGGGAGTTTATTTACTGTTATCTGCTCTTGATGAAAAACCGCTTTTGAGCTTAAAATCAGTCATTGGTTTGTTGTGTTTGCTGATGGCTTGTTTAACATACAACACCCCGCTTCTGTTTTTACCAGCCGTGCTACCTGTTTTGGTGATAGTGGGCAAACAGGCCAAGCAAAAAGTTTGGTGGCTGGCTAGTGGTCTGGGTCTGATTTTTTGCCTGGTGGTTTTTTGGTTGTGGCCAGTGTTAAGTCAAAAGTCTGGCATCACTATTTTTACCGATTTGACTGTCTGGTCAAACTGGATTCTCTGGCGAGATCAATTGCCTTTACTTCTGAAATCTTCTCTGGGACACCGCTTTCTATATTGGGCAGGATTAATGATCATCAATTTTGTAAAATCATTTAGTCCAGATTTTTTGGTGACGGGAGGTGGGGCGCATCCTTGGCATTCTTTACCCAATTGGGGACACCTGACCTGGCCAATTTATGGTTTAGGCTTCTTGGGTATGTGGCGAGTCGTCAAAGATGGGTTGACTCACAAATTTAGTCAACTAACACAGCTTGACCATAAGAGATGGGGCTTATTATTACTCATGGCATTGAGTTTAGCTCCAGCTGTGGTGACGGTTGACGCGCCTCACACCACCCGCAGTTTATTTTTTATCTTTATTTGGGTACTCTGGGCAGGGTTGGGACTAGATTATCTTTTATCCCGATTACCCACACTAGCCGGTAAATTTAAATTAAAATCAAGTTTCCCACCCAAAATAAAGTTGCTGGGATTAGTTATTTTTGTGGGATTGTTAATTGGTAATTTTGCCTGGTATCTTGGGCAGTATTGGTGGCAGTATCCGGCTGATCAGCCCCGGCTTTTTCAAGCTGGTTTTGACCAAGTCATCAAACAAGTTGATCAAGACGATTCCCATCAGCCGGTCGCCATCGTTGATGCTTCCGGTTATCAATATATTCTCTTGGCTTGGTACCTCAAAATAGACCCAGAGCTTTATCTCAAGACAAATATTCGGCAACTGCCTGATACAATTGGTATGAAGTATGGCCAACAGGTCGATCGGTATCACTTTATCGCTCATCAGAACGATCGATCAGAAGCAGAGAAAACCTTGGTTTGGTGGGATGAAGTGGGTCAAACTTGGCAAAGAACCGATTATTAGACTTGCAATAAAATAGGTCTGATGATCCTGGATCCCCCCCCGCCTGGGCGGGGAGGATGACCATGACTGCACGAGGACGACTAGGACCACGAGGATGACCAACCCTAATCGTCATTCTCCGACCGCAGGGAGGGGAATCCAGGGATAACAACGAACCCACTGGATCCCCGCTGGCGCGAGGATGACCAGGACTGCACGAGGATGACGGACCCCGATCAGAAAATATGAAAATACCATCAAAAAAACCAAAAACTATCCATCAACTGTCGGTAGTGCTGGCCACTTACAATGAGGCTCATAACTTAGCTAGATGTTTGGACTCCGTCAGGGCTTTGTGGGATGAGTTAATTATTGTGGACGGCGAATCAAGTGATGAGACTAGAGAAATTGCCCAAGATTATGGTGCCCAAATTATTAAAACAACTAATAAACTTAATTTTCATATCAATAAACAAATGGCTAATGACCAAGCTAAATATGACTTAATATTACAACTTGATGCAGATGAGGTAGTGGACGAGGAACTATTAAATTTTATTCAAAAACTCAAGCAAACGCCAGAACTGCCGTATGACGCTTTTCGGATTAGAAGAAAGAATCTTTTTATGGGTCAGTGGATGAAAAAAGGTGGCCAATACCCCGACCCTGTGATTCGACTATTTAGAAAAGGTCAAGCATGTTTGCCTATGAAAAGTGTCCATGAACAAATGCAGGTTAAAGGTCAAACAGGCTGGGCAGACGGTCACTTGATTCACAACTCTAATCCGACCTTTGCTTTATATATGAAAAAATTCGCAACCTATACTTCATTTACAGCTCAAATACTGTTTGAACAGAAATTGCCTTTGAATTTTATGCAAACTTTGAAGTATTTTCTTTTTATGCCTGTTACCACTTTCTGTTTGTTGTTTTTTAGGCACAAGGGCATGATGGATGGTTGGGTAGGTTTTGTTTTCGCCTTGATGAGTGGACTTCATCATCCAATGGCCTATCTTAAACTATGGGAGTTATATGAACGAAAAAAAACTTAAAGTTTGGTTAGATACTAAAGTTTTGACCGGCGGACATGCTCTTCGCGGAATTGGTGTTTATACCAGTTTATTACAGCAGGCTTTGAGTAAACATGAGCTGATTGAACTGGTAGATACTCCCGGAAAAGCCAACATTATTCATTATCCTTACTTTGATTTCTTTTTTTCAACTCTGCCTTTTAGTTTCTTCAAAAAAACAGTTGTTACCATTCATGACACCATCCCTTTAATTTTTCCAGATCACTACCAGCCAGGTTTCAAAGGACAGCTTAGATTTATTCGTCAAAAACAGGCTCTAAAAACAGTGCGGGCGGTGATGACCGATTCAAATTCATCAGCCTTTGATATCAAAACATTTTTAAGTATATCCAACAAAAAAATTCATGTGGTGCCGTTGGCCGCCAATCCCAACTTGTTTTCTCAAACATCAGACATGTTGAAGAAAATCAGAAGAAAATATCAGTTACCCAAACTATATGCGCTATATGTGGGCGATATAAATTTTAATAAGAACTTACCCAATTTAATTAAAATGCTCAAGTACTTGCCAAAGCCAGTCAAGCTAGTTTGTGTGGGTAAAAATTTTGAACCTCAACCCATTCCCGAGTGGCAGTGGCTTGAAACTCAACTGACCCTAAGTGATGTGGCATCCAGAGTTAAGTTCATGACTAATTTAAAATCTGATGACTTGGTCGATTTATCCGGTATCTATCAACAAGCGGTTTGTTATGTCCAACCCTCTTTTTATGAGGGATTTGGTTTGCCAGTGCTTGAAGCCATGCAGGTTGGCACCCCGGTGGTGGCCAGTAAAACTAGTTCACTGCCGGAAGTAGTTGGAGAGGCAGGTTTGTTAGTTGAGCCCGATGCCGAAGCTCTAGCCTCGGGTGTGTCGCAAATATTGGATTATAGCCCAACTAAACGCCAGACAGTTATTAAATTAGCCAAACAACATGCTGGTTTATTTAATTGGCAAAAAGTAGCCGATCAAACTGTCAAGGTTTACTTAAGTCTTTGATAGGCTGACGGCGCCGTCTAAAAAGAAGTTTGTGTTGGTGTCCATGCCAATTTTGGGGTAGATAAAAATTAGACTGATGGCGAAATAAGAAATGAGTTTAATTGTCATTCTGGATCCCCCCCGCCTGGGCGGGGAGGATGACAGACAAAGCGCGAGTAAAAATAGCCAAAGATGAGTTATGTAACGAGTTTTATGTTCAAGATCAATCTACCATTTAAATTATCCAAAATGATGTTGTTAGTCATCTGTCTGTTGGCGCTGATAGTTGGCAGAAGTTATTTTCATGCCGGCTTACCCCAAACTCACGATGGCAATAATCACTTAGCCCGCTTTGCCAATTACAAAATTGCTTTCAAAGAAGGTCAAATTCCGCCACGTCTGGCTCCCAATCTGATGAATCACTATACTTATCCGGTTTTTAACTACAATTACCCTCTGGCCAACCTGTTGAGTCTGCCGTTTTCGGCTTTAAAAATTCCTTACGAGACTACCTTCAAGCTCATCGCCCTCGCTTTTCTCTTTTTGGGTGGAGTGGGAGTAGTCAGGCTGATTGAGTCAGTTTTTGCATATCAAAAGTTATTAAAACAAAAAAACCAAGCCTTGAGTCAGTGGAGTATTATTTTTGGACTAGGTATTTATTATTCGGCAGTATATTTATCCAATTTAATTTTAATTCGAGGCAACATCGGCGAAATCATGGCTTACGGTCTATGGCCGTGGATGCTAACTTCAGTTTTAAGTCAGCCCAAATTCAATCTATCAAATATTTGCCTTTGGACTAGTTGGTGGTTAGTGCATAACATTATGGCTGTCTTTGGTTGGCCAATTTTAATTTTGGTCGCCATTTTAAAACATGGACGCCAGTTGATCGTTTGGAAAAAATTTCTGGCTTTGGGTTTGGTATCGCTCTTATTGTCGCTTTGGTTCTGGCTGCCGGCTTTAGCCGAACTCAATTTAGTCAGCGCCGGCCACTCTCAAATTGTGAGCGATGCCCCTAAACATTTATTGAGTTTGGGACAAGTTTTTTTTGGAACGACCCAGTTTGGATTTTCCAGAGTGGGCGGGGTGGATGATTTATCATTTAGTTTGGGCACCATTCAAGTAGTGGTTTTGGTTTTGAGTTTGGCTGGGCTGATCAATCTCACTTTCGCTAAACTCAAAGGCTTATCTAGCTCGCGCCAAACAAATTCAAAATGCCCCAAAACAGCAGTTGCGTGGCAGATACTGTTAGCGCTTTGTATCGCGCTCATTTTTGTTCAGTTGACTACGTCCCAACACCTGTGGAGTTTGATTAAACCCTGGCAGTTGATCCAGTTTCCTTGGAGGTTGAGCTTTTTTATTCCCCCATTTGTGGTCATTTTGGCAGTGTTTGTTTGGCAAGCAATCAATTCAAAATGGTTAAAAATGTTTTTAGTGTTGGTTCTGATTTATCAATTATTGGGGATTGTTAATTTTAAACCTGAGTCAATTGTTCATCAACCCAATTCGTATTGGGACGCCTTTCCTGAATCAAGCACCACCAGTAATGAGGACAAACCCCTGGGCTTTAAGTATTTGTTGATTGCTGATTGGCAACCGGCTCCCTTTATTACGGGGGGCGAAGGCCAAGCCACGATCCGGTTTTGGAATGGAACTCGGCACAGCTATCAGCTTGGGTTGGTTACAGATGCCACCATCATCGAACCGGTGATGATGTTTGCTGGTTGGCAGACCAGAGTTAATGGTCAATTGATAGAGCACGTTGATTCTGATGATATTCAGGGCCGGTTAGCTTTCAAACTGCCCTCTGGAGAATATCAAGTTGAGACCAGGTTTACTCAACAGACACCGGCCCGCATCACCGGCAACACCATCAGCTTACTGACCGCCTTGGGAGTTTTGATTTACTTAACTTTCAAAACTGACGCCACTTTCTCATCATAATTTTGAGTAGTAATCACTTTCGAAATGTTTTTTAAAGGAAAGATGTCCTGCACCTTACCCTTTTTTGATTTAATTTCTACGGCGGTGTAGTTTTTTTTATAATCCTCAATGATCAGATCGACTTCTTTGCCACTATATTCTCTATAAAAATAGAAATTCACTTTGGCGTTGGTCAGTCGACGCATTTTTTCTAACTCAGAGATAACAAAATTTTCAAATACACCACCTTTGTCTTGGCGAAGTTCCAGATCTCGAAAATCCTGAATTAAAATATTACGAATACCTAAATCGTAAAAATATAATTTACGATTTTCTGAGACCGCTTTTCTGATATTTGTTTTAAATGACGGCAAGGAAATTAAGATATAGTTTTTAATAAATATTTCAATATAGTTTGATACGGTGGAAGGATATGCGCCTAAGGAATTTGCGATCTCACGCATTGAGACTTCGGAACCCAATTGCAGAGCAATTTTGGTTAAGATATCTTTGGCTAATTTCTGATTTTTGAGTTCATAAATATCGATGACATCCTTGAGTACATACGCATCCAATATCCGCTGAAGAAGATCAATCCGATCTTTTTCCGCCTTATTATCCGTCATATATACTTCGGGATATGTTCCCCAGATTTGCAATTTCTTTAATAATTGTTTTTTAAACTCCGCTTCCTCCGAAGCTTTGGGTTTTTCATTATTTATAATTTCGGAAACAGACAGAGGTAAGCAATATATTTCGTTAAATCTTCCAGCCATGGTATCAAATGTTTGAGAAGACTTTTGACGAAGTTCCGAGCTACCGGTGGCGATTATTTTTACTTTAAATTCATCGTAAAGCAATTTAAGCATCACGGTGGCTTCGGGGTAACTTTGGACTTCATCGATTAAAATTACTTTATTTTCTTTGGCAATTCGTTCTAAAATTTCCCTACGGGGCGCAAACTTTTCTCGATCTGATCCAAGATCAAAGTTAAATTTTG
Organism: Patescibacteria group bacterium; assembly: GCA_018816385.1. Classification (GTDB taxonomy): domain Bacteria; phylum Patescibacteriota; class Microgenomatia; order UBA1400; family PJMF01; genus JAHIVK01. Next base: position 6,882 of record JAHIVK010000005.1, read on the forward strand.
CGACACCTAATTTTTGAGCCAACTTATCAATCAAGGTTGTTTTGCCGGAACGTCGCGGTCCCCAAACAAACAATATTTTTACCTCATCACTTTTGAGATAAGCGTCAATATTGTCTTCTATGGCTCGTTTTAATAGTAGCATATAACATTCATATTACTACTAAAATGTAGTTTGTCAAACTACAGATTACTACTAAACTGTAGTGTGGCTATGACCACTGGATTGTTTGTCATCCTTGCGTTGTCCTTGTCATCCTCGCGCCAGCGGGAATCCAGGATCGCGACCGTGGCCCCTGGATTCCCCCCGCTACGCGGGGAGAATGACGATTATGGTCTGTCGTCATTCCCTTTTGGCAATTCCGCTAGCCCGATAAATTTGGTAAAATAGGTTGTCTGCAACGTGGGGTTTTTGGTCGCGCAGAACAAGATATTTGGTTTTTAATGGGTTGTATAGCATTTTGACAAAAGGTTTATTATGAAAATTATCGTAACAGGCGGATCGGGTTTTTTGGGTAGGCACTTATTGAGGGCATTAACCCAAGCCGGCCATCAGATCAAAAATATTGATTTAGTGATTAATCCTGAATTTGCAACTATTCAAGCCGATGTCAGAAATAGAGATCTGATGACAGACCTGATTAAAGATGCGGATGCCGTATTTCATCTGGCTTCTTTGATTGAAGCCGGCGAATCGGTTCAAGAACCCCAAAAATATCTGGAAACTAATGTCATAGGTACATTGAATGTCTTGGAAGCCATGACCAAAAACAAGATCAGAAATTTTATTTTTTCATCCAGTGCCGCTATCTATGGCGAACCCTTGAGAGTGCCGATCAAAGAGGATGACAGAACTTTACCCATCAGTCCTTACGGCGTGACCAAGCTAGCCATGGAGGG
>JAHIVK010000006.1 GCA_018816385.1 Patescibacteria group bacterium
ATTCGTAATACCTTATTCCCAATACATGATGCATAATTCCTAATACCTTATTCCTGATTCCTAATTCATCCCAACTATATGACAAAATCAAACTTACACGCAACCCTAACAAGTCTTTTGCCCGAAATTGAATTTCTTCAAGAAGTTCCTCTCGCTCCCCTTACTACCGTTAAAATAGGCGGACCAGCCGAAGTTTTTTGTCAGGTGACTACTCAAGCTCAATTTATTCAGGTGGTTCAAGTCGCCAAACAAAACCATATGCCTTTAACTATCTTGGGTTCTGGATCAAATGTCTTAATTGCAGATCGAGGTATACGAGGTTTAGTAGTCATAAATATGGTTCAAGGGATACAAGTTTTAGCTCAAATCCCACCTCAACCCATGAAAGTGGTTGATTCAACTCGTTGGCAAACTATTCAACCACCAGTTCTCAATCAGCTGGAAAAAGCAGTGGGTCAAGAGAAATTGAATCGGATTAGAGTTAGAATTGAATCTGGCACTCTACTCGGATGGACAATCAATAAATTGTTAAACCAAGGTATAACTGGCTTGGAATGGTTTGCCAAAATACCAGGCACAATTGGTGGGGCCATCGTCAATAATTCTCATGGTGGCCATTACTATATCGGTCAATTCGTTGAATCTGCTACTGTAGTCGACAAGACTGGTCAAATTATTACCTTAAACCAAAATCAACTTGAGTTTGATTATGATTTTTCTAGATTTCACTCAACAAAAGAAATCATTATTTATGCTGATTTTTTACTCTTCCGGGGCAATGCTGATCAAGCTAAGCAAATACTTTCTAAGTGGTCTAAACAAAAAGCTCATCAACCTCAAAACTCCCTGGGTTGTGTTTTCAAAAATTTATCAGAAGATGAACAACAAGCTCAAAATTTATCAAGTCCATCCATAGGTTATGTGGTTGATCAAATTTTGCATCTCAAAGGCACTCAAATTGGTGATGCTAAAATATCAGACAAACACGGCGCCTTTATTGAAAATTTGGGACAGGCTACGGCTAGCGACTACTTGGAATTGATCAGAAAAATCATTCACCAAAGCCAAGCTCAACTCAACTTAAAACTCAAACCAGAAATCATCTTTTTAGGCTTTACACCAGAAGAATTGGCAGGAATAATCTAATAACCACTTTATGTCAAAATATATTATCACCGGCCAAAAACCTCTCCAGGGCACCGTCAACATTGGGGGAGCCAAAAATGCTTCATATAAAATCATGATTGCTTCGCTCTTGGGCTCAACTCAATCCAGTATCTTAAATTTTTCCAAAATTAGTGATGTAGAGCTAGTAGCCGAAATCATTGCTTATTTGGGAGCGGGAGTCAAAAAGAATGGTGATCGGACTTACTCAATTGATCCCTCAACCCTGAACAACTTTCAAATTAAACTAGAAGATGGGGCTCAGGGTCGCTTTTCCACCATCTTTATACCCGTTCTGCTGGCTAAATTTGGTCGGGCCAGTGTACCAGCTCCTGGTGGAGATAAAATTGGCAAAAGACCCCTTGATAGACACCTTGATGGTTTAAAAGCTTTGGGTGCTCAAGTAGCAATCAAAGATGGTCTGTATCAAGTTTCAGCCAACAAATTAATTGGTACAACTTACCGATTTGCCAAGAACACTCATACTGGCACCGAAACCATGATTTTGGCAGGAGCCATGGCTCAAGGCGCTACTGTACTGGAAAATTCTGCTTTGGAACCAGAAGTTGATGATTTGATCAAATTTTTAAACGCCATGGGCGCCAAGATCGAACGCCAACCCAATCGAGTCATTAAAATTGAAGGAGTCAACCAATTGGGTGGAGCTATCCACCAACTCATGCCTGATAGAAATGAGGCCGTTTCCTATGCCTGCGCGGCTCTGGCTACCAAAGGTGATGTGATTATTCAAAATGCCAGACCTCAAGATTTGACCGCCTTTCTGGAAAAACTATCCGAAGCTGGAGGCGAGTATCAAGTGGGAGAGTTTGGTATTCGTTTTTTCTACACTCGTCCTCTCCAGGCCACTTGGGTCACAACTCAAGTTGCCCCCGGCTTTATGACCGATTGGCAACCTCTGTGGGCAACTCTGATGACTCAAGCTCAAGGTATTAGTCAAATTCACGAAACTATCATGACTAGCCGCTTTCAATATGTAGACGAACTCAAACAAATGGGAGCCAACATCGAGACTTTTCAACCTCAAATCGACAATCCCGAGCAAGTTTATAACTTTGATTTAACCGATGATTTGCCTACCAATCATCATGCTATTCGCATTACCGGAGCTACTCCACTTATAGCCGGTCACTTCAAGGTTAAAGACCTAAGGCATGGAGCTACTCTGGTGCTAGCGGCTATGGCCGCTTCCGGTACTTCAACTATTGATAACGTGGAAATGATTGATCGAGGCTATGAAGACTTAGCCAACAGACTCAACTCGATGGGAGCTGATATTAGACTTCAAAGATAAGACAAAAAAGGTTAGAATGATAATATGAGCTCATTTGCCATTTTACTTAGTTTATTAATGTTGTCATTTATTGTGACAAGTTTGGTGATTGTGCCTTTTATTGATCTGCTTTATAAATTAAAGTTTCAACGAGCCCAACAAATTACTCGAGATGTTTTTGGTAAACTCACCCCGATATTTGACAAATTTCACAAAACTAAAGCTGGTGTGCCAGTTGGTGGAGGTCTATTAGTCATTGGCGTGGTGGCGACTTTGTTTGCCTTAATCCTGCCTGTACTTGAAGCTACAGGCACCGAAGTCACTAGTGTCTATGCCAATATGCCGTCTGAAGTCGGAATTTTGTTTTTTACTTTTCTGTCGTTTGGATTATTGGGACTTTATGATGATATAAAAAAGTTCTTTGGTTTTAAACAAACAGGACTTTTTGGCCTGAGAGCTAAACACAAGTTAATTTTAGAAATTTTTCTGGGCTTGATTATTTCATCCGTGCTCTATTTTGATCTGGGTATTTCAATTTTACACATTCCTTTTATTGCCACTTTGGAACTCGGGCCTTTCTTTATTCCTTTTGCCACTTTTACCATTGTGTCGTTTGCCAATGCAGTTAATATTACCGATGGCCTGGATGGTTTAGCTTCTGGCGTTTTAATGATTTCACTGTTTGGACTGTGGTTTTTATCTGCTACTATTTTAGACATACCATTGTCGGTATTTTTGGCGTTGTGGATTGGCTCACTAATTTCCTTTCTTTACTTCAATGTTTTTCCAGCCAGGGTCTTCATGGGTGATGTGGGCTCACTTTCCTTTGGTGCAACACTGGCCGTGGTCGGACTTCTGCTAGGAAAAGTGATTGCTTTAATTGTGATCGGCTTTATTTTTGTTTTGGAAATTTCGACAGTTTTAGCTCAATTGGCATCCAAAAAATACCGTCATAAAAAAATTATGCCCGCCGCTCCTTTGCATTTAACTTTACAACAGCATGGTTGGGGAGAACCCAAAATTGTCCAAAGAGCTTGGCTAGTCCAAATCATGTTGACGCTGTTTGGAGTCTGGCTGGCTGTACTATAAAATGATTTTTTGAAGTTTAACTTCAAACAAGTCTAGCAACAATCCCATGAAACACGTTTTTAATTCTTTGCGATTATCCAAACTAAGTTTAGCCCTCCTCGTCATCACCCTACTACTAACCTGCTTGGGCTCGATCTTCGTGCTGGAAGCTTCTGCTGCCGAAAGTCTGAGCACTTTTGGCAATCAATACGTGCTGTTAAAACAACACTTGATTGGATTGAGTCTAGGTTTTTTTGGCTTGGGACTGGGAATTTTTCTGCCTCATAAATTCTGGATTAATTTTTCACCTATATTTTTTATTTTGAGCTTGGTTTTATTGATCTTAGTTTTCATACCGGGCGTGGGCATGGAGCTGAATGGTGCCCACCGTTGGATTAACATACTAGGTCTGACCATTCAACCGGTCGAGTTTTTAAAGTTTAGCCTGTGCGCTTTCTACGCTAGATGGTTAAGTTATCATCAGCGATTTGGCCCATTTCTGTTTTTAACTGGCGCCATTGGTTTGTTGATTTTACTGCAACCTGATTTGGGTTCCACTTTACTGATTATCAGTCTGGCCACCAGTCTTTATTTTTTAGCGGGTGGTCGCCTCAAGAATATATTAATTACTTTAGCTGTGGTCTTACCCATCGCCATAGCTTTAATTTTTACCTCAAGTTACAGATTAAATCGTCTCAAAACTTTTCTGGATCCCAGTTCAGATCCCTTGGGTAGTAGTTTTCAAATTCGTCAAATCACTTTGGCTCTGGGTAGGGGAGGTTTAGTAGGCCAAGGCTTGGGCAATTCTAGTCAGAAGTTTGCCTATATTCCCGAAGCTAGCTCCGACTCAATTTTTGCCATTGTGGGCGAGGAGTTGGGATTTGTGGGTACATCTGTAATTATTATGATGTTTGTGGGTTTCTTAAGCCTTGGTTTTAAGATTGTGGGCCAAGTCAAAGACAAAGATACTCAATTGCTGGGATTGGGTTGTTTAGTCTGGATTAGTCTCCAAACTTTATTTAACTTAGGGGCGGTGGCGGCCTTAATCCCTTTGACTGGTATGCCTTTACCTTTCTTTTCATATGGTCGGTCGAGTCAAGTCATGATATTCTTGGCTACAGGCTATATTATTGGTCTAGGTAAACAAACTAATAAGTAGACTTGTCGCGAAATAAGAAATGAGTTAATTATGGATAGATTTTATAGCATTTTCGTTGATTCTGATGACGATAGTAGCCTCAGCTACTTGAGGAAGAAGAAGCAAAGAAAATGCATAAAAGATGCCATAAGTAGCCATTGC
>JAHIVK010000007.1 GCA_018816385.1 Patescibacteria group bacterium
GTATATAAGTAAAACTGAAAGAATAACAAATTTTGCTATTTGATATGTCTGATATTTTGATTTTTGAGCCATATTATTCATAAGAATATCATTCTTTTTATAATTTTGCATTTTTAGTGCCCCGTGCCGATTGCGTATAACTGGTTTTTATACGAAGTGTATTCGTAATTAACATTAGATGTTGTATATTATACGAAACAATACTAATCTTTACCTAACCGCATAAAAACCAGTTTTATTCTATCAGTTTTCAAAAAACTATGCAAAACCAATTAGATCAAGTCAAACGAGAGCTTAAAATCAGAAACTACAGCTCTAGAACTATAAAAAGTTATCTTTACGCCTTACGAGAATATTTTAGCTTTAAAAAGGCAAGTTTAGAAATATTGGAACAGGACAATATCCGAAATTTCCTTTTGTCTTGCCATCAAAAAGGCATATCTCCTCAGAGCAGAAACTTATTTCTTAACGCTATTAAATTTTATTATCGAAGTGTGATTCGAGTTAATCAAAAAATTGAGATCCAATCTGCAAAGAAATCAAAGAGCCTGCCCATTGTACTGTCTAGAAAAGAAATTGAGAATATTTTAGAGTCAACACAAAACACTAAACATAAGCTCTTATTATCGCTTTCATATGGCGCCGGACTGCGGGTGAGTGAGGTTATTACTCTAAAGGTTAAAGATGTTAATTTCGCTGAGATGACCATTCATATTAAAAATGCTAAAGGGCAAAAAGATCGAATCAGTGTTTTACCAGAAAAACTGATAAATAATCTAAAAATTTCTCTCTCTGGGAAAATCAGTGATGATTTTGTTTTTGCGAGCGAACGAGGTGGAAAACTAACGACTCGAACTGCCCAGAAAATATTTAAAAATGCTTTAGTAAAAAGCGGAGTAAAAAAAGATGCGACATTTCATAGCCTTCGCCATAGCTTTGCTACCCACCTTTTGGAAAATGGGGTTGATATTCGCTATGTTCAAGAGCTTTTAGGACATCAGAACATAAGAACAACTCAAAGATATACCCATGTGACGAATCCAAAACTTAAAAATATTCAAAGCCCACTATGAGTAAAATATGACTCAAAATCAACGGGTCTTCACCCCCTATGAACAAACCTTGCTAGCCAGAGCAGGTCTGAGTCATTTAACTCCAGAAGATGTAGGTCATCAACCCATTGAATACGTAGTGGGTTGGGTGGAGTTTTGCGGATTAAAATTTAAAGTTAATCCAACGGTATTAATTCCCAGAATTGAAACTGAGTGGTTGGTTGAGCTGGTTGTCAAAACTGCTCAAACCAAAATAAATCTACTTCAACCTGGGGAAAAAATAACTGTGGCAGATATAGGCACGGGTTCAGGCGCCATTGGCATTAGTTTACTGCATCAATTAAATGTCTCTCAAGAAAAAATTCAGTTGTTTATTTCTGACATTTCTCCAGAAGCTCTACAAGTCGCTCAAACCAATGCTCAAAGTCTGATACCAAAAGCAAATATTCAAATATTCCAATCAGATCTGCTAAGCAACTTTCTCAAAGACCAACCAATTGACATTCTGATGGCTAATTTGCCCTATATTCCCTCAGGTAGAATCGAAAGGCTGGATTCTTCGGTCAAAGACTATGAGCCAAAATTAGCTTTAGATGGAGGTGAAGATGGGCTTAAATTAATTAGTAAATTACTTGAGCAAGCCTCCCAATACTTAACCAAAGATGGCGTGATCTGGCTGGAGATCGACGCCAGCCACACGTTGCAGGAGTTAAAAACAATTGCTCCTCAATATCAAGTCAAGATTATTCAAGACAATCGCCAGTACAATCGATTCGCAAAAATTGAAATTGAATAAATAATTTGATTTATTAAGAAAACCTGGTCGACGAACAGCGGATAAGAAATGGTTAGTTATTACAGAAAGTATTCAAACCGCAGATGGTTGGCAACATTCATGTGGGGGCGATGTATTACCTATTTCTATAACATTATCTCATAGAGTAGAAGGTATGGGAGGTGCCGGAGATGGTAGTGTAAGATCCTACCCAGTTCCCTTCTGTCCGCATTGCGAAACTGAGCCAACGGGTACTGGAGAATTTTTCGATAATGGCCGGGTTGAGCTAAACATTCGCTAGATCACTTCACAAAAACATTCGACATAATTTGGGCGAAATGCTCAAGTTGCATCCTCTCTTTCACTTTGACCCAACCACCAAACCAGCATAAACGCCCCTACGCCTAAAAGTATCGCCAAAAACAACTGGCCATTCAAAATTGGAAGCATATTTTTCTCGACTATTGGTACTAATTCTCCGTGACTATTGAGTCTTTCTAGGACCACCTCTTTCCAGGGCCAAATTTTGCGCAGTGAACCTATCAGCATGCCAGTCAAAACTGCAACTAATTGGTTGTGGTGTTTACCAAACAAGTAACTCAAAACTCTAGAAAAGGTGGCAATACCCACCCCTGCACCCAGAGCAAAAATAGCTAATGTTACAATGTCAAAAGCTGTCACAGCCTCCAAAACTTGAGCATATTTACCCAGTAATATCAGCAGAAATGAGCCAGATACTCCGGGCAAAATCATGGCGCAAATGCCCACCACTCCGCTCAAGAAAAAAGCTAGTGGTGTGGCAGGAGTTTCAATGGGAATTGAACCCACAATCAAATAAGTCAAAATGCTAGCCACCACCATTAAACCTAAAGTTCCAGCTTGCCATTTTTTTATTTTTTGACTGACTATGACGGTTGATGCCACTACCAAACCAAAGAAAACTGACCAAGTTAAAACTGGGTAATCTCTAAGTAAAGATTGAAGCAGGGAGCTCATGGCAAAAATGGCTGTTAACAGACCTACTCCCAAAGGCAGGAGAAAAGCTATGGGCGCCGTCTGCCAAGCCTCTTTAAATTTGCCCTTGAAGACCAGTCTGATGACTTGACCAGTAATAACTTTAATCGACTCAATCAATTTTTCATAAACTCCAAACAGCAAGGCAATTGTGCCCCCCGACACACCTGGCACAATGTCGGCTGAGCCCATGCTAAAGCCTGTTACAAAAAGTTTGAGTAAGGGTTTAAAACCCCATTGATTGTTTTTCATAGCCTTTATTAGACTTGTAGCGAAATAGGCACAACAATTAACTCGTTTCTTATTTCGCTACAAGTCTATTGTATAACTAGGTGACATTAATCAACACTAGACTTTCAAAGTCTAGTATCTATTTTAATTTTCGCTTCATATCCCGGTACTCATCATAAATAATCACCACCGCCGGAATAATCACAAAAAACAGGGATCCCCAACGGGTTTTGCCAAATGAGACTAAATAGCCCAATTTAGGAATAACTAAAGCCACTCGACCAACAATTTGATTCAGATTAATTTTTTCCACATCAAAAGAGGGATTGGCGTCGCCCTTAGTCACAAACACAAAACCATCTTCAGTGTTTTCGCTTTCAATAATCCGGTGAGTCACCACCCGATCCTGGTCATCTTTAAATGTCACAACTTGATGTTGGGTATAAGACAGACTGGGTCGAATTAAGATCAAATCTCCAGTCATAATAGCCGGCTCCATTGAACCTGACTGAACCACATAAGTCCGAAAGGGCAAGTTTAAATCAATTCGACCAATATATAAAGAAAGCACATAGGCAATAATTAGTCCTGCCACCAACCACTTCAAAGCTTCCAAAGTTGTGTCCCTTTTACCACCCGCCACCATATTAGACTCCACCAGTTATTTGTTCTAATTCATAGACAACGTCAAACATAACGCTGTCTGACTGAACTTCGTTGCCAAAAGCGTAGTTATCGGTTTGCCAGGCAAAAGTCACTTCCACGCTACCACCTGGAGGTATTTTCCGATTGCTGACATTGGCGATCCATTGCTCTTTGTAAACACCAGCTTGATCTGTAGCTAGAGTCGCTAAAATAACCTGAGTGGCAGTATTATTTTTGGTCAAAGTCACCTGGGTCTGAATATTTTGCCCCAGTTCTCCTTCTCCAACACCTGGACTACTGCAGGTCACATCCACCAAAGCCTCAGGCTCGTTACAGCCGTTCTCGATATTTCTAATATTATCTACCCCAAAATTTAACCGTCCAGGCAAAGAGCCAACATTTCTCACCACCCAAGTTTTACCACCTTGAATATTTGATGACTCACCCACATTGTTAACCACAATACTTTCCGCCACCTGGCCATTTGGTTCTTCCACACTCATATCCAAGGTACCCACCACAAACACACCTTGTTGAGATTGCTCCACATCCCTAAATAAAGCCTGAGTTGAGGCCAAACCCACTGCCGCCACTCCTATAATCATGAATAGGTTGCGGACTAAATTTGAGCTGATGAAGTTTTTATTGATGATAGACATATATCCTTTTCTACTATCTTACTAGACTCATGATTAAAGCCAACTACCAGTCTGAACTTGACTAGTTAAAACTTCTTGATCGGTAAATGGCGAACCTTGCTCCCCAGACAAAGTTGTGACATACATGTTAAAGCCACAAGTTTGATTAGCTAAATCTGGAGGTGCCTGAGCTGGCAAACTTAACATAAAAACTAAGTCTTGCCACGTATCGTCTGAAGCCAAAGAAGATGAATAATTGAAGCCCATTAATGAGCCCTCATATAGAACTTGCCAGTCACGCATAACTCTAAGTTGTAACGCCTGACATAGAGCGGGATTACCTATAGTTTGTTCGACTACTACTTGATAAGTAAAACCCAATTCTGCCTGCTGTTTGATGCGGACACTCTCCAAAGTAAACCCAGAAGGTTGCAAACCAAATATGTTAAATAATAGACTTTTTTCGGTCAGGTTGGCCGTATTTAAATTCGAAAAGTCTAGGGTTAAAGCTTGAAAAACATTATCAAAAATATCTTCTCGATCCAAAAAATCGGCATCTGTAAAACGAGCTGTAGCCAACAAGACCATCAGTCCAAAAAAAATTAACTTAAACCACGATGGCCTTTCATTCTTCACTTGAGTTTGACTATTTTTTTATCTTTCATCAGTTCTGGCACAAAGATGAGAGCCAAGACAACTAAAACTAAAGTAATCGAGCCTTCTGGCTGACTAAAGTAAACCAATAAAAAACCTAACTTTGGGACTCGATACAAATAACTACCTATGATTTGATCTGGTCTAATCACAAACGGATCTGCGGTTTGATTATTGTCTCCTTTGGTAAATATTTGAATGGTGCCACTGGCATCAATAATCTTAGAGATGCGGTGAGTCACGATTCTGTCTTTGGGATCTTTAAAAGTCACGATGTCACCTCTTTGAATTTGAAAAAGTTGGGTGTTAATTAATATCAAATCTCCAGTCATCACAACAGGTTCCATAGAACCTGATTTAATGATGTATGATCGAATAGGTAGATTAAATCCTTCGGATGAACTGATAGTATTCAAAACGGATATATAAATGAGCGCTAAAACCGGTAACCAGATCAACTTGACTATGTACTGCATAACTATTGTCTTTGTCTGTAACCAACAGGAGTGGTGAGCCTTGGCTCGACCACTCCGGTTGATTTGGTATCAAGTTATTCCCTAATTTAAACTTCGGGAGTGACTTGGACAACGTCAAACTGGACATCAAAACTCAAGCTATCGCTTTGAATTTCGTTACCATAGGACGCGGGGTTATTTGACCAATTCATAGTCACGGTCAAAGAACCACCAGCGGGAATAGTCACTATTCCTGCATTTGAATTCCACTGGCTAAGGTATGAGCCAGCATCAGCTGTAGCTAAAGTTGAAGTTACAACAGTGGCCGGAGCATTAGGTCCGGTGGCATCATCATCCAAAATTACCACAGTGGCCACAACTCCACCCAATTCGCCTTGATCGGGTCCGGGATCAGCACAAGTGCCATCAACCAAAGCTTCAGGCTCATTACAGCCATTTTCATTGTTGACCACGCTCATCATCTGCATCTGCAGATTGCCGGGAACTGATCCGGTGTTGTTGATCGTCCATGTCTTACCTCCAGACACAGTCCCATCCACACCGATGTTACTTACTACAATGTTGTCGAAAACCGTACCATCATTTTCGTCCACATTGATGTTCAATGTGCCGGCTGTAAAAGTACTGTCTTCGGTTCTCTCGGTGTCGGTAAACAGAGCTGATGTCAAGTTGCGAATCGTCATGGCACCCAGCGCTAAAACCAACAACCCAAGAAGAAGTTTTTTGGGATTCATTACTGACTCCTTTTCGGGCAGGATTACTCCTGCTAATTTATACTATTTTTTTATTAACACAAATTATCTATTATTGGCAACAGTAGTGACTATTACTGTTTGTCCTATATTTTAGATAAGAGTGTTCTTAATACTGCCTTCAGTATTGTCATACATTCAAATGTGTGTCAATAGATAATATTGTTATTGGATATTATTACTGATATAGCTGGCTATTTTTTTAGACTGTGGTTAATTTGGAATAATTATTGCCAATATTTTTGTTAATGATTTAGTCGTTTGCACCAAGGTTTATGCATCATATCGATATTAAATATATCAACCTATATTTTGTATTTTTGCAGATTACAAGTCTATCATTATTTATATTGATATAGCAATGCAAAGGTCAATAAACATGACAAATCCAAAAAAATTAGATAGACTTATAAATGATTGATACAACAAGCTTTTTTATGATCTTCAAGACCCATAATATCACAAGTCCAATTGAGATGAAAATAGTCTGGACTTGGTCTCTTATCATCTCTACAATTGAAGTATGCAACCACCCCAAATGCCTCATCTGAATGACTTAAAAACTACTCGCAGTCCAGACAGCGTCTCCACTACTATCCATGATCACTCAAAACTAACTTTAAGCTTTTTTAGCTTACTTTTAGGTTCAACCATTATCTGCACCCTAGGCCTACTCATGAACAACCCGTCAATCGTGATTGGAGGCATGATTATTTCCCCCCTGATGTGGCCAATCCTGTCAGTAGCCATAGGTATTTCTTTTAGTCAAAATAAAAACATTAAGCGCTCACTTTTAATTTTTCTGGTGGCTGTGCTGGCGGCTTTTGTGAGTGCGACGATAGTAACTTTTATTTCACCGATTAAACTGATTAACTCCGAAATTTTGGCTCGGATTGAACCCACATTCTTAGATGTTGTAGTAGCTTGTGTGGCCGGCTTCATTGCGGCTTTGGGTGTTTCTCATCAACGCATTTCATCATCTCTAGCAGGTGTAGCGTTAGCCACCTCACTGTTACCGCCACTATGTGTCAGTGCCATTGGTTTAGCTTTACTTGATATGCAGATTTTTTCTGGAGCTTTACTCTTGTTTTCCGCCAACGTAGCTTCAATTTTATTTGTGACCATTGTGACCTTTTCTATCATTGGACTCAAGAAAAAACGTTTTAGCGAACTTAGACTGAAGGCTATGTTGGTGACAGTAACTATCTTGATTATCATTGCCAATCCGCTACTGACCATTCTGGAACACCAATCGTTTGAGATTTTGGCTTACCCAAAAGCCAAAAATATTTTAGAGACCCGGTTCAAAAGCTACTCACCCAGTATCAACGTCGATACGATTGAAATCGTGACTCAAAAAAATGGCAGTTTACTAATTGAGGCTGTCATTTGGTTACCAAGTGATTTGACCATTAGCTATGTTCAGCAAAAAGAATTGGTGACAACTTTGGAAACAGCTTTAAATAAGCCGATCAATTTAAAACTCAAACTCCAACGCACCATTTCTATTCTTTCCGAAGCAGATGAGAGGAAAGCTTTAATTAAAAGCAAACTGACCGATATTTTCTATCAAAACTTAAGTAGACTACCGCGGGTTTCAATTGATTCACTAGAGCTGATAGAAGATGACAGTGAGGTTTGGAGGATTCAGGCAGTGATTAGAAGTGATTCGAGTAATAATGTACCGGAAAACTTGCCAGATATAATTAAACAACAAGTATTGAGTGAACTGCACCTGACAGTCACTGTCCAAATTGAAGTTATGCCTCGCAAAACCTTAACTACTCAAGAAGACCAGTAGCACTTATGACCAAAACTCATAATTTACCCACACCTCCAACTCTCTGGAAAACACTTGGTCCATCATTTATCCTGCTGGGATTGGCTTTGGGCAGTGGCGAGCTGATTCTCTGGCCATACTTAGCCGCTCGATATGGCTTAGGTTTGTTGTGGGGAGCTGTTTTGGGGGTTTTATTTCAGTTTGTGCTAAATACCGAAGCCATGCGTTACACCCTTTATCAGGGTGAGAGTGTCTTTTCCGGATTTAAAAAGTTGCATCGATGGTTACCTGCCTGGTTTATCTTTTCTACCTTTATTCCTTTTGCCATTCCAGGTTTTTCTTCGGCCGCCGCTAATATTGTGGCTCGGTTGATACCTGGAGTTTCAGAAACTGCCGTGGCAATTTTTCTGCTTTTATTTACGGGCGTACTTTTGACTGTGGGCAAGTCTCTCTACAAAACTATGGAGTACTTACAAAAGACCATTATTTTTATTGGCCTACCTTTAATCGTAATGCTGACTTTTTGGCTAGCTTCTGTTAATGACTGGAGTCAGGTGGCTCAAGGTTTAGTCGGTATTGGTCAAGGCTGGCACTTTTTCCCACCAGCCGTAGCCATCACAGCTTTCTTAAGCGCTTTTGCTTATGCTGGAGCTGGAGGTAATTTGAATCTAGCTCAATCCTACTATATAAAAGAAAAAGGCTTTGGCATGGGGCGCTATATGGATAAGATTTCTTCACTATTTGGTAAATCAAAAAAATCGTATCAATTTTTCGGTCAAAGCTTTCCGGATACCCAATTGAATCGCCGTCGGTTTAAAGCCTGGTGGCAATTAGTTAATCGCGAACATCTAATTGTCTTTTTTAGCTTAGGATTACTGACCATCATTCTGCTGTCACTGCTGGCCTTCACCACTGTTTTTAATTCTGGTCAAGAAATTACAGAAGGTATCTCATTTATCTATTTACAAGCCGAAGTTATTAATCAACAAACAATACCATTTTTTGGGACAGCCTTTCTGATCATGGCCACCATGATGTTGTTTGGAACTCAGGTTGGAGTGATGGAATCATCTGCCAGAATCATCTCGGAAAATATGGCCTTACTGAAACTCAAGCCAGGTCAACAAATCAACCTCTCAAAATGGTTTTACGCTTCGCTTTGGGGCCAAATTATCTTGGGCATTATTCTCTATAGTTTAGGGTTTAAAGAACCCCGTTTCTTAATTACTCTGTCGGCTATTCTCAATGCCGCCGCCATGATGCTATCTTTCGTCTTTGTGAGTATGCTTAACAAACGCTTCTTAAGAATTAGATATCGCTCTGGCAAGCTCCGCCAAATCATCATGGCGGCGGCCGTCCTCTTCTTCCTTTTCTTCCTAACATTGACAGTTTTAGGGTAAAACTACTTTTTCTTATCGAGTTTATCCAAACCAAGTTTTTTGACACCAAAGTAAACTACAGCGGCTATCACCAAAAAATCTATCAACACAGCCACAAAACTACCAATCATGATTTCGACTGGACCAAGCTTGAGACTCATGGACGACAAGTTTCCCGCCACACCTAAAATCAAACCTAGAAATGGATTGATAATATCTTTGACTAAAGAGGCAACTACTTTAGAAATAGCCCCACCCAAAATAAAACCCACCGCCAAACCCACCACACCTTGTTCACGAATAAAATCTAAAAAACCTTTCATATAAACCTCTCCCCCTCTATAGAACTTCACTCTCCATCATGGCTTCTTCCGCCCCAGGTAAAATGTAGATATCCCGTCCAAAACCACCTTTACCCACCAACTCGGCTTCACCCCTCAAAATCTTTTCCAGTGGCTGACAAAACGGACAACCACCTTCACCGGCCGGACAGTTAAAGTGATTCAATTTTCTGGCTAATTTAATCTTTTTGGCCATCTCCATAATTTTACCTCTTGATTGATCATGGTCTGGCATAGTTTGAGATTGGGGTGCATCAGCCAGTTCCAAGTACCAATAGCTTAAACCGGAAACTTGCCTTTGCTGAGTATTAGTCACCAACA
>JAHIVK010000008.1 GCA_018816385.1 Patescibacteria group bacterium
AGCTCAAACTAAATCTAAACTATTGGTGTCAATTGGTATCTTAACCATGATTATTGCCCTACCTTTGTTGATTGCTTTTGTTTATCAGCCAACTATTTCAACTTTTGAACCCCAAGTAGCTGGAGCTCAAACCACCAATCACTCATTTCCAGACCAACCTCAAATTGATCTTAATCAAGACGGCCAAGTTGATATTCTTGACTATACCATCCAAACCAGTCATAGACTTATTGCAAAATAAGAAATGAGTTAATTATGGATAGATTTTATAACATTTTCGTTGTTTCTGATGCCGATAGTAGCCAGAGCTACTTGAGAAAGAAGAAGCATCGAAAATGCATAAAAGATGCCATAAGTAGTCATTGTCCTTATTTCGCAATAAGTCTAAAATAGTGGTGAGTAATTTATAGTATGCCCAAATCAAAGTTTCGCCTCATTCAATTCTTGACTCGACCCAGATATGTGGCTTTAGGAGCCATGATTATTGCCAGTGGAGTAATTTTGCTGACCACTTTAACTGTGTTCTTGGCTAGACAACCTTTAAATCAATCTCAAGATATTCGCCCTCAAGCTAGTACCACCGATGCTCAGGTTGAAATCACCGCTCAACCCGTGACCAATGCCAATTTTGTGGTCGGTCAACCCACCACCATCAACCTTTTAGTCAATACCCATGATCTAGAAACAGCCGGTATTCAATTAGCTTTTGATGTGATTCATACCCAAGCCGATGGTTTGCTTAATTTTAGAGCTCAAGTTGAGGGCAATTTAGGCATGACGACTGATATTCAGCCCATTGATCAAGGTTTTAGAATCCAGGTTATGGCTCTAGCTCCAGTCGGCTCTCCATTTACCACCACACAACCAACTCAATTGATCGGTCTGAATTTTACACCTCTCAGGGTTGGTCAAGTCAGTTTGATTTTCGATAATGACCAAAGTCATTCAACATTAGCTGATGTGGTACCCCCAGAAGACAAGCTGGCTACTTTGACCCAACTCACATACCCGGTCATCCTGCCCGCTCAACCCACTCCAACTTTGCCACCCAATGCCACCCCCACCCCCAAAAGTTGTAATCAAGTCTGCGAGTCAAGTTTGGAGTGCGCCAATAATCATTACTGTTACCGAGCAGAAACAGACTGGCGTTGTCGTCTAGCCGACAATCCCATCAGCACTACTTGCCAAGGCATACCCGACCAAGGCTTACATCGCACCTGCAATCAATACTGCGCCGATAGTAACGAATGTACTAGTGGTTTGACTTGCTGGTACAACAAATGTCGCCTGCTAAGTAATATTGAAAACACCAACTGTACTGCCCTCAACTCAACCCAACAAGTGGCTCAAAATCAATTATGTAATGCAGTTTGCAGTACCAACGCCGACTGTGCTATCAACTTAAGGTGTTTTAATGGTGGCTGTCGTTTAGCAGTCAATCCCACTAGCCAAACCTGCAGTCTACCTCCAATTCAACCTATCGTCGCACCTCAAGCTCCAGTTCTGGACAAAGGTACGGTCATTGCCCCGCCTCCAGCTACCACAGCTGATAGCTCAACTTCAGGCTCTCTTGAAGAAGTTTCGCCCACCACTCTGCCAACATCAGAAGTTACCCAGCCTCCCACTGCCCCACCTCAACCCAATGCTTTGAGTGAATTGATTAATAGTCTGCGTCAATCTGGTCGACTGTTACCAGTAGGAGTTTTAGTCTTGGGCTTAGTTCTACTCTTGGCTTCTTTCCTAGCTAGTACTTTAGGTGGATCTCAACCCAAAGCCAGAGTCGTTCCAAAGCAATCATCTAGCCCGCTACCCACCACCGGACCGACTGTGACTTCGTCACCCAAACCACTCCTTGATCCATCACCCCAATCACCTGTCATCCACCAGTCGTCACCCCAATCACTCGTCATCCACCAGTCGTCAGACATGGTGGAAAGACTCAAGGAAAAAGGTGTTCAACCTCCACAATCAGCTAGTTAAGTCATCCTAAATTGTGATCTGGCATTTCCGTCAGGCATTTGTTACAATAGGCTTGTAGCAAAATAAGAAACGAGTTAATTACGAATAGATTTTATAGTATTTTAGTTAATTCTGATGACGATAGTAACCAGATCTACTTGAGGAAGAAGAAGTAATCTAAAATGCATAAAAGATACCGTAAGTAGCCGTTTCCCTTATTTCGCTACAAGCCTAATAAACATCTTCAGATGCCCAAAATTGTTACATACATCAAAGAAGTCAGTCAAGAAATCAAAAAAGTTACTTGGCCAACTTATGAACAAACTCGAGCCAAAACTATTTTAGTGATAGTTGTCAGCTTGACAATCGGCGTTTTCATTGGTCTGTTAGACCTCTTGTTCAGCCGGCTGATGAGCATCATTTTGTAAAAAGGAAAATATGGCAGACACCGATCAAAATCAAACCCCCAGTGGCGATATTCCCACACCGCCCGAGGTGCAAGAAGTTCAAGTTAAGACTCCCAATTTAGTGGTTATTTCAGAAGCTATCAATCCCAAAGCTCGCTGGTATGTGGTCCATGCTTACTCTGGTCATGAAGCCAAAGTGGCGGAGATGGTCAAACAGAGAACCGAAACTCTCAACCTAACCAGCAAGATTTTAGCAATTTTAATTCCCACTCAAGAAAAAATTCAAATCAAAAGAGGACAGAGAAAAACTGTCACCGAAAAGATCTTCCCGGGTTACATGTTGGTCCATATGGAATTGACTGATGATGCTTGGTTAGCCGTCCGCACCACTCAAGGTGTGACTGGTTTTGTGGGCATTGGTAGCAAACCCACCGCTCTACCCAAGCACGAAGTGGATGCCATCAAGCAGTTCATGACTCAAGCCGCTCCTCAATACAAAGCCGACTATGTCGAGGGCGAAGCCGTGCGGATTACTGATGGACCGTTTGCCGATTTCTTAGCCACAGTCAAATCCATCGACGAAGACAAAGGCAAAGTTGAAGTTTTGGTCAATATTTTTGGTCGCGAAACTCCGGTCAGCGTCGACTTTTTACAAGTTAAAAAGGTTTAATAAAAACTTTAAAAATGGATTTCTGGCGAAATAAAAAAATAATTAGATTAAGATTTCGCGCCCAAAAGTCTCAAACAGAAAGAAACTATTATGGCCAAAAAAATTATTAACGTCCTCAAGCTCAATTTACCGGCTGGCGCCGCCACTCCCGCTCCTCCAGTTGGTCCTATTCTGGGTCAAGCCGGCATCAACATGATGGACTTTATCAAGCAGTACAACGACAAAACTCAAGATCAAAGAGGCCAGACTATTCCCGCCGAAATTACTGTCTATCACGACCGATCATTCACTTTTGTCTTAAAACTGCCTCCTGCTTCTGCCTTGATTCAGCAAGCCCTCAAACTCAAAAAAGGCAGTGATAAACCCGGTCGAGAACCAGTTGGCAATTTGACTTTAGATCAAATCAAGGCTATTGCCGAAAAGAAATTACCAGACCTGAATACAACCGATCTGGATCAAGCCATTAAAATTGTATCTGGCACCGCTCGAAGTATGGGTGTGACCATCAAGTAGGAGGTTTTAAATGGGTAGCAAACGTAACGTTAACATGTCGGATAACACCGACAAGATCAAAGTTTTGAGTACTAGCAAAAGTCTGTCTGAAGAGGTAACAACTTCTCAGGCAGTTGATCCAGCCACAACCGCTCAAGATAACCAATCTAGCCTGGAAACACCTGCGGACAAAATAGAATTAGTTCAAGAAGTTATCGTCAAGAAAAAACCCAGTCGCAAGCGCAGTAAGCGCTATTTAGCCGGTCGATCCATAGTTGATCGAACCAAAGAATACGACTCTTTTGCCGCTGTGGAACTAGTCAAGAAGTTGTCTCACGTCAAGTTTGATGCTACTATCACTGCTGATATTAATTGTTTAAGCGTGGGCGATCAAACCAACGTGACTCTGCCCCACTCCACAGGATCTTCTGTTAAAGTGGCTATTGTGGACGATGATTTGTTAGCCAAAATTGCTCAAGGGGAAATGGATTTTGACGTCTTGTTATCAGCTCCGGCTTTTATGCCTAAGTTGGCTAAATTGGCCAGAATCCTGGGACCCAAAGGCCTGATGCCCAATCCCAAAAATGGCACCATCACCGACAAACCAGAAATCAAGAAAAAAGAGCTTGAGCAAGGTGGCATGACTGTCAGGACCGAACGCAAAACACCTGTAGCTCATGTAATTGTGGGCAAGATTTCTATGGATACCAAAGAGTTAGTTGAAAATATCAATGCTTTGATTAATGCGTTAAGCCACAAAGCCATCAAACTCACCCTCTCCGCCACCATGAGCCCGGGAGTCAAAGTTAAACTGGGCTAAATACATCTCAATAATTATTGATATAATTAGACAACAACTCGCTCCCATCGATGGAAAGCTGATCTCTATGAAAGTCAACTATCATAGAGACTGTGCTAGCTCTTGTCTATCACTTGCTTTTGTATCTTTTTAATAAACTCCTCCACTTGCACCCTGCCTTCGTCCCCTGTCTCGCGACCGCGCACAGCCACACTCTTTGACTCAACTTCTTTGCCCCCCACAACCAGCATAAAGGGCACTTTTTGGAGTTGGGCGTCGCGAATCTTGGCTTGGAGTCGCTCGGAGCGATCATCCACCTCTACTCTCAAACCGGCCTTTGTCAATTGATCTGTCACTCGGCGCGCATACTCATTTTGAGCGTCGGTAATCGGCAAAACTACAGCCTGAACGGGCGCTAACCACAAAGGAAACTTGCCTCCCGTATGCTCAATGTAGATACCCAAAAACCTCTCTAGTGAACCCAACAAGGCTCGATGAATCATAAATGGCTCGTGCTGGGCTCCATCGTCACCCACATACTTCATGCCAAATCGTCCCGGCAAATTGAAGTCAAGTTGAATAGTGGATAACTGCCACATCCGCCCCAAACTATCAGCCAGCTTGAGATCTATTTTGGGACCGTAAAAGGCCGCTCCTCCTTCATCAGTCACAAAATTGTCAAATCCCAACTTGGTTAAAGTTTGAGTTAGGGCTTGCTCGGCCTCCCGCCACTTGGCTTTTTCGCCGATAAACTTTGACTCGTCTTTGCCACCCCCGGTAGAAAGATTCATTTCAAAATCCTTAAAGCCAAAAGTCTTGAGGATGTCGAGAGTTAGGTTTAATGCCTCGGTGAGTTCGGCTTGGAGCTGGTCTGGAGTACAGATGATATGGGCATCGTCTTGAGTAAACCCCCTGACTCTGGACAAACCATGCAGGACGCCCGATTTCTCATAGCGATAAACCGTACCCATTTCTGTCCATCTGATAGGTAGCTCTCGATAACTGCGCTGTCTGTGCATAAACAGCTTAACGTGGAGGGGGCAGTTCATGGGTTTTAAACGATACTCCTCATCTTCAATGCCAAAACCGCCATACATGCTATCAGAATAAAAATCTAGATGCCCTGAATGTTCCCAAAGCTCTTTACTAGCAATATGAGGTGTGGAAACAGGCTGATAACCTCTATTGAGGTAGGTATTGAAAGCGTACTCTTGGACTTTATGTCGCAAAAAAGCCCCCTTGGGCAACCAAAGTGGCAAGCCCTGTCCCACTTCCTCATCAATCATGAATAACTCCAGCTCCTGCCCAATTTTGCGATGATCCCGCAGTTTGGCCTGCTCCAACATTTTTAGGTGATCGTCCAGCTCTTGTTGGGAAAAAAAAGCGGTGCCGTAAATCCGAGTTAACATGGAATTTTTTTCATCACCCCGCCAATAGGCTCCAGCTACAGACAGAAGTTTAAAGTGCTTAAGCACCTCTGATGGCTTGGCTACATGAGGACCTTTGCACAGATCGCTGTAGAACTCGGGCTGACCTTCTGTCCCAACTTCATAAAAACTCAATGTCTCTCCCTTTTCAGCCAACTCTCCGATCAGCTCTCTTTTGTACTGATTGTCAGTATATTGAGCCAAGGCTTCGTCTTGAGTTTTAGTCACCTGTCTAAACTCGGACCATTTTTTGACAATCTGATGCATCTTTTGCTCAATCTGGGCAAAGTTTTTGTCCGAAATGACGGTATCACCCAGATCAAAGTCATAGTAAAAGCCCTGCTCGATACTGGGACCAATGGTCGGTTTGGCTCCTGGATAAAGCTCAATCACCGCTTTGGCTAACAGATGAGCCGTTGAGTGACGCAGCTCGTCTAGATTATTTTTCTGAGACTGATTTTTGTTGTCTGATGGGTTTGACATGTTTTTCCTTTTTTTGGCTGATTAGCCTCTAGTTTACCTGATTAGTGTTAATTTAACTTGTAGCAAAATGCAAGCAAGTGGGTTGTCATCCTCGCGCTGTCTCTCCTGTCATCCTCGCGTTGTCTCTCCTGTCATCCTCGCGTCCCGCCTCTGGCGGGACTAGCGGGGATCCAGATGGAACCCGTCTATTTTACTACCAAAAAACCCCCTGATCTCGGGGGTTGGTACTACGACACACCTCTCCCGAGTCAAGGGTTGGTAGTGGTAGTAATCAGTAATATTTGATTCAACATATATGAAACAGTATATCACATCAGGTTAAGTTCACATTTTGTAAACTGAACCACGATATCCGACTTTTCTAATCCATAAAACATTTCGTTTATGATCATGCTCAAAAATGATTCTGATTTGACCAGATCGCAAACGATAAAATCCTGGTGCGCCGTGGAGCAATTTAATATCTAAATTTTTAGAAAAAGGATAGTCTAATAATTTAATTTTAGTTAAAACTCGCTTGCGATCCGTGGAGCTGATTCTGTCAATTTCTTTTATACTCTGACGAGTAAACAGAACTTTACTCATACATTTTTATAACTTGATTTAGTGACACGCCCTTACCTCTTGGTTCCTTTAGTAGTTTTTTAGCTTCCAGTTCATCTCGATAATTTTCTAACATTTCCTGCATTGATACAAACTCATCAATATCAATAATCACTGCCTGAGGTCTTGAGTGATATGTCACATAAAGCAAACCCTTATTACTAGCTTCTTTAAACACACCAATTGCATCTTCTCTAATATCAGTAATTGATTTTGTGTTTTGACGAGTAGCTATGAACATAAGGTTAATATATACAATTATCTAAGGTTTGTCAAGGAAATCAAGTTTTTGTCAAGTTTTTTTACTTCTGGCCAGTAATTGGTAATGCCGGCTTTTTTGCCATAAAGCCGATAACCCGCTTTAATAGGTCGCCCACCGTTAGGTTTGCCTGGCATTGGTACAATCAGACGCCGATTGCCAGATAAATATGAAATCAGGGCCAAAACTAAGCCGTGATAATGTTCATGAACAGTAGGTAATGTAAACAAAAGTGGAGGTGTTGTTCCCGCTGTTTTCTATCGTGAAATTTAATCAGTAATCAATCTCTTTCTACATTTTACCAAATATAACTTGACATCCTCCAGTTCCTTCACCGCTTTCCAACCTGGAAAGGGAAAGTACACTGAGATAATTCTTGCGCCTTATTAGACTTGTCGCGAAATAAGGGCAATGGCTACTTAAATTAACTCATTTCTTATTTCGCGACAAGTCTATTTAAGCTCCCGCAGTCCAGTCAATTCTTTTTTTCGCCTCATTTGTGATTGGTGTGGTTCCTAGATATTTTTTCACCCTGCAGAATAAGTCACCAATATTGGGGGGGTATTTCTGGGCAAATTTTTCCAGTCTGTTTTTGTTTATTTCTCTTAAGTCCAACTCTTCCAAATTTATCTGGCGCAATCCTTTGCTCATTAAGTACAACTCGTCAAGAAGCGCTTTTTCGGGAAAGGCAATATTTTTTTCGTTTTTAAGCTCGTAGCCAAAGAAAAGGCTCTTTTTGATCTGACTGTACTCGACTGCTGTATCTGCAATCGTCAATTTTTTTGACGGTCTCAAAGTTGCCAAAGTGAGGGTAAAAGGCATCTGCGACAAAATGCCATAATCTGATAAAGCTTTTTCAAACGAAAAATATGAAGGATAATAGATTTCATTGGCTATTTTTTCTATATCAATTCCGCTCGTAAATACCGCGTAAACGTTTTTTTTTAACCTAGTCAAAACACCGGACCTAGTCAACCTGTTAAGTGTGACATACAGTGTTTGTTTTTTTAGTCCAAGCAGTCGCTCAAAATCGGCCACAGTAAAATAGGGCTTCCTCAAGACCATCAGTTGCTTGATTAGCTCTGGATCGGTGGGTCTTATTCTAACCATGAATCAATTATCCTCCAATATGGCCTTGCCAATAATTTATGTAGTTCGCTTATCACTTTTGTTTTGTCATAATCGGAGAAATCTACCCTCACTTCTTTTTTGAGCAGTTGGTTAATAAACCAATAATCAAAAATGTCGCGAGCCACTTTTCTGTTTTTCATAGCATCTGCTTTTTCTCTTAATATTAGCTCAAGACTGGCTACGCGGGCCAAAACAGTCAGAGGGGCAACCTCACTTGTTATTACTCTATCGTGATAATCTATATTTTTTTGATACTTACCTACCCTTTTGGAAATCTCAATCTTAATAGAAAACACTCTATCAAAATATTCAATCTTTATTTTTATCAATCCAAAAATTGTATGGTATTTTTCGCTGGTGATAACTTCAACAATTTCCGGATATTTTTTACCCACACCTTTGAGAAACTTGACAAATTTCTTTTTATCGATGATGCCAATTAAATTAAAGTCCAAATCTTCAGAAAAACGCGCCGAGTGATAAGCCAAACGCAAAGCGGTACCACCCTTAAACATCAGACTCACCCCAAATTCGCTTTCATAAATCTCTTTCAAGATCAACATTTCATATTCTTCCCGAACGATGTAATGCTCGCTTATCTTAATTTTTCTGGCCAGTAATTCTGCTGTTGTTTTATCCATATAGACAACTTTACAAGTTTGTTAAGTTAACGAGAATGATACTACCAGATTGCTGGTTTGTCAACGCGACATTTCTACTTTGCAGAAAAGGCGACATTTCTACTTAGCACTAACACGCGAAATTTCCCTTAACCCCAAAATGTTTATTAACCTACTAAAATGAAAAATTGGCATATAAGGCTTGATCCTATTCAATAATATACAGCTTGACATCCCCCAGCTCCTTCACCGCCTGCCAGCCGGGAATGGGAAAGTAAACCGAGATAATTCGCGAGCCAGGTTTTAATTCTCGCTCTAGCTTCTTTTTCAAGCGCTCCATCATGTAACCAATGCCGTACACCACCACCACCGAGTAGGGGCTGGTGTCAAACTGCCACAGGTCTATCCGCACGATCTTGGCTTTCTGAGTAAGTTTGAGATGTTTAATTCTCTGACGTGATAACCAAACATAGTAGGGATTGATCTCGACCCCCGTAGCTTTAACCCAGGCTTGAGCCGCGGCTGAAACTATCCGCCCATCACCCGACCCTAGATCAAGTAACTTGTCTACGAGTTTCAAATTAGCTAGTTTGAAAACCTGTTTCAGCCGCTCCCGGGAAGTACCGGCAAAATAAGCTCCTCCAAACAGCGACATGGTCAAAAAGGAGAAAAAAACATTTGTCAATAGTCCCAGCGCAATCAGAACCAAAATTAAAATGACTGCCAAAATAACTAACTCCATACTCTCCCCTCACATTCAATAGACTTGTCGCGAAATAAGAAATGAGTTAATTATGGATAGATTTTATAGCATTTTCGTTGATTCTGATGACGATAGTAGCCTCAGCTACTTGAGGAAGAAGAAGCAAAGAAAATGCATAAAAGATGCCATAAGTAG
>JAHIVK010000009.1 GCA_018816385.1 Patescibacteria group bacterium
TAATCAGTTTGCCTATAAAATGCGGATGAAAGAAAAACAATTATTTGATAAAATAGACTTAATGAAAGGATAGCCAGAACCGTAAAAACTCACGTTTGATCAAAAGCGGTTACGGTATCATTTTTCGATTAGTTTAGACTCAACAAAACTGGCACTGTTAATGTTGATTAGAAATATCTCCTTGCAAATACTTCACCCAAACATCATACCGATTTACCTCACACACCACTTTCAATCTTTAGCCTCAATTGAGCTAACAACTCATCTATCAGTTTAGTCTTCACCCAAAACTTTCTTTTTTCATCAAGTAATTCTCCCAATCCTTGTAGCATCTTATTTTTATCTACTTGATTCTTGATAAATATCTCTAACTCCTTCAAGTACTCAATTAAGTTTTTACCTGTTCTAAATAAGATGATTTGCTCATTTATTTCAAACATCTTTTCAAACATAAAGTGACTGTCAAACAAATCTCGATTTTGAAAATGCTGTCTATCTAAAATCGCGCATAATTTGTGAGCAAACAATGAGGGCTGATCCAATGTTTTCAATGATAAGCCATAAAATTGTTTGATTTCATATTTGTCAGGATATTGCCTTTTACTCACATCAATCTGCATTTGACGTTGACCTTTCATATAGCTTGCTTCCCATAACCAACCAAACTGCCCTTGCCTAAATCTGCCTTCATCGATCTTGAGATACTTGCCTAAGATTTGATTCATCTTATCAACAGCTAAATCTTTCGACAAAGTTAAACCAAAATCTAAATCAACAGAAAATCGATCTAAGCCATAAAAGATGTATAAACACGTTCCTCCCTTTAACACCAGTTGGTTATTTAATTCGGGGTCGTTAATAATTTCTCTTAATATACGTTTTAAAAAGTATTCATGTTGCTGAATATCTAGCATTACAATTGCTCCAATCTAATAATACTTTCTATTTTTTGCTCCAAACGCTGATTGTGGTAAATTTTCGAGATTTTTCTAAGCACATCAAAATCAATCATCCTCAAGTTATCAAAAGCCAAACCAGAATATAAGTACAAGCTATCACAGATCGCTCTCTCTGGACCGGCAATTAAATACGTACTCATATTTTCTAGACCAATTGAATCAGAAAAAACTTGCTCTTTTAACTTGTGGTAAACAAATTTTTCTTGACTGATATTGATTTTTTTACTTATCAGAGATGCGCTATGAATTGATGTGTAGAGTTGAAAAACTATGCCATGAGCCACCAAGGCACTGTAAAAAGAAATATAGGAGGGAGTCACTATTTTTTGAGCAAATTCAAACGAAGTATACTCTCTGACCACATATATTCCCTTATGAATTCGTTTTATTTTGCCAAGTCCAACATAGTATTGAATATTGGCGTGAAGTGACACTGCGTTAGTGACACCCCAAATCACAGCTAGATCTTGAGTCGTAAACACATTTTGAGAACTAGCCAAAAGCTTTTCTATCTTGTTGAGTGGCTGATTGGTTGAACTTGTCACCATAACTATAAAAATATTATATAGTTTCAATGACATTTGTCAATGACTAGTTAAGATCATACCCGCATACCAGACTTACTGTGAAATATGTAACGAGGTATGAATAGATTTGATAGCATTTTCGTTGACTGGGATGCCAATAGTAGCCTGAACCACTTGAGGAAAGATCAACATCAAAAATGCACAAAAAAAATCGCAAGTGGCCTGTTTCTCCTTATTTTGCAGGAGGTCTAATATTCATCATGCTTGATAATGTCCGTTAACAACAGACCTTCTTTAACCAGCACAAGTGTTATCCTCAAATCACCCGTAATCCAAATCGCGTACTCATTTGTGTGAGAACCCTTGAGTTTATGTGTTTTTAGAGACGGATAGTCAAAACCAAATTCCAAGAGCTTTAATTGTTTACTCACCTGGCTTCTAAGTTTCGAGTCATTTTTCAATCGTTTGGCAAGTCTCTTTCTAAAATAGTTAGAGTAAATAAGTTTCATAGACTACGGAGAAATTTATCAACATCTTCAATCTTGTGAGTTTTCCCTTGTTTATAATCTTCCAAAGCCCCGAGAGCAACTTTCTCCGTTTGATGACTCATGGCAAAAGTGGGTATGGCTTCTTTAAGAACTTGTTCTGTTGTTTTACTGATGACAAATCGAATAGTTTTTGGCAAATTGTAACCAAATTGAGAACCATAATCGCTTAAAATGGTTGCTTCTTGATCGGTTAAAGAAAGTTGAACTTTAGTCATAGCAGTAGCATTCTATTGCTAAACTATTTCTTTGTCAATGATTTTGTACTAACTATCTACTAATTTTTCAATAATTAGTAGTAGATTAGTAGTTAATACCTTCAAGCCAAAAAAGAATGAGATTAAGTTGCTAAGCAGGTAAAAAGTGTGTTTGCATGGGCTAGTGAACGAAGTTGGAACCTATTTCCAACCATGCACTCACTTCTTATCGATCATTAATTCATGAGATACTTCATCCAGTTGTTGGCGTCTTAAAAGCAAACGTTGATCGCTTTCAATAACCTGCTTAGCTTGTTGCAAATACTTATGAACCAGATTACTATCTGTATCTTTAAAATATTGAACCAGGCGTAAATAACCCCCCGAAATCCAAACTTTACAATTATAATCAGCATCAACTCCTGTATCTAATGCCAATTCTGCCAATAACTTTTTGACATTTTCTAATGCTTCCGCCTCACCTAAGGTCAATTCGCAAAGTGCTAAACGTAGCTTCATTTGAGTGAGGACTGCCGGTCGATCATGTTCTTTGGGGGGAAACTGTTTCATTGAATGAATTGCCTTTTGATACATTTCTTTGGCCCGACCTAACTCGCCTAACTCCTCTAGATATTTTGCTAAATTAAATTGTGGCAAGGCTAAGGCTGTGTTTATACCAGACTGTCTGGCTATTTCTACGCTAGATCTAGCAATAGCGCCGGCCAATATCCAATAAGGCTTAAATTTTTGTTGTTGGTAAAGATATTTTAAAGCCAAAAAAATAGAATCCAACACTTCGGCAAAACCTAATTGATCGTCTTCTTTGGCATACACCAACAAAGTACGCATCGCTAACTCAAGTGAAGATAATAAGTCGCCACTTTCACGAGCGGACTCAACTAAATGGTGAACTTCTCGTCCTGTTAAATCCTGATTTTTCATCACCTTAACTTTATCAGATAATAAGAGTGAATATCAGTATTAATTTATCTATCTACATCAAATTGTATCTGCGGGGACTAGTGGAGCGTGTTGGAACCACTTTCTCTTTACTCACACTTTAAGTAGTAACGCGTCCCCTTACCTACACCTTCCTTTCGCAAGATATTGTTCTTGACTAACTCTGCTAAATCTCTGGTAGTAGTAGCACGAGATGTTTTAGTGATCGAAAGATAATTTTTGGCACTCAATCCCCCTTTAAATCCCCAAGGACTCTCTTCAAAAACTCGCTTGATTACTTTTGCTTGCCTTTCATTCATCAAAGACATATGAATATCAAAGAACTGAGTTTTCTTAATCAGAAAATCAAGTAACTCCTGGCTTTTATCTACTGCCTCCAAAACCAAGTCACAAAAATACATTAACCAAGTAGTAATATTATTCGAGCGATTATTCATTTCTAACGCCTGGTAGTATTTTTTTCTGGCCCGAACAATCGTTTGAGATAGGGCAATCAGAACGGGGTAATCTAGATTTTGAGAAAGCGTTTTTTCGGTGACAGCACGAGCTAACCGACCATTTCCATCTTCAAATGGATGAATACAAATAAAATACCAATGAGCAATCCCAGCTCTAATCAAAGATGGTAGTTTATCTTGACTTTGGTTATACCAAGTAAAAAATTGAGTCATCTCTTTTTTCACTATTCTTAAGGGTGGAGCCACAAAATGAACTTTAGGATGACTATAACTACCAGAAACAATCTGCATTGGCTCCAGATGTTTTCTATAATCACCTACTACCTCAATATCTGTCCGCCCCCTCACAACCATGGTATGCCATTTATAGAGAGTTTGATGATTAAGAGGTTGAGCAAATGTTTCATATACATTTATCATGAGCTGGGCAATCCCCTCTTCAGCTGGAGGAATGAGTCTTCCGTCGGTATACAACCCAAAGTGACGCGCAATTGAAGACTTAAGACTCTCACGATCAAGAAACTCTCCTTCAATTTCGGAGGTTGTATAAGCCGACTCACTCAAAAACTGAATCTTTAACTGGTCGCCATCACCTCTCTTAAGATACTGATAACCACCTGTGAGTTTACCTAGCTTAAACTGGAATTTTTCAACAACTGCCTCAAAATCACTTTCTTTGTATGAAAAGTCAGGCCAATCTTCTTGTTGCCAATTCCATTTTCTTGAGGTCATGAGTTATAAATTAATTTTTATAACTCAGAATAACATTGTTTTTGAGTTATATCAAGAGGCACTCTGGCAAGTATTAATCGTGGATCACTAAACCGAAAAAGATATATTTATCATCATTTTAATGCAGGGGCGGAGGGACTCGAACCCTCAGTCCGGGATTTGGAGTCCCGTGGTTTACCAATTAACCAACGCCCCTAAGTTTCGAGCAAGTCTATTATAAATGGCGGTTAGTTCCCTGGCAACGGTAGCATCACCCATCCGCCAAAGCTCTCAAAACTTGTTATACTGATTACCAAGATGATTAATATTAAGAAATTACTGAATAATAAGTATGTTTTGCCCGCCATCATTTGTTTAGGCTTTGTTTTGAGAGTTTTCTCCATCAGTCATAATCATATTTTCTTTTATTTTGACCAGGCTAGAGATGCCACTATCAGCAGGCAAATCATTGAGCAAAAAGATTTTAAGATTATGGGTCCCTCAGTCAGTGGCACTCAAGATAGTGTTTATCACGGAGTCCTCTACTACTACTTAATTGCACCTTTTTATTACTTTGGCCACGGCAATCCTTATATTGTGACCTTGTTTTTAATCACCATCGGTACTTTGAGCATACTTATTACTTATTTGTTGGGAAAAGAAGTTTTTAATTCCAAAACAACTGGTTTAATTGCAGCCTTTTTACATGCCACTTCAGTTATCTGTATTCACCAAAGCACCTGGCTGTCTAACCCTACCCTATCTGGCTTTTTTGTCCCTTTGACCTACTATTTAATCTGGCGAGTATTTTTTTCCAGTAAAACCCAACCCGTCAAGTTCTTTCTGCTTCTGGGAATAAGTTTGGCCTTATCCGTTCAATCAGCCCTCCAAAACATCACCATCTTGGGAAGTATCCTAATTGCTTTTATTTATTCACTCAAGTTTCACCAACAAGTCCAGAGTTTCAAAAAGATGGTCATTCTCCTGACTGCCTTTGCTATGGGAATCATGTCCATGGTTTTGACGGAATTCTTAATGTACCAGAGAGGAATTCTATCTTTTGACACTCTCAACTTAGAAGAACACTCAGCCAGTTTAATTCAAGTTATTCAGAAGATTATTTTGAGATATTATGCTCTGTTGGCTGATCTGCTCAATCCCATGGCTCAGTTACCATGGTTAGTATTGGCAGTAGTCCTGTTGATCATCTGCTTAGGCAAAATCAGTAAAAAACAAATTATCTGGTCACTGTCATTTATACTGGCCCCCATTTGGCTGTTGATCTGGCATTTTAGAGATCCCAATCATACTTTTATTGGCATTGAGGTGCCGACTTTTCTACTGATAGCCAATGGCTTAACCAACTTAATAACTAAAAATCAGCTTAAGAAAACTCTAGCCATTTTATTTATGGTTGTTTTTGTTTTTTCCAACATCAGCCAAATGCTGATCTGGAAAGAGCAACAATTTCAATACTTTGGGATTCAAAAGGGAGCATTTTTAAATAGCCAGCTACAGCTGATTGATAAAACTTATAGCCTTGCCAACGGCGAACCATTTTCATTTTCAAGTTTAACAAGTCCTTACGCCATCAACACAACTTGGAACTACTTATACAAATGGTATGGCCAACAACAGTATGGTTTTGTGCCAAGCTATGTGGGTATAAATCAAAATAATTTTGTAGGCAATGATATTCTGCCAGAAAAATCCAGTCCAAAAAGTTGGCATTTTTTAATCAATGAACCCGACACAACTTTAAGCAAAAAAATGGAAGATGATTTTTTCTTGGAGCAGAAACAATTTTCTAATAATCAAGCCACATCTGCTAATTATGAATTCGGCAGACTCAAATTAATGAGTCTTCACCAATAACTTACCTCGATTACTTATCTCTGGCCTATGTACAATATAAATAATTCCAACATATAATGGCTTTACTGTTTCAAATTATGTCAAAACATTTTCCCAAACTCAAATCCCTCATTCCCTTCTTCGTTTTTTTGATGATCAGCATAACTGTTCGCTTAATCAGTATCGACGACGCCTTATTTTTCACTTGGGATCAGGGTCGAGATTTTTTTGCCATTCAACAAATTGTTGAAGGCAACATGACATTGATTGGTCCAACTACCGGCTTACAGGGATTATTTTTAGGTCCTCTTTGGTATTACTTAGGCATACCTGGTTATCTAATCAGTCAGGGTAATCCATATATTTTTTGTCTTTGGTACATTGCGGTGACTCTATCCTGCTTACCACTTTTCTGGTTAATGGGAAAAGCTCTTTTTAATAATCGTACTTTAGCCATTATCTGCGCTTATACTCTCAGTCTAGTACCTGGCAGTATTTGGGGAACTGTTCGAGTCTGGAATCCCATGGTAGCTATTCCCCTCATGACAGGTGCCTATTTATCTTTTGTGAAAGCAAAAGATTCAAGATTATTTTTAGGTTTGGGTTTTTTTCTAATAGGATTAACCCTTCAATCCGAATTCGCTTACGCTGTCTTTTTCTGCCCAATTATGTTTATATTGATTCCTTGGATTAGAAAAAAGTTTTCGTTAACTGATTTTCTCGTGGCTATTGTAGCTGTTGGCTTAACCCTATTGCCTCAACTACTTTTTGAATTTCGTCACGATTTTATTATGAGTCGATCTTTATTCTCTCAATTTACCAATTCTTCGGATGAGTACATTACCTGGTCCTTTCATTTTAGTCGCCGACCTTTGCAACTCGTGGATGCTACTAAAGCCTTAGTTATGAGCGGTGATTGGCATTCATTACTGGCTTATTTATTGGTGATTGTGAGTTGGATCGTAGCCAGCATCAGAATCCTTAAAATTGATACTCAACGTAATATTAGGGGTTTATTTTCTAGACAATTACTCCTGCTGATGGCTATCTTGCCCTACCCTTTTTATCTGATATGGAAAGGCAATAATGGTTACTTTTTTGACTATTACCTGACATCACATTTTATTTTTCTAGTTCCTTTGGGCGTGATTGGTTTGGAATTAATTTACAAAAAATTAATATCTTCAAAAGTCCCTAAGAATCAGCCTTTTCTCTTACCTGTAGCCATCGGTTTTATCTTAGCTTTTTGGTATATTTCTCTGCTTGATACAACCATTAAGCCAAAAAATGACGCAGGTTTGAAAAAAATGGATCTAGCCATTACTGGTCTTCTTGATTGGATTGAATTGGATCATCAATCACCTGGCGTGGTACGAATCTTCACTCCAAATAGAGAAACAGAACACTACGATGCCATTCTTCATTGGAAATCAAAAGAGCTAGATATGCCTATTCCTCATACTGTTAAGTCAGATGCCGCAACTTACTGGTATATATTAATTGAGCCTGATTACCAGACAGACAAACGCCTCAATCAGTGGTATGCAGAAAATACTCTGGGAGGAGTTAAAACTCGAAGTAACCAAGTTGGGGTCATGACTCTTGAATCATGGCAAACTCCAGGTAGTATAGTTAACACCATAATAGAATAATGCCAATTGCCTATGCCCGACTTACTCGATCCAGCTTTAGTTAAAACTTTTGCCAAAGATAAGCAGTATCTTGAGGCAACTCAACTGCCCATTATTACTGTTTCTGCCTCTTTCAAAGAAGACGTCAAGGGCTTTCACGGTCTGCCGGAGGATGAAACCATCCCGGACATTGTTTTTTCCCGAGCTCATTACTCAATGGCGGTGGGCATCGCCACCCAAGCTTGGGGAAAAACTATGGACTACAAGAAGGCTTGGATAGTTGACCCCACCAACTACGTGACCCACCAGGATTGGAAATCAATTCAATTAACCGAGATCATTGGCAAAACTTTGGCTCGTCATCGCTACCTCAAGCTGTTCAAAGATTTTGTGGATAAATTCGGTCGCAATAAACTGCCTATTCTGGATAGTATTACACCACCCCTGCTTCACCTGACTCAACATGTTAAACAACCCATCTTGTCTTTACATATTGCTACTGGCAACATTCTGGCTGGTTTGGGTAAGACTGTGCTTCAAGTGATTACCGACCCTCACGTTCGATACGACTACTTAACCCACGCCGAAAAACCCAACATGTATTTCTGCGTTTTTAACGATAAAACCAAACAGGATTTGCTAGAAAAGGCCGCTCTGATAGACAAAAAAGTTGATCCCAAGCGAGTCATTGTCACCGGTCCACCGGTTGATCCCAGAATTATTAAAGCTCGCCAAAAGAAAAAAGCTTGGCGGTCAGGACCACTGCAACTTTGTATTACTACGGGTGGCTTAGGCACCAACAAAGATGAAATATTAGAACTGTTAACTCACCTGCTCCCAGAACTCAGACGCCGTCAGCCAGACTATCGCCTACTGATTTATGCCGCCACTCATCTAGACATTGTTAACGAAGTTACCGAGTTAGCTCAAAAAATGCGAGTCCAGATTTCGCCAATTACAAACAAAAGAGCTAAGTTGCGGATTGCCTATCACCCTCAGATTGTAGATGCCAATGAACTACTAATTAAGTACGGCTTTCCTTGGGCCGATGGCTTCATCACCAAGCCCTCTGGCGATATGGCTTACGATGCTGTGGCAGCCGGTTGTTTCCTACTCACACTCCAGGAATGGGGCGAGTGGGAATATGTGATTCGAGAAATTTTTGAAACAAAGGGCATATCTCGATCAGCCGTCATTGATCAAATTGCCACTCAACTCTCCGCTTTAACCAACGCCGAAGGCAAAGCTCAATCTTGGGTTGAGCTGGCCATGCTCGGTGCCCAAAAAATTGATCAGATTGACAAATTGTTTTTGCACGGAGCAGAAAATATTATTCAGACTTATCACAGTCTGGAGAAAAATTCG
Organism: Patescibacteria group bacterium; assembly: GCA_018816385.1. Lineage (GTDB taxonomy): Bacteria > Patescibacteriota > Microgenomatia > UBA1400 > PJMF01 > JAHIVK01. Next base: position 9,208 of record JAHIVK010000009.1, read on the forward strand.
TTGGACATTCTCTCTTTTTTGAGTCGCAACGTCTGAGTGTCAAAACACGTGTTCATGAACTTCCAAACTTTTGGTTGATCCAATTGATTCCAAATCAACAGACCAAGCGTACTTGTTGGCGGAAAAAAACCATTATTAATGTCCATCACCTCTGGTTTAATTCGCCAAAGCTGATCATGACCAAACTCCAGTAGCACAACAGACGTATCGGTGTCATGACGCCATAATTCAATACGATAATGATGAGTTCCAGGCTGTTGAACTATTTGGAAACTTATGCCTTTGGGTTCCTGCACCATCAATCGCCCTAACTCTTCATGAAGCATATCCAACTCACCCCTTTCCAATGTTGGCAATTGAAATTTGGGTACTAAACTTTTAACTATTTCACGGAAGTGGGGTGACATATTAATTTCCTTTTTCTGCATCAAACTTGACTAACACTTTCGTTGTAATAGAACTGAACTCAAACTAGATATCGGCAAATAACAACTCTAATTATAACACGTTTTAGTCAAGATAGTATCTTCCGACTGTGATACAATAATCTCCTCGCAAAGGAATGCATGGCAAAAAAGAAAAAAGGACCCAGACAACCAGCCGGACTCAAGTGCGCTACTTGCGGAGCTTTTGGTTATATTACTGAGTTTAATAAAAACAATGAACAGCTCAAGAAACAAACCAGCAACACCACTACCTTCCCCTTGAGTAAATACTGCAGTGTCTGTCGCAAACACACTCCCCACAAACAAGCCAAAAAATTGAAGTAAACATTGCTAATTGATGGCCTGCCCTCCAAAACTATAATGAAAGATGGAGAAACCATCCGAAGCCTTGGCATAGGATGAGAGCCACCTCAGGGATTCGGACCCTGGACCTACGGTTTACAAAACCGTCGCTCTAACCAACTGAGCTAAGGTGGCCACTGGTGCCAGGTGTAGGATTCGAACCTACGAAGGCGTGAGCCAGCAGATTTACAGTCTGCCCCCGTTGACCACTTGGGTAACCTGGCAACATTGGTCATTAATATTCACTTGTTAAGTTTGCAGATTTATCCCGTCAGGACCTGCCCCCGTTGACCACTTGGGTAACCTGGCAACCATGAGCCCAGAGAGGGAATTGGACCCTCGACCTCTTTCTTACCAAGAAAGCGTTCTACCACTGAACTATCTGGGCAGATTCATGCAATTATATCAGGAAAGTATGGCTTGGGAATTATTTACTTAGAAACAAAACAATTAGAACATTAAACTTATAACTTTAAATATCAAAGAATTCAAAATATCTGAATTTTTGAAACAAAAAACACTACCTATCATTGGAAATGACTAGGTTCGACCACCGAGCGTGAGAGGTAGTAGTTCCCGCATGTACTGCAGGTGGGTAGGACGTCTCGGCTGGTCATGCCGAACCGCAGAACAATCCATCAACCCTTTTGAAGGCGTTCAGGAAATCATCTTTTACCTCTCACGCCCGATGGTCGAAATGCATGTTAAGGTTTATTAAAACTCTACGGTCAATATACCATCATTCAACAGTTTGTTCACTAGCTATTGTGCGCTCTTGCTGTCCGATCTGATCTTGACACATCTGGCTTAGCATGCTCAACCATTTATACCAATCTTGTGATTCCCATTCTTGCTGTGTAATGTCCAAGGCTTCTGGATCATTAAGTGCTTGTTGGGCAAGATTTCTCAGTGCAATTAAATACTCTCGATCATAAGTATGTAATACTGAACCCAAACTATTTTCTCCTATTGCATATGGATAATTTTTTTTCTAGGTTTAATAATAATTCAATTTGGGTTTTTTCGAGTTCAACGCTTGAGTGCGAAATGACGTCTGGTTTTGACATATGATTTCCTTATCTCTACCTAATACAGCAACTTACGATCATTGTATCATTCTGATTGGCCTGCAATCGACCATCAGAAGAAAATGAATTTTTGGGTTCTTCACTAAAGTTTAATATCTTTGAGCCAGCTTTTGAGCCCTGGACCGTACTTTTCGTCAGCCAGCATAAAGTTAATGTGGGCCTTCATGTACCTCAAGGGGTCGCCGGTAGTCATCCACTCGCCATCCACTACCTTGACTCGAAGATTGCCCCGTTTGGCGACTTTGTCATTGGCATCCTGCAACCACAACTCGCCGTCCAAACCCAACGACTTGGGTTTAAGATACCTAAAAATCTTGGGAGTTAAGACATATCTGCCATATGAAGCCAGGTGGGAAGGCGCGCTGGCCCGCTTGGGCTTTTCGATCACCGCCTCCACTTGAACTTGACTACCTTTCTTGAGCTTGACAATGCCGTAACGCTCCACTTCGCTGGCCGGCACCTCCTGCACTGCCAGCACTCCATCGCAAGGCTTAGCCACAAAGTCATCCACAATCTGCTTAACCGCCGCCACTTGAGATAAAACCAGATCATCACCAAATAAAATGACAAAAGCAGGATCGTTGATGACTAGGTCTTTGGCTGTCAACACCGGCCGACCATTACCATAAGGCAAGCTGTCGTCTTGAGGCATAATAGTAATCTTGGGCAACTTAAACAGCTGTTCCACTTTATCCCACCGGTCCAGCTTGCCCTGACGAATCATCAGGGTACGGATGTTGGTGGCGCTACCATTGAAGTAATCTTCAAACTTGGCAACTTCGGTGGGCGACACCACAATAATCACTTCCTCGATTTGTGCCTCGGCGCACTCCTCTACCAGGTATTGAATGATGGGTTTGTCAATAATAGGCAACATTTCCTTGGGAAAAGTTTTGGTGATGGGCAAAAAGCGGGAACCAAAGCCGGCGGCAGTAATAATAGCTTTAGTAATTTTAGGTCGAGACATAAAACCCCTTCTACTCGTTTTCTAATTTCACTACCAGTCTATTATACTAGCATGGACCTTTGCAGACAGCACCCCTTTGCCTATAATGAGTTTAATGCATACGCTCAAACGATTGACGTTAGTGGGTTTGGTGGTGGCAACTGTCAGTCTGACACTGTTATTGAATGCTAAAAATCAGACTCAAGATATCCGCCCCCAGGCCAGCACTTCTTCAGAGAATTGTTCTGATGATCGAGCTGACATTAACTGTGATGGCCAAATTGATCTTAGGGATATTAATTTACTTCTGATGGAGTTTGATTTGTAAGTTATGAAACAAAGCCTCTTGATCACAACAATAGACTTTTTGCGAAATAAGAAGCGAGTTATGAATAGATTTTATAGCATTTATTTCGCAGGAAGTCTAATTACTGCCTCGCTCCTGTCAATGGGGAGCGTGGGCTTGGTTTCGGTCTGGAATCATCAACCCATCGGACTCAATTTGAATGCTTATGCATCAAGTGATCTAGCTGATTATGATTTCTCCGCACAAGCTGGTGAAGAACACCCTTTTTTATTGTTCAACCAATCAGAAGTTACTCGTATTATACAAAGGACCCAGACCAATTCAGTCGTGGCCAAGGCGCTCAACATTGCAGGTGGAAGAAGTAATGGGGACAGTGCTAGAGATTGGGATAGAGATTTAGTTGATTCCAGCATCAATTACCTAGTGACAGCCGACTCAACCAGTCGGGACAAAGCCATTCACAATTTTGTCAAACACACCAGTGGCCCCGATAAAGTGATTTTTCAATCGGCTCCCAGTCTCCAAAATTATGACTATCAAGGACCCTGCACTAGTTTAGCCCTAGCTTATGATTTTCTTTACCAAAACCTAAATCAGACAGAGAGAAAAAATGGCAAGCAAACTCTGATCGATATGGCTGATGGCATCTATAATACTTATCGAGACACTCCCTCTGTTGGTGGTCACAATTTTAGTATCGGAGTCATTGGCTGTCTGGGTTTGATTGGAATGACTCTGGATGGAGAACATCCTCAGGCTATAACTTGGAGAGAGTTTACTAAACAAACCCTAGTCAACTATCTATTTGACGCCATGTACAACCCAGACGGTGATTACATAGATGGACATACCTACGAGTACTATGGCCAAGGCGCGCCAATTTTGTTTGCCGCAGCTTACAAAAAAAAGTATGGTCGAGACATTATTGGCCAATCTGGTATTAGTAACATCTGGGACTACACTGCCTATGAGTTGATGTCCGAAAATAAGTTTCCTCGTTATGGAGATAACTCCAAAACTACTATGGTCAATGGAGAAAATTTTTACATCTTGCAAAAAAAAGTGAGAGAGGGCAACCAAAAAGCTCCCGGCTGGCTTTGGTCTTGGGAGCAAATCAGAGGCTCTAATCTTAATAAAAGTGACTATATGTTGTGGAAGCAGTACGACATGTTAGGCATCTTGCTTTACTACCCAACATCCATAGTCGCTCAAAACCCCGGTACAATTGCGGATTTTAAAACTCTTAAGGTTTTTACCAGCAACTCAACTGGAGAGCCAAAAAATAAGGGCGGTATGGCCTACTTAAGAAGCGATTGGCATAATGGTGACAACCTCACGCTGGCACTCATCAATCGTTGGCGGTGGCAAAAACATCAACACTATGACCCCAGTCATTTTGTACTTTCCGCTTTCGGTGAAAAGCTAATTGTCAACGAAAATGAGTGGACCTATCAAGATCCCATCAGAGGTAAACTCAGTCAACAAAACACCATGCTGTTTGACACAAGTGCCTATGATTTTGATATGCCTGATAGCAATTTTGTGACTGGTACATCACCAGCCTTAGGTATGTTCACTAATCTCATCAATCAGTCTGATGCTGATTTGATCACCAGTGATAGCAGATATCCACACAATGATTGGAGTCACCAATCAGGCATAGCTCAAGATGGCTATCAGGCATATTGGCTAGGAAATTTGAATAATATTACACCTCTGCAAACTGCCAATCGGACGATTATTTCGATTAAAACATTTGCTAAATATCCTTATATCATCATGTTGGACGAATTTAATAAAGACAACCGGCCACATGATTACACTTGGCAAGCCCATCTGCCTCTTGATATGGCAAACTATGGCGGTCAGGGGACTGCTGAACAACCGATTAAATTTCAAAAAGGCAATGCGACTTTATCAATGGTTTTCTCTACCCCAACTGGTTTTTCCCAACAACTGTTGCCCAAAGAGGCCAAAAGAAACGATTGGGCTTTACAAATTACTCAGACCAACTCAGTTACTAGTCAAATATTGAGTCTGTTACTTCCTACCAAAAATAATGAGAGCTATACCATTCAAAAAACTACACAATCTAATCTGCAAATTTTTAATATCTCTGATGGACAAAGACAAAATATTATCTTATTTAATCCAGAAAAAAATACTGTCCAATATGATCAAATCCAAACCAATGCTCAACTCTTAGTTGTTGAAAAAAATTCCGGCAATTTTGTCAAGTATGTTTTATTCAACGGCAATCAATTAAGTGTTAATGATGTTTCGGTACTTCCATCTGCGAATGCTCCAAATTGTACTAGTGGAACTAATGGAAAATACAGTTGCGTTGGTACAATCACAGCTGTAGTAAACACACCTACTCCAACAGTGACTCCTCAAGGCTGTTCAGAAAAAAGGGCCGACATCAACTGTGACGGCCTGGTCGATCTGCAAGATTATAGTATATTGTTATCCAGGCTTAACTTCCAATGACTCATTCCCCACCCACCCTCAACTCTAAGGCACTCTGGCAAGTAGTTAAATCTAGAACTAGTCCTCACTTGAATCAACTCCTGCTAACTGGAGGTTTGATTTCAACTGTGGTGGGTTTAGTCATGATCTTTATGCTAGCTCGAACTGATCCTGGCACTCAAGATATCAGATCCCAGGCTACTGAGGCCAATTTAAAAGCCATCTTGACTCTCCAAACTCCTGACTTAATTCAGGTAGGAGATACTGCACCTTTGGTTCTGCTACTCCAAACCACACCTGGCACTCAAATTGATGGTGTCCAGTTGGCCATCCTGATTCCCAAAGCCTATTTTGAAACACCCACCATTGAACCCAGTCCCACAATTGGTCTCAATTTGGCTTATCAAACCATTACAACAGATACGAACAATTACCTAATCAAGGTCATCATTATTGGCCAAAATGTCAACCAACCAGTGGTCATAACAGAAGTAACTCCATTATTATTAATTAGGGCTGTAGCCAAACAAAGTGGTCAAACTGAGCTAACTTTGGATAATAATTTGTCAATGGCCACTCTCTTCCATACCCAACCCACTCAAAATGTGTTGGTGGCAAATTTAGGCAGTATTACGATTGATGATGGAACTACTCCCACGCTACTACCTGAACCCACACCCACAATCGCACCCACGCAAGCAGTAACTCCTAGGCCCACTCCTGCCCCCACGCTAACTCCAACTCCCACATTGACCCCTTCTCCCATTCCCACCACCGATCCCCTTCTTCCCAGTCTTAAATTTAGTTTTAAACTTCAGGGCGTGAATCGAGTTGATGTCATCACCAATGCTTGGGTGACTATCAGCAATCAAGCAGACCCAGCATCGGCTATGCCAATTCAAACTGCTTTCGTGAGTAATAGCGCTGGTGTTTTCTGGCCCATTCAGCCTATCGCAATTAATCATTTAATTCTGGATGATCAGACTCAATACCAAATAGCTGTCAAAACCACCACCAGTCTGAGAAAAAATCTAGGCTTGATTCATCTAACCTCAACACCAAATCAAACTCCTAGCTCTTGGCAAAATCAGAAATTAATGGTCGGAGATTTTGTCCAAACTGGAGATAACAATAATAAAATCGACATTAGCGACATTGGCTGGATATTCTCCAGGTATAATCAACTAACTGCCAAAGCTGTGGGTGAATTAACCAAGCTGGATGTCAATTACGATGGTGAGTTTGATATTTCTGATATCGCCATTGTTTTATCAAACTACACTCAACTGGAAATAAACGGAGATTAAAAAATGAAAAAGTGGCAGATGTTAGGTTTACTTATATTGATAGGAGGGACTATTTTTTGCTGGGTTTATTACTCCAATTTTTCAAAATCCAACTCATCCGATGCCCCCACTCAAGTCATTGAAACAACCACAGGTCAAGTCACTCTGATTGAGTTAGATGTTTCGGCTAACTCACCCACCGTGGGTGAAGAATTGGTTGTCAACCTGGACTTGAATCAAGTGACTAATCCTTTGTCGGCCATCTCCATCAAACTCTCCCTACCTCTTGAATCAGCTGACCAATTTACTTGGGGAGCAGAACCATTTGCTATCAGTCAGGCTTTGCAAGATGCCGGCTGGCAGATATTAGTCAATCAGATTGAAGTGGGAGGCACAAAGCTTGAAGTAGAGCTAGCTATGGGGCAATTGTCAATTGCAGACAAAGTTTCGCCAGCTTTACTTTTTGACCAAACTTTCGCCCAACTTTATCTAACCACTACCAAACCCCTTGCCTCTGGCGAAATAATTGTTGACACTTTGATTAGTAAAATCGTCACCCAAAAAGGAGAAACTTTGCCTTTGCAAGTTACAAGTAGCAACTACTCAGTTAATGAACCATAAATTAATATAACTAAGACAGATATGCAGCCTGCCAATAAAAATCAACTCCTGCTGGGTCTAGGTTTAGTTGGCGTTGTGGTGGTGGGTATTCTGATAGCTCGCCAGCTATCTACTCAACCTCAAGACAACCGAGGGACTGCCTCTGTTGAGGGTGGTTTGGCTCAAGTCGGTATTAGCCCCACCTCCCGTCAAATCGCTCCCAGCGAAACTGCCACCATGACGGTGTCTTTTAATTCTGGTGGGGTACCTATTTCTGGCATAGCCGTCCGGATTATGTATAACTACGCTGGCGCTACTCCTGGATTAACTGCGGACAATATTCAACCCATTATCATCAGACAATCAGGTTGGCAGTGCCCGATTCAAAATGTTTCTCCCGCTGGTGGCACGGTCACGATTGATGTGGGCTGTGTTTCAACCAATACTGCAGGATTCAGCACCACTAGCATGACCGAGTTGTTTGCTTTTTCTATCACCGCAGGCAATACTCCAACTACCAATCCGATTGTGCTGATGTTTGATCCAACTCAAACTAAGATCACCAAAAAAGCTAATGGCCAAGATACGGTTGCCACTCCAACCAGTACGGCTTCCATTAGTATCGTAGCGTCCAACACCAATGCCACTCCCAGTCCTGCTCCTTCAACCAGTCCGACTCCGACTCGCACGCCCACTCCAACACCTGGTAGTTCCAGCTTTTCTGGCCAAGACCAAGACGGTGACCTAGAGTGCAATCAGTCATGCACCGCTAACAGAGACTGCCAAGCTGACCTAGCTTGTTTGGCAGGCCAATGTCGCAGTCCCCAATGTAGCAGTGATACAACCTGCGGTTGTCAAAACAGAAATGTGGCTGGTGAAACGGGCGAAACCGACCTGCCCACAGCTGGCAGTGCCACTTTAACCATGGTACTCTTAGGTGTAGGTTTACTCTTTATTCTAGGAGGCGCAGGTTTGTTGGGTTATTATTACTATGAGAACAAAGCCGTCATTAGCTCAAACTAAATCTAAACTATTGGTGTCAATTGGTATCTTAACCATGATTATTGCCCTACCTTTGTTGATTGCTTTTGTTTATCAGCCAACTATTTCAACTTTTGAACCCCAAGTAGCTGGAGCTCAAACCACCAATCA
>JAHIVK010000010.1 GCA_018816385.1 Patescibacteria group bacterium
GGGGGAGAATGACAATGGGCGGGGGAGAATGACAATGGGCGGGGGAGAATGACAATGGGCGGGGGAGAATGACAATGGGCGGGGGAGAATGACAATTAGAATGGATCTGTTTTCTGGTACAATTTGCTAGATGTTAAATCCAGACGAACTCCGATTGGCCTACTTGAATTTTTTTGCCAAACGGCGACATGTTGTACTACCCTCTACCTCGTTGGTGCCGGAGAACGACCCCACCACCCTTTTTACCGGTTCCGGCATGCAACCTCTTTTGCCGTATTTGTTGGGTCAACCTCATCCTTTGGGGACTCGGTTAGCCAACTCGCAAAAATGTTTTCGGTCTCAAGATATTGAAGACGTGGGAGACAATCGGCACACGACTTTTTTTGAAATGCTAGGTAACTGGTCATTGGGCGATTACTCCAAACAAGATCAACTAGGGTGGTTTTTTGAGTTTTTGACTTCGATCTTGAATCTGGATCCTCGCCGACTGTACGCCACTGTCTATGGTGGCAGTGCCCAGTTTGGCATTGCTCGCGACGCAGAAACGGCTCAAATTTGGCAAGCATTGTTCCGGCAAAAAAACATCACCGCCCAGATAGTTGATGACCACAGCCAAGATGTTTGGCAGGGTGACTCGACAGGTCGGATTGTCTACTACGATGCCAACTGGTGGTCCCGGGCCGGTGCGCCCAAAGTCATGCCGGCAGGGGAACCGGGTGGGCCGGATAGTGAAGTTTTTTACGATTTTGGTTTGGAGGGGGGCGATCACGCCCAATCGGTTTGGCAAGATCAAGCCTGCCATCCCAACTGTGACTGCGGTCGTTTTCTGGAGATCGGTAACTCGGTTTTTATGGAGTATCAAAAGCAAGCTGATGGCTCGTTTATTAAACTGCCCAAACAGAACATTGATTTTGGCGGTGGGTTTGAGCGTCTGTTGGCGGCTAGTGAAGATAATCCAGACGTATTTGCCACTCAATTGTTTTTACCCATTATTAAAGTGCTGGAACAGCTGTCGGGGGTTGAGTATAAGCCTGAATTGGTAAGCGCTGATGTCGGCAGTCAAAATCCTATGCCCACCAGAGCCATGCGGATTATAGCCGACCATGTCAAAGCGACAGTCATGTTGGCGGCCGATGGGGTCTATCCGGGCAATAAGGACCGAGAGTACTTTGCCCGGCGACTGGTGAGAAGAGCCATCCGATATGCTCATCAGTTGGGCATTAAAGATCACTTTATAGCCAAATTAGTGCCGGTGATTGGTCAAATCTATCATGTGGCTTATCCTGATGTTTTACAAAAACAAGATCAGATTGCCCAAATTTTAGAGCGAGAAGAAAAAAAGTTTGCTTTGGCTCTCGAGAGAGGTTTAGAGCAGATAGCAAAAGTGTCCAAGTTGGATGAAGAGATAGCTTTTGATCTTTACCAAACTCATGGTTTCCCTTTTGAGTTATCTAGGGAGATAGCCAAAGAAAAAGGAGTTGAATTAAATAAAATAGTTTTCGAGCAAATCCGGTCAAAACAGCGAGCCGAATCTCGCCAAAAGTCAGCTGGGGTGTTCAAGGGTGGTCTGGCCGAAGCAGGAGAGCAAGCCACCAAGTACCATACAGTGACTCATCTTTTGCATCAGGCTTTAAGGCAAGAGTTTGGGGAAAGCATCCGGCAGATGGGGTCCAACATTACTGCCGAAAGACTAAGGTTTGACTTTGCTTTTGATCGAACTTTAACATCAGCAGAAAAAGCAAAAATCACTCAGTTGATTAATGGTTGGATAGGGGCTGATCTACCAGTCACAGGACAAAATATGAGTAAAGAGCAAGCTTTATCCCAAGGAGCTTTGGCGTTTTTCAATGAAAAATATCCAGCTGAAGTTTCTGTTTTTACCATTGGCACAAACCCCAATAAAGATTGGGTATCTAAAGAGCTATGCGGTGGTTCTCATGTCAAAAGAACTGGGGAACTCAAGCCGGTAGTCATCTTTAAGGATAAAGCTGTGGGAGTGGGAGTCAGACGCTTATATTTGAGAGAGCAGTCATGACTAGCTCTTGATTGGTTTTGCTCTTCCTCTTCCCTCAAGCCCCAGAATTTGCTTTAATGAAGTTAGCACCAGCTAAAATTTTATGGAACTGCCAAACTTGTTTCAGCCATCGGTTAGTCCCGGACATCAACGTTTTATCTTTATCGTGATTTCTGAATCCTATGTCCAGTCATTTTTGGTGGGTTTGAGATCTAAGCCACCAGCCGAAATGATTAACCAATCCAGTCAATATGTCTTTACAGATCAGAAAAATCTCATCCTCAAAACTGATGAGAGCTTGCGAGATTTGGGAGAAGAATCTGATGCCGTCACTCAAGTTGTGTTTGGATTGGACGAGACCTGGATCAATGGAGAAGGATTGTTGCCTCAGAAAAAAGCCCTCATTCAATCAATTGCCAGCGATTTATCTCTTGAAGCTAAAGGTTACTTGGTGAATAGTCAGGCATTACTGGATCACTATTTTCAAGCTAACAAGAGTATGTCTGGCTTGGTGATTTTAACTACTACCGAGGAGTTTCAATTTCAAGTTTTAGCTGATGGGCAAGTCGCAACTCAAGAAAGCATTGGTCGTTCTCAAGACATGCCGGCAGACATAGCCGAAGGTTTGGCCAGAGTCATTAAGTCAATTAGTGCTTCTGGGCAAGAACTGTCACCTAGGTTAATTTTAGCTTCTTTAAGTGATGCCAATTTATCTTTGGAAGAGTATCGACAACACCTATTGGGTTTGAATTGGGAGGAGTACCCGATTTTCTTTGGGGTTCCCACCATTGAGTTAATTCCTCCTGATATATTTATTAAAATTATGGTTCAGAGAGCGGCGGTAGCAATTTTGGATTCTGGTTTGGTGTCACTAACGGTTGAAACACCAGTCGCCGACGATTTTGCCAAGATTGATGAAAATGCTGGCGAGACAAATTCTTACTTCCCCAAATCGTTTGGGATTCCTATCGATCCACATCGCAACGTTGAACCCAGTCAACTGCCCAGTTTTGAGTCTAGTTCAGATCGCAGACAGTTACGGCCGACCAGTTCTGGGGTTCAATTAAATGGTAGTTTTAGGTCTAAAGTGGCAGGTTTATTGGGGAGTATGAAATCCAGACCAGTTGATCGTCAACTACCTTTTCAAACCCCAAAACCAAAGCAGAAATATCATCCTAAACCTTTTGTAGTTTTAGGGTTGGTATTAGGTATTTTGGTCTGGGGGATTGTAGCTTGGTGGTGGTTGATGAATAACACGCAGGTGATTGTAGAAATAGTTAGACAAGCCAAGCCTATTACTACAGAAATTACAGCCACTTTAGGTACCAAGACTGCTCAAACCGCTACCGGATACACTTTAGCCACTACTCCTTTGAGTTTAACCATTGACCAATCTATTTCCCAGCAGACTACGGGTATAAAAGAAATTGGGGAAGTGGCCAAAGGCAGAACTATTATTTATAACGAAACTGAGTCTCAAAAAACTTTGGAAGCTGGCACAATTTTGACTCTTGATAATTTGGAATTTATTTTGGTTAATGATGTGACTTTGCCAGAAGCTATAGTCATTGAGGTAGATGAAAATGGCGATAAAATACAAAAAAAGACTTTTGGCAAAATTGAAGCCGATGTTGAAGCCGTGGCTTTTGGTGAAGATAGTAACATTGCCAAAGATAGTAAATTGTTGGTGGGTGATTTTAGTAATGATACTTATTCTGCCACTGCCTCGATTGATTTTACTGGTGGTTCAAGTCAAGAAGTGGCAGTGGTTGGTCAAGCCGATGTTGATAAACTGCTAAGTGATGTCAAAAAAGATGTCATCAGGGAAGCCAAACAACAACTACCGGATAAAATTGAAAAGGGTCAGTATTACACTGAACCCACCTTATCAAGCTTAACTACTTCAGAATATTCTGCCGAAGTTGGAGATGAAGCAGAATCAATTAAGTTGGATGTCACAGCTCAAGTTAAAACTCTGATTTATACGGCTCAAGACATTGATAGTTTAGCCGAAAAAGTCTTGTTGGCCGAACTGCCTGATGGGTATGAACTGGATCAAAAAACTCCAGAGATTATGTCTTCTCCAATTGAACCAGACGCCAAAGACCCCAAGGTTAAGGTTGATCAAATTTTAATTCAATTAAACAGTCAAGCCTTGCCACAACTTGATACCCAATCAATCAAAAGCAGTCTTTATGGCAAACCTGTGACCGAAGTAGTCTCAATTGTTTCTGGACGCAGTGACGTGGCATCTGCTAATGTCAGGTTAGAACCGCTTTTTGCCAAATATATTTTTAAAAACCTGCCTGCTCAACCCGATCGTATTCAAATAATTTTAATGGATACCCCATGAGTGGATCCAACTTTCAAACCGATTTAGTGGCTTTATATAGGAAGGCAATTTCAAGTGGCTTGAGTCTGGATGAAGTTAGACACAAAATAGAACGTCATGTAGCTAGACTGCAAACCACTAATTTACTTGAAGCTGAGCGAGCTCAGACTAGAAAAAAACAGCAGCGAGCGACCATCCCCAGAGCTATTCGTTGGGGAGCCATTCTGATTCCAGTGGTTTTTATTGGTGTGGGTTTTTACTTGGTTGGCAGTGCGGTTATGCCGATCTTGGGTTACTATGTGGCGCCACCTGAGCATACTAATCAGAATAAACTGACATCTCCCATTCCAGAGGATGAAGTTTTGGATGTCACACCTTTGGTTATCACTCAAACTCAGACTACTAATCAGTTGCCAAACACGCCTCCTTTGGTGATTGATGAAACACTGGATTACACTAATCTGGTTAACTGGTTTGATGCCGAAACGATGTCGGGTCTTGTTTTGGAAGATAAAAGCCAGGTGGGAGATAGGGTCGGCACAGAGTATCAGTTGGATATTCCCGCTCTCAATTTAGAAAATGTGATGGTCAAAGTGGGTGGCAGTCAATTGGATAAAAACTTGGTCGCTTATCCAGGTACAGCTTTGCCAGGAGAGTACGGCGCTCCAGTTATTTTTGGTCACTCCATCTTGAGACAATTTTATAACCCCAGTCCCAAAAACCCCAGACGATATATGTCAGTTTTTAGTACCATCATGACTTTGAAAGTCGGCGATAAGATCTTCTTAACTTATGATGACGTCAAGTACACATACATGGTTCAAAGCAAGAAAGAAGTTCAACCCACAGATGTGCAAATTTTAACTCAACAGTATGATGCCAGGCGATTGAAGTTGGTAACTTGTGTTCCTGAAGGCACTTATTTAAGGCGGGGCGTGGTGACAGCCCAACTGGTAACTGAATAGACTTGTAGCGAAAGTTGTGCTTATTTCGCTACAAGTCTAAGAAAAAGTCGGGTAAAATAACTAAACTTATGAATCCAGTTCCTAAAACTCTTGGTCTTGATTTTGGCGTCCGACGGATTGGGGTGGCTGTTTCCCAGTCATCCCTAGTTGAACCATTGGTGACTTTGATTAATTCACCTCAAGTGATGGATCAGATACTGGCTTTGTGCGGTCAGCATGGGATTCGGCAGATAGTGGTGGGAGTGTCTGAAGGTATATCAGCTCGGCGAACTCACGACTTTATCACCAAACTCAAATCAGTGACTCAACTGCCAATTTTTACGACTGATGAAACTTTAAGTACTAAGGAAGCTAGAGCTAAACTCAAAGAAGCCGGCCGGCGGATTAAACCCGGTGAACCGGTTGATCACTACGCGGCGGCTTTAATTCTTGAAAGTTGGTTAGTAGACCTGTAAAAAGGTTGGTCAATCAATTAAAAATCATTTCGTTGACATCAACGAAATGGTCGCACTGGATCAGTATTTATCAAAAAATTACCTCAAAAAAATTTACTTGACTTGATGTTTCTAGCTAACGAAAACTGTTATACTGTCATTTCATGAAACCTATTAAATTTACCACATTTGTAATTTTGAAAATTCACCGAATTTGTTGTGCGCGAACTATAACTGCTATACTCAGCTAGTTGTGCTTAAGTCCAAACTAATTTTAATCATTGTCAGTTTGTTGGCAGGTTTACTGGCGCTAGGGGCTGGAGTAATCTGGCAGTTACTGCAACCTGTGAATCCATCAGCTCAAACTCCCCAAAAATTTGTCGTGGCTAAAGGCGAGTCAATTTCTTCGATTGGCGACAAATTGACCCAGACCGGTTTACTGCGCCATCCTTTGGTTTTTAGAGGCGCTGTTTACTATCTACAAAACTCTTGGACAACAACTGGCACATCAATTCAGGCTGGTTCGTTTGAGTTGTCGCCGGCCATGAATATTTGGCAGATTGTCAAACGCTTGACACAGGGCAGTGATGATGTTTGGCTGACCCTGCTTGAGGGGTGGCGAGTGGAAGAGATAGCCCAAGTCGCCCAAAACAAATTAACCAACTTTTCTGTGCCAGACTTTTTAGATCTGGCTCGACCTTTGGAGGGCCAGCTCTTTCCCGATACCTACTTGGTGCCTTTGGAGTTTTCTCCCGATCAACTGACAACTTTACTCACCACCACATTTGAGAAAAAAGTGACAACCGGGTTGGCAGAGGAGATAGCCGGATCGGACCGACCGTTGGAGGAAGTGATCATTCTGGCTTCTTTGGTAGAACGCGAAGCCCGGGGCTACGACCAGATGAGACAGGTGGCGGGCGTGCTTGAACACCGGTTAAAGATCGGCATGGCTTTGCAAGTGGATGCCACGCTTCAATATGCCAAGGGCCCCAGTACCCAAGGTGAGTGGTGGGCGCCACCCTTAGTTGGGGACAAAAAAATCGTGTCTCCATACAATACTTATTTGCATCCAGGCTTACCGCCCAGGCCCATTTGTAACCCTGGCTTGGAGGCGATTCGAGCAGTCCTCAATCCAATTGAAACCGACAATCTTTACTACCTGCACGCTCCTGATGGCCAAATCTACTTTGCCCAAACGCTGGAAGAGCATAATCGCAATGTTGCCAAGTATCTATAAACTGTATTAAAATAACTTTTAGTTATTGTGAAATAGAAAAGTAGTATCAGATAATACTAAGCGAAAGCCTTAGTTGAAAGGAAAAATGGCAGAACAGCAAACGATGTCAAAAGAAGAATACGTAAAACATGAAGAAAGATTGAAAGTTATTGAACGGGCGATAAGCCAAGCAATACATAATAGGCCAGAGTTGTTTGAAAGGGTCGCGTTAGATCATTGGGATAGAGACCCCAATACTGAAAAAGGGACGGATTCTGAACGTCACGCGGGAGGAAGCAGACTAGACATAGCTCTAAATAATGCCCAAGCGACACTTGAAGCGGAGCTTGGAAACTCATGGTCACAAATGGAATTGACTGCCGCCAGTCAGATGCTATCTGGTAAAGTGGTTTAATTAAGGTATACTTTTAACTAAATTAGACTTGTCGCGAAATAAGAAGTGAGTTAATTATGGATAGATTTTATAGCATTTTCGTTGATTCTGATGACGATAGTAGCCTCAGCTACTTGAGGAAGAAGAAGCAAAGAAAATGCATAAAAGATGCCATAAGTAGCCATTGCCCTTATTTCGCGACAAGTCTAGTCTATTAAGCAGTTATGAAAATATTAATATCCGGCGGACATTTAACTCCTGCTTTGGCACTGATTGATTATGTGAAGCTAAATAAACCACAAATCGAGTTAGCTTTTGCGGGAAGACTATATTCCCAATCTGGCAGAAGCCAAAGATCTAGAGAACAGCAAGAGATTAAAAAACGCCAAATTGCTTTTTTCTCCCTGCATGCCGTTCGATTCGCCAATATTGATTTTTGGCTTCTGCCCCTGAGTCTGCCTCAATTTTTCTGGAGCCTAATTCAAGCTCAAGTCATCTTTGGTAAAACCAAACCTGACATTTTTCTTTCCTTTGGTGGTTATCTAGCAGTACCTTTGGCCTTGATTGCCAAGCTCAAGGGCATCCCCATTATTACTCATGAACAAACCACCAAATTAGGTTTAGCTAATCAATTAATTTCCAGAATGGCTGTCAAAACAGCTGTTTCTTATACCCAAACTTTATGTCAAATACCCAAAAAAAAGGGTGTCTTAACTGGTAACCCTATGCGAGCCGAAATCCTTTTAGATCAACCCCAACCTGAGTTTTTGCCACAGGTTGACAAACCTGTCATCTATGTGACTGGCGGTAGCCTAGGTTCAGAAATTATCAATACCACACTGGCCCAAATTTTGCCTCAACTTTTGAAAAAATACATTGTGATTCATCAGTGTGGACCAGCCACCAAGCATAGAAGTTATGCTGGAGAATTAGATCGTTTAGTCAACCAACTGCCCAAACCACACCAACAAAGATATTTTGTGCGTGATTGGATCGAATCAGCCGACTTAGCTTGGATTTATCGACATGCCAGTTGCGTCGTATCCAGAGCTGGTGCCAATACCACCTTAGAACTTAAACAGACAGCCACACCTTGCGTTTTAATTCCTTTGCCTTTTGCCTACAACGACGAACAACTCAAAAATGCCAAGGATTTGGCTAGAACAGGTGGCTGTTTAATTATTGAACAACGCCAACTAGGTTCTCAAATGCTTTTTGAGGCAATCCAACAAGTCATTCAACATCACTATCAATACCACCAAAAAATGCTGGCTAATGCTGTCAAGACACAATTGGCTACCCAAGCCTTGCTGGAAGTGGTTGAAGGTGTAGTCAATGATAAATCTTAATCGATCGGCTTGGCCAATTCGCTTAGTCCGGTGGGGAAGTTTAATTAGTTTGTTGGCAGTGATTGGGCAAACAATCTTAGCGGTTGGTCAAATTGAGTGTAGTCTGTCGTCTGGCGAGGCTTGTTCCAATCAAACACTTGTGACCTTAAACCAAATTAAGGGTCAACCACTTCTGTTTAATAACTTAGAACAGAAAATTAACCAGCTTGAATTCACCCACCCTGTCCAAGCTCAAGTAGTTAGTAAACGTTTGCCTCAAACTCTGACTCTCAAACTGACTCAAGAACCAGGACTCTACCAGGTCAATCAAAGTGACTATTTGATCACCCAATCAGGCTTTGTTTTTCAGTCCAGTACTCAAATGGCTGTGCCTGTAGATCTACCCCAAACTATATTTGATCAACGGATCCTTGACATGTCTGTCCACCAATCGCTAGTTAAATTAATTAATAGTCTCGACAGACACCAGATTCAACCTGAGGCTATTGGGTGGCAGTCATCAGAAGAAATAATTCTCAAATTAACCAATGGACTTGAAGCAATTGTTAATTCTGATGGGGTAGAAACATCTGGAGAAAAATTAGACTTAATTCTTAATTCAGAAGTATTAGATAATCTAAACTTCAACCAAACTCAATTAGATCTCAGGTTTAAATTGCCAGTACTACGCAAGACCAGTTGAGTTTGGTATGCTAGTAGCAGTTTATGTCTAGCCAGAGGGTAATTACTGCCATTGATATTGGCACCGACAAGTGTGTGACTCTGATTGCCATTCAAGACGGTGAAACAGAGCAACTTAGAATTGCCGGATTTGCCGCTATCCCTTCCAAAGGCATGAAAAAGAGTCAGATCATTGATCTGGAGCAGGTGCTGTTAACCTTGAATGAAAGTTTAGATGCCGCAGAACGAATGGCCGGTTTAGAAGTTAAACAGGCATATATTTCTGTAACTGGTGGGCATATTTCATCTCAAAACTCCCGCGGAGTGGTAGCCGTAGCTTCGCCCGATCAAGAAATTACCGCCGAGGATGTGACTCGAGTGATTGAAGCCGCCCGAGCTATTTCTTTGCCTTCGGACCGAGAAGTGATTCATGTCATTCCCAAAGATTTTTCTGTTGACTCTCAAACTGGCATTAAAGATCCAGTGGGGATGACTGGCATCCGTCTGGAAAGCGAAGCTCATATTATCACTGGCCTGTCTCCATCCCTCCGCAATACCGAAAAATGCATTCACGACCTAGGCATTGAGATTGAAGGGTTTGTCTTTAGCGGATTGGCTTCTTCTCAAGTAGTCTTAACCGAAACCGAAAAAGAGCTGGGTGTAGTGGTGATTGATATTGGAGCAGGTTCCACGTCCATGTCTGCTTTCGTGGATGGATCTTTGGAGTTTTCTTGCTCCTTGCCCCTGGGAGCCCGTCATATTACTCAAGATATTGCTTTAGGTTGCCGGGTGAGTTTGGATGCGGCGGAACGTATCAAAACTCACTTGAGTTTAGACAAAACTGCCCAAATGATACCCCTACCTGGAGAGATCAAGCCTGACTTTAATAAACGTCGACGTCAAGCTGATCAACTTCACTTGAGCGATCTCAATCTAGGAGATGACTCCGAAGTCTATTCCAAAAGAAGTATTATTGATGGCATCATGGCTCCCAGACTCAGAGAGATCTTTTCGCTGGTGGGCGAAAAACTGGAAACTAACCAATTATTTCCTTTGGTGCCGGCTGGATTGGTAATTACTGGCGGGGGAGCCAAAACCATTAGCATTTGTGATGTGGCCAAGAATACTCTCAAACTACCCGCCCGAATTGGTCAACCTACGGCTATTCCAGGTCTGTTAAGTGATGTGCAAGACCCAGTTTTTGCCACTGGCGTCGGCCTGCTGGTTTTTGCTAGCAAACGCCTGGGTGGCGAAACTCACAATGGCTTTTCTTTCTCTGCCTTGACTAAAAATTTTTCCTTGTCAAAATTGAAACAACAAGTGGGCAAGTTTTTTAAATCCATTCTACCGTAGGAAATTTGTTGGCGATATGTATTCGAAGGTCACAAACGACCAGATGTTGTGATAGAATATGATACGTTATTAATATAACAAGGAGAAAAGCGTATGGGAAGCGAAGCTTTACATCAGGGCGAGGGAGCTTTCTTTTTAGAAGATGATGACACTCCACTCTCTGCAGAAGAATTGGCGGAGCGCTTGCATTTTTCTTGGGCGGATGTCACTTTGGCTTTACGAGAAAATAACTGTCCACGGGTGCCTCAAGATCGATGCGCGGCTGTTAGAGCCTTACCAGCTCATTTGTCGAAAGAGGAATATGCGCGAAGAGGCCTATCAAGTTTGCTCTACGTTACAACAACACCTCCAAAATAATTTGTTTCAATTAATTTTTCGTCACGCCCAATTTTCACACTTAACCCAAATCTGTTTTTAATATCAGGTGAAAGAGACTTACTTCTGGGTGACTAGCTAGGTTTGTCGATCTGCCCAGTAACCAAATTTCTTCAGAGACCAAACTCAAACAGCAAACTAGCAAGTTTATCAAATCACTTTTACCATAATTTGTTTTTTTGTAATTAGTATTACTCTTTTAGTCAAGGGTTGTATGCCAAAATATAATGTTAGAAAAAAGTTTGGCAAAAGGCTAAGAGTGCTTCGAAAGAGCGCTCAGTTGTCCCAGGAGGATTTGGGTTTTAAAGCCAATATCCACAGGACTTATATTGGTGCGGTCGAAAGGGGAGAGCAAAATGTCTCTCTTGATAATATTTACAGACTAGCCAAAGCACTTAAAGTTGAACTAAAAGAACTATTTATTTTTTAATTAGTCTGCAAAAAGAGGGCTTGGTTTTTTATTTCCTGAGACAGTTTATAACTATCACAGTGCGATAAGTGACCCAAATAAGATTGCAGTGCTTCTTCCAACGCTTCAGGAGGAAGGATCCCGTCTTTAATCTTTTGAGAGGTTTCAGCCATTTTTCTGAAGATTCTCCTTTTAGTTTTTGTTCTCGGTAAAATATATTTTGGAAAAATGACATATCCTAGGAAATCAACTCCCATGTAGTAATTTACAACATGAATCTTTTTTGGGTGGAGTGTTAGCTTTAATTCATTTCTTAAAAATTTTTCCATTTACAATAAAATTTCTTGCAAGTATTTCTGATTGTCAGACATAACCACAAAATCATCTGCGTAGCGTATGTAGTATTTTGCCCTGAGTTTATGCTTTACAAATTGGTCCAGGGGATCCATGTATATGTTAGCGAAAAGTTGTGATGTCAAGTTACCTATCGGCATACCAGAATTTTGGTCTGGAGATTTAAAGCTGGTAATTATTTCTGTCAGTAGGTTGATAAAATTATCATCTAAAATTCTTTTTCTCAGGAGTTTAATTAACACTTCGTGATCCACGTTAGCAAAAAACTTTCTTATATCACACTTGAGAACAAACAAATTAGAAGTATTGTTTTTACTGGCTTTCCTAGCCATTCCGATAAATGTCTGAACAGCCTTGTGTGTACCCTTACCTTTTCGACACGAGTAGGAGTGAGGATAAAATGTTGGGTCAAAAATCTCCTCCAGCACTTTGCTGGTAAGGTGGTGAACAACCCTATCTTTTACACAGGCTTTATGAATGTGGCGAACTTTCGGATCCCTTACATAAAATTCCTGATACCCGCCATGACTGTAAGTTTTTTCTTCAAGCTCATTGTGCAAACTAAAGATGTTGTCTTCTAATTCCCGCTCAAATATTCCAACGTCCACTTTCTTTCTTTTTCCTTTGGCAAATTCTTCCCATGCTTGAAACAAGTTTTCAAGTGTTATAATCTCAGTGTAATTATTATGCCAGATTCTCATAAAAACTTTGAACCGGGCAGGCTTAACTTAGACATACCGGTTTTTCAAAAAACATACGAGCTTTACAAATTCTTTTATCAACTTGTCGCTCATTTTCCTAAAAAGGATCGGTATGCTATTGGACAAAAAATTGAAAGTGGTCTTTTGGGATTGATAGAAGACATTATTACTGCCAGCCAACTTTCAAAGTCTGAAAAAGTACCTACCTTGCAGAATGCCAGTATCAAGCTTGATGTGCTTAAAGTTCTCATACGCTGTTGTAAAGACTTAAAGATTATTGATAACAAAAATTACCTCCTTCTTGAATCCAAACTACAAGAGATAGGTAAAATGCTTGGCGGTTGGATCAAAGCATCTACCTATCGTTCTTGAACCACTTGCAACCTGGGCAGGTTTTTTATTCGTCGAGATAAGACTACAGCGACACGGAAGCCAACGTTGTCATTCGAGTTCGACGGATGATTCCAATTGGCGTTGGCGGCACCACCATTGTCGGAGTTGCCAACGATGACACGGTTAGGATCGCCGTCATCACGTTTCGCATTGCTTACTTTCTTTCCCGAAAAGGAGTTCAGTCCCTTTCGTTATTACCACTGGCCTCTTTAATGTACTACCTTATGTTTGTTGTCTTTTCCAAGATTGTTTCTAATTATTTAGAAACTCTCTCCTGTATTTGATTTGGCTCAAGGTTCCCTGAGTCCTTCAAAAGTAAGCAAGTAGTTTTATCTCTCCTTTATCAACACTCTCTTTGCAACCGTAACCACAAAGACTCTGGCCTTGCTCTAAAGAAGAGCGATTTTGTGAAACATAAGCGTACTCATATTTTCATTAACAAAATCTAAGTTGCAGTATAAAGAATGAAGGCACTAAAAATCAAGGGTAATTGCTATCTATAGACATCAATAAATTGAGGGCGAAATAAAATTACAAATCGACCCGCTACGCGGGTCAAGGGACCAAGTAACAAAAATCCAAAAGAACCAAGAATTCAAGAGATCAAGTTCCAAGAACTACAACGACACGGAAGCCAACGTAGCCAAGCGAGTCCGACGGACGAAGCCAACGGGCGCGGGCGGCACCACCAGGGCCGGAGTGGCCAACGAGGACACGGACAGGACCGCCGCCATCACGATATTCATCCTCAGTCCATTCATATGTATTCGTGCCAACCTCCATGCGATTTAGAAGCATATTTAGTTCAGCTGCAGTAGGCATGCGAACTTCTAAATTTGAGGGGAGACCTAGTTTGGATAAAATCTCTGATTTATTTCTTACAATATCTCCATGAGCTGTATCCCAAGTAACA
Organism: Patescibacteria group bacterium; assembly: GCA_018816385.1. Classification (GTDB taxonomy): domain Bacteria; phylum Patescibacteriota; class Microgenomatia; order UBA1400; family PJMF01; genus JAHIVK01. Next base: position 13,863 of record JAHIVK010000010.1, read on the forward strand.
TTAAATCTATTAGTATGACCAAGCTCTGCACTTATCATTGTTTCGTCATAGGTGTCCCTAGACATCGGTTTTGGCATGACCTCCGTAACAAACCAGCCTCCTTTGTTGTATATTTCGGGAAAGTCGATTTTTCCACTTTTGACTTCTTCCCAATACCATTTTCTAAGGAGTCTCCCCACGGTGTGATCATCCCTTTCGGCAGGAGATAAAGATTCGTACACTCGTAATCCTGGATATCTTTCTTCAATCCTGGCTAAAAAGTCATCAACATCCATTCTCCTCAAGTCATCCGGCGTGCCTATATCTAGCTTAGGAATACTTCTTACTCCAATGTGTTCAGTGTCGTTAGCAAACTTCTCAAGTGCTTCCAAGGGGATACTTCTTGGTAGTTCTGGAATCTCAAATACCGATCCGGAAGCTGGTTTCAGCTTATCTCTCCAACTTTGTTCCTCATCACGCTGAAATTCAGATGATGATGTGGTTTCAGATGAAGCTGTCCCCATTGGATTTTCACTGCTCAGTGCTACAGCACCTGCCATTTCAGAGGGCAGCACATACCCTTTTTCTTCCGCTGGTTTATTTATTGTAACTTTGATCTCGCCCGAAGCATTAGTAATTAAATCAAAGGCGCTGAGGATTTTCTGAAGTGTTTTACGTTCCTCCGGAGTGCTGAGAGTCTTTGGATCTCTGACGAATTCACCGAGTTTTGATTGCATATACTCGCCAAAATTCTGTCCACGGGCCTGTGCAAGCTCCCATTCACTAAATAGCTTAAACAAGGTGCCGGGATCTAAAAAGTTCGTATTTAGTGTTGTCTCAGTGTTTCCTTGAGGGTCAATACCCAGCGCAGTTTTTATTTCTGGCTTGAGGCCTTCAAAGTCTCTATTGTGGACCTTTTGCATCAGTTCTGCAGCTTTGCACAATTTCTCTATATATTTCAGCTCAGATGCCCCAAGTTTCAAAACGCCGTTTTCTTCAATGAGTTTGGCCAGGATAATATCATTCATTTCCGATGCGGGCATGTAACTTACTTCAACACCCGTCAGCTCTCTCAGAATTGCCGGATCCATTTCCTCACGCTGTTTAGTACGCTCATCTTTAGGATTACCTGTGAGAATGGTGATGAAGTTTTCAGTAATGTCAAATACTTGTCCATTAAATCCGGGTATTTGAATTTGATCACCAGGTTTTGCTCCCATCATGAACTTTTCTGCTAACTGAGTCCTAGTTGCACCACCAGTGTACTCATCACCAAGATATCCAACTCTTCTTTCTAAGGCTCTAGGAATGGGTCCTGGTCTTACAGCACTTTGAACATTTCCATCCTCACCTGTCCACAATTCACGATAGCCAAATAAATCTCTTGGAGTTGTTCCTTCATGCCAGTTTACAATCTCGTATCCACCAGTAAGGGAGTTTAAAACATAAATTCCCAACTGGGTCTTGCCAGTACCAGTAGATCCAACTAAAAATATTTTGTTTCCTGCGATTGCCTCTCGTTTAATTCTATCAATGAGCTGAATCCTTGAAGGTGTTAACACAACTCGAGATTCTCTGAGTTGCCTTTTATATTCAAGCAGTTTTTGTGTTTCTAGATAACCTAATGTTTCGGCAGAGGCCGTTTGCTCTATACCTTTTCGGGTTGACTCCAACCCATCTACCTTCCCTTGAAATTGAGTAATTTGATCTGCCGTACTTTGGACAAGCTTTCCATGATCTCGTTTGCTTGACAGATAGCGTGTATAAATAGCTTGTCGCAATTTACCCGCAACCCTGTCAATGTCACGCACATCCTTCATTGGCTTTCTTGCGGCTTGATAAAAACCGACTTCTCTTGCTAATTCTTCCTGAAACTTTTCTCTAACCTGAGGATGGGAAAGGATTTCTCCAATCTTGGTTTTTATTTCTTTTCGATGGTCAGGATTGTTTGTCTGATCACTTGTAGTGTTATTGACCTCATTTTGGGAGGCGCCAGTAAAAACCTGTCGTACAGCATTAACTCTCTTATTGGATGAAAAAGAATCATCCAGTTGAGCCTCCAAATCACGCAAGCTTATATCGCCGTTAATTTGGATTTTGGAGGTGTCTCCCGCAGACGGACGAAAGTATTCTTCCATGTATCCCAGAACGGCAAAACATCGATCTTCAACATTTTCGTTTGAAAGATGTTCTGGATTTTCTTGGAGGGGCAAGTTTTCTGTAAACCGGCTGACTGACAACGGAGCTACACGGTACCGCGCTTGTTGTATTTGTTGTGTTGAAAATGATTCAGACGATGATTCTGGCATATTTAGTATTATACAAATTTTTTACAGTTTAGATAAGTGCTTCATAAGTAACTTGTGCCTCGTGAGTGTTGCTTGTCTAACATCATCAATAACCACGGCAGCCTCTGAATCAGCTGGATCATGACAAACCACCTTAATATCTTCTGCAGCACTGCCAAAACCAATCCCTTGCACAATTACACCCTGTGACCTCAGTTGAGTAATTAAGGCAACACATTGATCTTGACTCGATACATCTCCGTCAGAAACAATCGTCAATATTTTACTCCTTTTTCCTTGTTTGATTTGCGCCAGCGTTTCTGGATCAAGAGAGTCTTGGTATTTTTGCAACGCAACAACCAACCCTTCTGAGCTTTGATTTTTAGCCTGTAACTCTCGATCCAAATCCACCAGTATCTTTTCTGACATTATGTCTTCTTTTTCCACCACTTCAGTTGCCCCACTACCAAAGGTTATTTGTGTAGATCGAATTTGTAGTGGCGTTCTCATCCTTGTTTTGTTTCGAGAATGTTGAAAACGCTCATTGAGCTTCATAATGTTATAGCTAGAGCTGAGAACCATCTTTTTCATTTCTTCCTCAGCGCTACCTGACATGGATCCAGAAATATCCAGCACAAAATCGTCATCGACTTCAAATACTTCTATAATTTCTTTTTGTTTTTCATAGCTTCTTTGATAGCCGGATGGGTCATCATCTTTGGAGCGAACATCAATGTAGGCTGTCACTGGATCATCTAGAAATTCACCCTCACTTTGCCTGACTGGCCCCTTGTATGCCTGATATGGCACCTCACGTCTTTTGTATAAAAGGTCGAACAAATCACACCATTCCTGGTATAAAGTGCTAGGTCGCTTACGAATGCTCATTTCAGGAGGAACAGGTGTGTTGTTTATGTTATTAATCCAGCTCTCCAGTCTTTTCCACTGCACATAATCCACCCCTTTTTCTTTTTGAAATTGTTCTGCCGCACGTTGCTCTGGTGTTGGATCTGGTTGAGGTTTTTGATCTAAACCATCAATTAAGTCTTGGTACATTCGTTCTACTTCTTCAGGACTAAGCTCCGGTTGTTCTATTAGAGAATCACCAAAATCTCCATCAAGCGGCTGATTGGGTTCTGACTGATCATCTTGAAAATCATCCTTTTGCTTGGGAGGAGTTGCATCCATCCCTCTATGGGTCCACTTCTGACTATCTTTATTCCAAACTTCTCCCCAGGCATGTTTATCAACGCCCGGTGCCTCAACCACGGTAAAATCAAAACGAGGATCTTTACTGTTGATATAAGGACCAGTTGGAATTCGGGACGCAATCCCAAGGCGTTTACATAGTTCATCTCTAAAAATGTTTGCCCAGTAACAATGTGCTATCCCTGTCTCGGCAATTTTTGTCCAAAGATTACTACCCGCACTCAAATACGCCGCGTCTATTTGGCCAATTTCAGATTCATCATTTGGATAACGAAGTTTTTTATGTATATATCGAACAATCTCTCGTGCCTTTTGTACATCGCTCATCCAATTTTGAGCTAACAGATCGTCAACAAGCGTTTGAGTTTCTGGATCAAGAGCTCCTCCAGTAGGAGAAACGTCTCGATCTATGGGAGGGCGGTTTAGTTTATTTGAATCATTCTCGCTCATCACAAAATCAAAAGAGAACTCAACAACTTCTGAGGAAACACTCCCAACTCTGGGTTCCAGTGAAATAATGCCTAATTCATCCCGCATTAAATGAAACGCGCCAGCGGGCTTAATTGAACCAACAATTGGTAACGCTCCATAAGGAAGTTTTATTAGTGTTTCCTTACCTGGACTCATTTTTCCCCGATAATTTCTTTGTGTTTGCCAAACTGCCTCATCATCCAGAGGTTCTTCAACGTCCCATGTTTCTTTTACACCCGCTTCTTTAACAATTTGTTTTGAGTTGGGATCATAACGACAAACCTGTTCGCGATAATATCCGCCATAAAAAGGATTAACACGTACCATAATGTCTGATTCTTGGATGGCTTCTTTGCTTCTTGCAACATCTTGTGTTTGTGATGGACGATACTCAAATTGCTGAGAGCGGCCAGTTTGTCTGTCTACTTCCGATAATTCATCTAATAGTGGTTTCAGATACTGCTCATAATTTTGTCCATCGAATTTTAAGTAACGACCGGAAGCAATATAATCAACTAGGCTTTTCCCTTGGGGAGTAGGAATTCGCGAGATCGCGTCTTTGACTTGTGGTGATAACTCATCAGGGTATTTTCCTGTCAAAACATATGAGTCAAGTGCCCAATTGAATTCTTGCGAAAGTGTTTGGTTCTGTGGACCAATAGGACGGTCGTGAAGAACTTGTTGTCCACTCTCTCTCAGACAAGCCAATCCCTGCCAACGTAGAACTGGCTCTGTAGCATTTGGGTGTCTTTTAGAAACATCAATAAGCACATTTGCGTCTGTCCTCACTGCTTGAGTGAGACCAATGTGAGTAGCCACTTGCCTGAGCGCCGCAAAGCGAGCAGTATCTTCATCGGAATATAAAGAGGTATTTACTCTAAGTTCGGTTTTGTCTTCGCTCCAGGATAGCCTTGCCCCTTTATCTCTTTCTGTTATTTCAACTCCACCCAATAATCTATGACGCTCCGGCAGAGAGTTTTGATTCTGTTCTGGTATTTTTCTTTGAGATCGTTCATTCTCATTCATATCTGGTTTTTCCATATGTCACAAAAGCTCATGAGGTTCAAATTGTTTGTCAACGAAACTCAAGAGATCCTGCTTTATTATACAAAAAATCTGCGGAAAAGTCTTACAGATGTTGGATAGGTAATTACACGGTTAATTTATGAAGAGCCTACTGGCAATTGATTTAGTAATTAATAATGATACACTTTTATACAGAATCTAGAATTAGAATTAAACCAGCTGTTTTCAAAATTAAACCAGCTGATAAACTTGAAGTAGTATTTGTCAACAACTCAAACTATGGCCCTGGTTAAACCTACCAACACCACTTTTGCCAAGATCAAGGTCGTGGGTGTGGGTGGGGGTGGTGGTAATGCCATCAACACTATGATTGAGGGTGGTCAAATTAAGGGCGTAGAATTTATCAGTGTTAACACTGATGCCCAAGCTTTACTAACTTCCAAAGCCGAAACTAAACTTCAAATTGGCACCAACTTAACCAAAGGTTTAGGTTCTGGAGCCGACCCTGACGTAGGTAGAACTGCCGCCGAAGAATCTTACGACAAAATTAAAGACTTATTGTTTGATAGCGACATGGTTTTCATCACTGCCGGCATGGGCGGAGGCACCGGCACGGGAGCTTCACCCATCGTGGCCGAAATTGCCAGGGAAAGTGGCGCTTTAACTGTCGGCGTGGTCACCAAACCCTTTGCTTTTGAAAGCGCTCGCCGGATGCAGACTGCCGAAGAAGGAGTCGAAGAACTTAGAGAACATGTGGATGCTTTAATTGTCATCCCCAACCAAAGACTGATGGATGTGGTCGATAAAAAAATGACTTTGACCGATGCTTTTAAACTAGCTGACAATGTCCTGGGTCAAGGTGTGCAAGGCATTTCTGACTTAATCACTATCCCCGGCTTAATCAACGTTGATTTTGCCGATGTCAAAACCATCATGACTGATTCCGGCTCGGCTTTAATGGGTATTGGCGAAGCCAGTGGCGAAAATCGAGCCACTACCGCCGCCCGCATGGCCGCTTCCTCTCCATTACTCGAAATTTCGATTGAAGGCGCCAAGGGTGTCTTGTTTAATATCATGGGCGGACCCGACATGACCATGACCGAGGTTTCAGAGGCTGCCAATATTATTGCCAGTGCCGCCGACCCTGAAGCCAACATCATTTTTGGCGCCGCTATTGATGAAAGCATGGGTTCTAATATTAAAATTAGTGTCATCGCCACCGGATTTGCTGGCCGAGGTTTTTCTGTATCAGACAGACCTCACTTTGGTGCCTACTCCAAAGAAGCCAAAAGAAAGCTGGAAGAGGAAAAATCAGGACAAACCATTGATCGGACTCCCAATTCTTTTACCCAACCCATGACGGCCGGCGAGTTAAGTCAAACTTTCTCTCCATCCCCTCAAGTTTCCATTAATCAACCACTATCTCAAGATGCATCAGGTTTGGAAGATAAACCAAAAGATCAAGAAAAAAACAAACGATCGGGTTTTGCTAAAGTCTTTTCGGATGACTTCGAAATCCCAGCATTTTTGAGGAACAAGGGCAAGTAGATTTTTCTATCGCAATCTGCTAGTGTGAGCTCAGTTATAAATCACTTTAAACATATGAGTAAAATTAACTTAAAAAATGTTGTCTGGAAAGAAGGCAAATATTATGTATCATGGAACCTAAACACTGGAGTTTCTAGTTTTGGCGATACCAAAAAAGAAGCCCTTGAGTCTCTTGAGGAAGCTTTGGAGTTGCATTTGGAAGATTTTCCGGCTACGAAAATCACAAAAGTGGAAAGACCAGATATCGTTCCGCTTAATTTCCAATATGCCTAAACCAATACCTCTTAAACGAGTCTTGAAAGTCCTCCAAAGTGAGGGCTTCTTTTTTGTCAAACAGAGAGGGTCACATGCTAAATACAGAAAAGTTGGTGAGCCTACAAGAAATGTAACGGTCAAAACCACAAAAAAAGAAATTCCTCACGGTACATTCCAATCGATTTTATTGCAGTCTGGATTAAAAGAAAGCGATTTTATAAAAGGAAAAAAATAAGTCAAACTTCCCATATACCAAAATGTTAGGCAAAAATTAAAATTCTCTCCAATCAGCTGATTCTTTTTCTTTCCTGTGTTAAAATCTAGCCATGACAATCCAAAACATTAACGCCAAGGTTATTCCCGTTTTGAAATCTCACGGAGTGCTTAAAGCATCCCTTTTTGGTTCTGTGGCCAGGGGTGAAGCAAATAAAAAAAGCGATGTTGACTTTTTGGTGGACCTTGATGATGATAAAAGCCTACTTGATCTCGTAGACTTGAAATTAGATTTAGAGGAAAAACTTGGCAGAAAAGTTGATATTGTTGAGTATGCCGCAATTAAGCCGATGCTAAGAAATACAATCATAAGTGAACAAAAAGTGATTTATGAAAAAAGTTAAATTAGGTTTAGCTTTTGGTCTTGCTTTTGGGCTAATTGATGCATTGCTGATGTTGCCAATTCCCATGACCGATAAAGTCATTGCCATTCTTGGCGCTTCAATCAATCGTTTTGCTATCGGCTGGTTCATCCCTGTGACTAATTTCCCAAAGCCAGGCTGGATGAGGGGTTTAATGATCGGCACCCTTATCAGTTTGCCAGACGCCATTATTACTAAAGCTTATCTTCCGATATTAATTATTGGCGCGCTGGGCGGAGTCGGTTTAGGCTTATTATCAGATAGGCTAATACAAAGACATAGCTAATTCTTTTTTGGCCATCAATTTGTTATACTTAACTTTATGGACAAAGATAAAATAAGAAAAAAAATCAGCAGTCAATTGCCTCTGTTAAGGCAAAAATATCATGTCAAAAAATTGGGTATTTTTGGCTCTTTTGTGAGAGATCAACAAAGAAAAGGCAGTGATGTGGATATGTTGGTGGAGTTGACTTCTCCCATTGGTTTTTTTGATTTTGTACGTTTGGAAAATTTTCTAACTAGAACTCTAAAGCAGAAAGTTGATCTGGTATTAAAAAAAACCCTTAAGCCGGCTATTAAAGATGACGTGTTAAAAGAAACGATATATGTCTAAAAGAGGCACCACACTCTATCTTGAGGATATAAAAAACTCCATCGAAAAAATAGATTGTTATACCAAAGGTTTGTCTTTTAATAAATTTTGCAAAAACACTCTAGTGATCGATGCTGTGGTGAGAAACCTAACGATAATTGGAGAAGCCACAAAAAATATCCCCAAAGAAATAAAAGTAAAATATCCACAAAGCGCGTGGAGTGAGGCCATAGGTATGAGGAACAAAGTTGCTCATGAGTATTTTGGCATTGACGCAAGTATCTTATGGAAAACGATCAAAGAAGATTTACCGATCTATAAAAAACAAATTGCAAAAATTTTAGACTCATTAGAAAAAAACGGCTAACTTTGAGTTTTTTTTAAGATTAAATTTTGTTATATAATAGACTTGTAACGAAATAAGGGAAACGATTTCTTATTTCGCAAGAGGTCTATTTATGCCAAAGCTCAAAACATTACCCAGCCACCCCGATCTGCCTCGCCTGGAAGAGGAGATCTTAAAGTTCTGGCAAGAAACCAAAGCCTTTGAGCAGTCTGTCACTCAAAGATCCAAAGACAAGCAGTACGTTTTTTACGACGGACCGCCTTTCGCCACTGGCATGCCTCATTATGGTCACCTGTTGGGTTCGACTAGCAAAGATGTGATTGCCAGATTCTGGACCATGATGGGCTACCGAGTCGAACGGATTTGGGGTTGGGACTGCCACGGTCTACCCATTGAAAACATCATTGAAAATAAACTGAAAATCAAAGATGGCAAGAAGGGAATTGAAAAACTAGGCATTGATCACTTTAATCAGGCTTGTCAAGTAGAAGTCATGAGGTTAGATAAAGAGTGGGAAAAAATTATTGACCGACTGGGTCGGTGGGTAGACTTCAAACATAACTACAAAACTATGGACCTGTCCTACATGGAATCGGTTTGGTGGGGTTTTGGCCAACTTTATGAAAAAGGCTTGATCTATCAAGGCAAACGGGTGATTCTCTACTGTCCGCGGTGCGCCACTCCGCTGTCTAACTTTGAAATTGCCATGGATAACAGCTACCAAACCCACACCGAGGCTTCCACCTACTACAAGTTTCCAGTGGCAGGTCAAGCCAAAACCTTTTTGTTGACCTGGTCAACTACGCCCTGGAACAAGTTGGTGACGACTGCGCTGGCGGTTAACCCAAAATTAACTTATGTTAAGGCAAAAGTGGGGGAGGAGTTGCTGATTTTAGCCAAAAGCCGATTGAGTGTCCTAGATGAGAAAAACCCATCAGTCGTAACGGAAATGACCGGCAAACAACTGGCTAAACTTGAATTTACCATGCTGTTTGATTTTTATCCCCAGCGGACATCAGACGAAAAAGCCGGCATTGTCATTGCCGATGACTTTGTGACGACCGATGAGGGCACAGGTATTGTAACTTTGGCAGTCTACGGCGAGGACGACTACCGAGTCATGCAAAAACACGGCGTCCAGTTGGTCGAACACGTTAACGAAGAAGGTAGGTTAAAGCCCGAGGTTAAACCTTGGGCGGGCATGGATATTCTTGAGGCAAACCCTTTAATCGATACAGCGCTTAATCAACGTGGTTTAATCTATAAACACGAGGTTCATTCTCACAGCGTGGCTCATTGTTACCGATGTGGCACCAGACTTTACTATGCTCCCATTCCGGCTTGGTTTATCAATATTCAAAAACTCAAACCCAGCTTAATCAAACATAACGAACAAATTAATTGGTATCCGGGGCACCTCAAACATGGTCGATTTGGCAAGGGTCTAGAAACTGCCCCCGACTGGAACATATCCAGATCAAGATACTGGGGCACACCCATGCCTATTTGGAAATCTGCTGATGGGACAGTAAGAGTCATCACCAGTTTGGCAGAACTCAAAGACTGGGCAGTTGACTCCAAAGCAGTAAGTCAAATTGATAATATTCATCGACAGTTTGTCGATGAAATTGAAGTTTGGGTTGATGCAGACCGCAAGATTAAGGGTCGGCGAATTCCTGAAGTTTTTGATTGTTGGGTGGAATCCGGTTCAATGCCCTTTGCCTCTCGCCACTATCCTTTTGAAAATGAAACCGAATTTAAAAGCACCTATCCCGCTCAATTTGTGAGTGAATATATCGCTCAAACCAGAGCTTGGTTTTACACTTTGCACGCTATGTCAGTTGGGTTGTTTGACAGTCACGCCGTGGAAAATATTTTGACCACCGGCACTTTTATGGCCGCCGATGGTAATAAACTCTCCAAATCCAAAAAGAACTTCACCGACCCCATGATTCTCATCAATCAACATGGAGTGGACAGTTTGCGGTTATATATGATGAGCTCATCAGTTATGAAGGGGGAGAATGTTAATTTTGCCGATGGGGAAGTGGCAGATATCCGGAAAAGAGTTTTTGTCATCTGGTGGAATATACTTTCATTCTACCGACTTTATGTAGGAGACGCTCCGGTTGAGTGGCAAACTCCACCCAAACCGCAAACAGTGATGGATAAATGGCTGGTCAGCAAAATCATGACTCTGACCAGACAAGTTACCAAATTTAACAGTGACTATGATGTGGTCAGAGCTTCAAGAACTTTAATTGAATTTGTCAACGAGTTTTCTACTTGGTACTTGAGAAGAAGTCGCGACCAAATCAAAGATCTCAAGGCTCAATCAACTCACCAAGTTTTTGGCTGGGCTTTAGTCAAATTGGCGCAATTGTTTGCTCCATATACACCTTTTTTCTCGGAACTGGTGTTTCACAATTTAGTTTCCGAAACAAACAGCATCCATCATACCGATTGGCCAAAAGTTGATGAAAGTTTGATTGACCCAAAGCTGGAGAGCCAGATGCAGGAGATAAGAAAAGTGGCCGAAAAAGTTCATAGCCAACGCAAAGAATTAAACATTAGGGTTAGACAGCCCCTAGCAAGAGTTATGGTTACCTCAAGTCAAACCCAACCCAAAACTGAACTTTTAGAAATTCTGCAACTGGAAGTTAATATTCACCAAATTGAATGGCTACAAAAAGAGAATGCTCAACTTGAAGTCAAGCTTGACACCCAGCTCACCCCGGAATTAAAAGCGGAGGGGGAAGCTCGAGAACTAATTCGCTCAATTCAAAAACTCCGCCAAAAAGCCGGTCTCATGCCCACAGATCAAATTCAAGTCACAGCCCCCCACTGGCCACCAGCTTGGCAAGAAAAAATTGAGCAAACCACTAACTCAAAACTGATTAAGGGAGAAGCGTTAGATATAAGATAACTCTATGCGTCACTGGTTAGTTCCAACTTGTTTAGGTTTGTTGATGGTGATTGGTTTGACGACTCTTCATAGCCTAACTCCAGAACTGCTCAATAAACAGATTGGGTTTTGGGTCATAGGCTGGACTATATATTTTCTGACTGCCAGAGTACCTTTCTATCATTGGTTGAAAATGAGTCGCGCCAGCCTAGTAGGTTTGATCATTCTACTGATAGTAGTCCTATTTGTGGCTGAAACAAGAGATACGGCTCGATGGTTTCATATCTGGGGTTTTTCTTTGCAACCTTCCCAACTGGCTCTGCCAGTTTTAAGTCTGTTTTCTGCTAGTTTGATCACCTCCAGTCATCTTAAGTATGCCTCGCGACTCTGGAAATATTTGGCAATTTTAGCTCTACCTTTGTTTTTAATCTTAATCGAGCCAGATTTAGGCACAGTTATTGTCACCCTTGCCACTTTGAGTTTAAGTCTGATAATTTGCGGTTTAAACGGCAAAATCATTAGGCAACTGGCTTGGATAGGTCTAGTGACAATGGGCTTTGGTTGGTTAATTCTCCAACCTTATCAAAAAGCCAGATTGACCAGTTTTTTGGATAGCAATAGCACCTCATCAAGTTCTAACTATAACGCCACTCAAGCCTTAATCAGTATTGGCTCGGGTGGTTTAATGGGCAGAGGCGTGGGTCTGGGTAGCCAATCCCAACTCAAGTTTTTACCAGAAAAACAAACTGATTTTATTTTTTCTGCGATAGCTGAAGAAACCGGCTTAGTGGGAGCTGGCTTATTACTCATGATTTACTTAAGTTTGATTTGGTTTTTACTGTCTGAAGCCAAATCTTTACCTCTACCGGGACAAGTTATCTCTATTTCACTAGGCGTTTGGTTGGCCCTCCAATCTAGCATTAATGTTGGTATGAATCTGGGTCTACTGCCCATCACCGGTCTGACTTTACCCTTTGTATCTTATGGTGGCAGTTCACTTTTGAGCAGTCTCTGGTGGCTGGGGCTGGCCCAGTCGGCATCTGCCGAAGGTGTTCATCAACCCCAGCTTCATATATCTTGAGGCCGTGGTATAATTCTGGGGCGACTTGACTTGTCATCAGAAGTCATTAGACTGAGTTCGAAAAAAGTTTATCATGTATCAAAGAAAGCGTTAGTCAACATTTCCCCTATTTGACAGAAAGTCCACTCAATCATGAAAGCAGTTATTCAGTTTCAAAACAAGCAGTACTTGGTCGAAGCCGACCAAGAGCTAACAGTCGATCGAATTGAAAATAAAATCGGCGACACCATTGCTATCAGCGACGTCCTAGTAGTCACAGATGATAAAAAAACTCACATCGGCACACCGAATGTTAAGGGTGCCAAAGTGGTGGCAGAAGTTATTGAACACGATAAAGGTGACAACAGAGTCGCTACCTACAAAGCCAAGTCGAAATACCGTCGCGTCAAAGGCTTTAGAGCTCATCTAACTAGGCTTAAGATTAAGTCAATTAAACTTAAGTAATTTTTGTGCCAAATTTACCCACTTTGCCCTCTGCTTATCTATTGGAACTTGGCAGTACGCCAGAGTTATCTTGGGCAGAACTTGATAGTCTATTTGGAGACAGGGTTAAAAGAGTAGATACTAATTTGGCTATTATAGATCAACCCCAAGAAACTGCCGATCAATTAATTGATACTTTGGGAGGTACCATCAAGATTTTTCAAGTTCTAGATACTTTGCCTTTGACCACTTCCAATCAAGAACTGGAAATAAAATTACTTAAATTACTTGAAACTAATCAGAAATTAAAGTTCTTTGTGGCAGAAATTAATCGCCATCACTTACCTGCCATCGATTTGTCTAACATTAAAACTCGCCTTACCGAAGCTGGCCAAACTGTCCGCTATATGGCAGGCCCCAGGCAGGGTTTGTCAGCCGCTATCCTGAGACACAAAACTGGCGTCAAGGAGTTGGCCGTCATTAATACACCCGAGCACATTTATTTAGCTCAAACTTTGGCTGTTCAAGATATTGATGACTGGACCAAAAGGGATCGGGGCAAGCCATTTGCCGATCGCCAAAGAGGCTTGTTAACTCCCAAAGTCGCCCGGATGATGGTTAACTTAGCCGGACCCAACAGACAAAGAATCATCTATGATCCATTTTGTGGCACAGGCACCATCTTAATGGAAGCTGGAATATTGGGTTTTGAGCGACTGGTGGGCAGTGACCTGGATCCAGACGCAGTGACAGGATCAAGCCAAAATCTAGAATGGTTACAAACTAATTACCAAATAACTGTAGGGATTAATATTTTTCCGGCTGATGCCACCAAGGCCCAACCCCAACCAATTCCAGACGTAATTGTGACTGAACCTTTCCTGGGCAAACTCAAGCCTAAAGCCCATCAAGTGCCGAATATTGTGAAGGGTTTGACCAAACTTTACATTGGCACCCTTAAAAATTGGCACCACTGGCTGAAACCCGGATCAGAAGTGGTGATAATTTTTCCCCGATTTATCGAAGCTTCTGGACCATCAGTTTATGAGAACTTGATTGACAAATTCGATCAACTTGGGTACACTACCACTCTTGAACCGATCATTTATGCCAGACCAAAGGCCATCGTTCAAAGGCAGATAGTTAGGTTAAAAGTAAAGCAATATACTTGAGAAAGAAAAAGCAATTAAATATAGATAAAATAATGAAAGTCATCTCTTTCCTTGTTTTTGCAGAAAGTCTCAATACATGTCACACGTTAAAGCATCAGGTAATGTCAATCAACACGCTCAGAGCAGACGCCATGGCAAGCGCTTGGGGGTGAAAAAGTTTGGTGGGGAAGTTGTCAAGCCTGGTCACATCATCCTGCGTCAACGAGGTAGTGTCTACAAAAGTGGTAAAGGCGTGGGCATGGGCAAAGACCACACTATTTTTTCGATGATTGCAGGCTCCGTTCAGTTTGGCAAAAAATTTGGCAAAACCATGGTGAATGTGATTACCTCATAATTCATCACTCTATATCATTATTAGACTTGTAGCGAAATAAGCACAACGACTACTTATGGCATCTTTTATGTATTTTCATTTGTTTCTTCTTTCTCAAGTAGCTCTGGCTACTATCGGCATCAGAATCAACGAAAATACTATAAAATCTATCCATAATTAACTCGTTGTTTATTTCACTACAAGTCTTTTTTTTTGATTTTCCTCTGATAATTCGTCATGCAATCTATGAAAAGTTGTGGCATACTACGCCTATGGCCACACCACAACAACTCAAATACTTAGATATTAATATCCTCCAACCCAACCCTTTTCAACCTCGCAATAAGATTCAACCAGAAGAAGTTGAAGAATTAACTCAATCTATTCGCCAATACGGCATCTTGGAACCTTTGGTAGTAGCCCAAACACCAGCTGGTTACCAAATAATTGCTGGTGAAAGACGTTGGCGAGCCGCCAAAATAGCTGGCTTAACCGAGGTGCCAGTCTTAGTTAGAAAGACCACACCTCGTGGCATGTTAGAAATGGCCATTGTGGAAAATGTCCAAAGGGTTGATTTAAATGCCATTGAAAGAGCTCGAGCTTTCAAACAACTCCTGCGAGATTTTAACTATTCTAATGACCAAATTTGCAAAAAAGTTAGTAAATCTGGATCATATGTCAGTAATACTTTAAGACTCTTAACTTTGCCAGATGCTATCAAAGATGGGATTGTAGGCGGTCAAATTAGTGAAGGCCACGGTCGAGCCATAGCCTCCCTGACCGACAAACAAGTACAGATTCAAATCTACAAACAACTGCTTAGAGAAAATGGCTCAGTCCGCAGAGCAGAGGAATTAGTTCGTTACGAAAAAGAAAAAGAGCAAATACAAGAGTCAGGTCCAGAAGTTAAAACCGCTAATCAAATCAATCCTGCCATCATCAAGAAGTGGCAAGAACAAATTGCCAGACATCTCAAAACTATGCCTCAAATCAAGCTCATCAGAAGTATTAATCATACTCGATTGACCGTCACACTCAAAGGTGATCAGAACGAAGCCAAACAAGATCTGGAAAAAATCATGAGATTAATTACCCAAGAGACTGACTCTAATTAGTTTGAGTCGTAGGTAGCAGAATAGATTCTACCCATGTTGGTAGGTGGCCAGTACCTAAAAAAAGCTTTGCCAATAATTTCCGATTTTGAGATAGGACCCCAAGCTCTTGAATCGCTTGAGTAAGACCGATTATCACCAAAAACCATGTATTCGTCTTCCTGCAATTTAACTACTTTACCGTTGGTGTAAGCTCCAGCTTCTGTGGTAAGAGTATCCGGTAGATAAGTTTCATTCAATTTCTGACCATTAATAAATACCCCATGGGCTCGAACCTCGACTTCCTCACCAGGAACACCAATGACTCGTTTAATAAAGTCACAGCCCGTACCAGTCGGGCAGTTAGCGGCTTGGGGAGCTTCAAAAACTACAATATCACCTCGTTTGGGATCCCCAACTCTATAACTGACTTTGTCGGTTAACAAATAATCGCCGTCGTCTAAATTAGGTACCATTGACTGACCATTAACCTGATGGGGTTGCATAAAGAATAAATAAACCACCAAGAAAATTGACAAACCTATGACCAAGGTTTCGGTTAAATCTAAAAACCAACTGCCGATCTGCTTAAACATGGTGGTTATTATGGTGCCATGATTCACTAGATGCAAGGTCAGTTTTGATGCAAGGTCAGTTTTGATGCAAGGTCAGTTTTGATGCAAGTCAGGTTTGATGCAAGTCAGGTTTGATGCAAGTCAGGTTATAATGAAACGATGGGTTATACCAAACAAGCCATGATCGGTTTTGGATCACAAACTTTTCTTAAACTAGCTAGTGGCGCTCTATCTTTGGGCAAAATATTTGTGCTAGCTCGATTGCTGGCTCCTTATGATTTTGGTCTTTTTAGCCTAGTGGCGATTGCTCTGGGTTTAACAGAATCGATTACTCAAACTGGTATCAATGTGACCATTCTGCAATCCCAGAGGTCAATTAAAGATTTTTTGAACACAGCTTGGGTGATCGCTATCATTAGGGGAGTGGCGATTGGTTTAATCATGGTGGTTTCCGCCTTTGGTTTGAGCAAAGTATACCGCGAACCTAATCTGTTAGCTTTGGTTTCTTTGGCGGCTTTAATCCCCATCATCAAGGGTTTTATTAATCCCAATATCACAGCTCTCCAAAAAAACCTGGAGTATTTTAGAGAAGCCAAGTACTTTTTAAGTCTGAAGGTGGTTGAAGTCATGCTGGCTATAGGACTGGGTATATTGACTCACTCCGCCCTGGCTTTAGTAGGAGCTTTAATTGGTACAGCCATTTTTGAAGTTGCCTTAAGTTTCATAATTTTTTCTGATCGACCTCGTTTTAAATATGAATCGACCATTGGCCGGATTATTTTTAATAATGCCCGGGGCTTGACTTTGACCGCCACCCTCCACTACGCCAATGACAATATCGATGACATCATCATTGGTAAAACTCTAGGTACTTCAACTCTAGGTCTTTATCACAACGCTTACACTCTAGCTCATGAACCAAATTATCAGCTTTCCAAAAGTGCCTTTCACTCCACACTACCCATTTTAACTAAGTTTACCAATGATCAATCCAGATTCAATCGAGGTTTCTTTAGAGCTATTGGCGTCATGCTCATCTTGACTTTTTTGACCACTACACCTCTGTTCTTTTTCTCTGATTTTTTGGTCAATCTACTGTTGGGGGATCAATGGCTGACCATTATTCCCGTCTTGCCCTGGTTGGCTTTAGCCGGTTGGGTTCAGAGTTTAGCCGGAGTGGCATACAGTGGTTTAATTGCTGTCAAACAGTACAAAATTGCTAATCTGCATTTATTTTTCACCATTTTCACAATGATACCTGCTGTCTGGTGGTTAAGCCTCAACTTTGGTTTGTTGGGTGCTGGTTGGGGCATACTTCTATCTAGATTACTACCTCTACCTATTATAATTTATGGTTTAGTCAAATTGAAAAATCAGAAACAAACTGAGTAATGTTTTGAGTTACATATTAAACATTAAACTTTCGATGACGATAGTAGCCAATGTTGGTTGAGGAAGAAGAAATAACCAAAATGGATAAAAGAAAATGGAAGTAACCGTTTTGCTTATTTCACAGAAAGTCTAATAACTAAATTGACCAATATGCCTAAAATTACCACCATTATTTTGGCTGAAACTGCCACTCAACTTTTAACCAAAGCTATTCATTCTGTGAAACTAGCCAATTTTATCTTAGTGATTGATACCTCTGGAAAATTAACCAACTTCAAAATACCCGGTATAGATTTTAAAATCATTCGCTATCCCAAACTTTTGACAAATTTTTCCACAGTCCGGAACTGGGCATTAACTCAAGTTGAAACTGATTGGGTGTTATTTTTGGATAGCGATGAGCAACTCGAGCCCAGAGGTATCAATCACATCACCCAAATTTTATCTCAAACTCAGGCTTCGGCTCTAGCGGTCTCAAGAAGTGATATTTATCTAAATAAACTACTCAGATTTGGTGAAGCTGGGCATCAATCTCTGCCTAGAATTTTTCAAAGAAACCAAATTAGATATATTGGATCTGTCCATGAAAGACCGCAGGTTTTAGGTCAAATTTTGCCAACCAATATTCAAATCAGGCATCTTTCTCATCCTAACATCAGTCAATTCCTGAGTACAGTTAACAGCTATGCTCAACTGATGGCTTGGGAAAAGACTCATCCCCAATCTGAAGGATTGTTGACGATCTGGCTTAAATTATTAACTTTCCCGCCTGGCAAACTTTTTTACAATCTGATCATCAAACAAGGTTTAAGAGATGGTTGGAGGGGTCTAGTTTATGCCGTAATGATGAGTTTTCACTCGCTGTTGGTCAGGATTTATCAACTCGAATTGATATATGGCAAAAAAAAGTAATTTTCATACACCGGTTAATTTGTCTATCAATGTTAATATGGTGAATATATGTCTGTGGATTTTGACCGGCCTCTTAGCTCTGGGCAATTTTCAAAGAATTCAAATTACAGAAACCCTAGTTATTTATGGCCATGATTTGCTGATGCCGATGTTGATTGGTTTAATCTGGTTTCAAGACCGTCAAGTTTTTGCCCAGTGGAAAAACTTATGGAGAAATGCCATCATCAAAACTCTGTTCATTTGGGCAGGTCTAATCTTTATTTATCACTTTAGCCAGCAAAATTGGCTTTTTTTGGCTTATAACTTGAGATTTTTGCTCTACATAACTTTTGGTATGACTCTTTGGTCAACCAAGCTTATTTCAAACAGTAGTAAATGGTTGGGTTTAGGACTATATAGTTTGGTATTAATCGGCTGGGGATGGTGGCAATATCTGTTTTTACCTGACACTAGATTCTTGGCGGTTTTTGGCTGGGATGATCATTACTTCCGACTGATAGGCACTGCCTTTGATCCCAATTTTACTGGAGCTTTACTGGGTATGTTGTTGATCTGCTGGCAATTTTTAGCCAAAACTTTTAAACAAAAATTTATTTGGCTGAAGTGGCTCATGACTGGATTACTGCTTCTCACATTAGGTCTGACTTATTCCAGAGCTTCATACCTTAGTCTATTAGTTGGCATCAGTGCCCTGGTCATTCTCGCAAAGCGGGGACATGTCATCCTTGCACTCCCTTCCGTCATCCTTGCACTCCCTTCCGTCATCCTCGCGAAGCGGAGAAACAAAGCCCTTGTCATTCCCGCACCCCCCTCCGTCATCCCCGCTTTAGCGGGAATCCGGTGGCTAGGTTTAGGTTTAACAGCCCTAGTTCTGGGCGTAGTCTTAATTATCGCCACTCAAAAGTCAGGAGAGGGGATGAATCTGGCTCGAACTGCCAGCATTCAGGCTCGGGTAACTCATGAATTGCAAATACTTAAAGCCTGGAGCCTGCAAGATTGGCTGATGGGCAGTGGTTTTAAACTAAAGATTCAAACCCCAGTCACTAAGCAAATCATCACCCCGCCCAACTTGGCTCGCTTACCCAACAACTTAATCATCACCTTAATTAGTGGTTGGGGCGTCATAGGCCTGGGTTTACTTCTTAATGCTTTGAGGAAAACTAAACCGTGGCAAAGCCTGAATCCAAGTCAATTGGGTTTATGGGCATTAATCCTAATTCACAGTCAATTCAATAACACTCTACTGCATCCCTTAGTGTTACCGATATTAATACTCAGTTTGCTTGCGTGTCAAAACAGACTTTCTGCTAGATAAAAACAAGTTTAGTTGTCATTCTCCCCGCCCAGGCGGGGGGAATCCATGGTCGACTGGCTCACCCCTGGATCACTGCTACACGAGGATAACAAGTCCGTCGAATCTAAAGTTTGAATTTAATTGTCAGTTCCATCTGACCTTCATTGCCCGCTCGATCTACCACTTTTAACAAAAGTTGGTTATCACCTTCATCTAAACGATAGGTACTGCTGAAAGCACCTTCAAAGTCAGCCAAGATCGGCCGATCATTGATGTAAACTCTGGCTTGAGGATCGGTTAAACCCCTAATCGCCAATTGTTGATTGTCCCGTCCTACAACCTGCTGACCATCAAAAATGTTATCCAAAGTTAGAGTGGGTAGTTCTGTGTCTAACACCACTTGATAGGTTTTGGTTTCTTTGGATTCATTCTCAGCCTTATCCATAGAAAACGCTATAAAGATATTGTCTCCTTCGGTCAAGGGCAAAGATGCTTCAAAAGTACTTTCCTCACCAACTACGACCGGTTCCAATCGGTCACCATTTAAAACAAAAATGATCTGACTTTCTGGCTCACCAAAACCTTTAACTGTAAAAGGAGTTTGATTGGTAGATTTTTCCAATAGTGAAATGACTGGCACCTGAGGAGGAATTTGATCAGTTTGTTCAGTTATACCAGTATCCAATAATAATCCTAAGAAACGGACTGAATTAGGTAACACCCAAAAAACGAATGCCAAGATTAAGGCCAAACCAATTATGACAGACCAAACAGTTTGTTTGACTAATTGCTTATGTTCCTTGCGGACCAAACGAGACTGGGTTCTATTGATAGACATAGGTTAATTGTAACAGACAACTCCTGCTTCTCGGAGTAAGATGGCGAAGTCGTCCGTAGCTTAAGCGTACAACCAAATCGTCCGTAGCTTAAACATACAACCAGATCGTCCGTAGCTTTAACGTAGGACGAGAGCCAGGAAGGGGGATCGGACCCCTGACCTACGGTTTACGATACCGTCGCTCTACCGACTGAGCTATCCTGGCAAATCAGATCTAAGATGTAGTATAGCTGGTTCAAAACCATTTGTCGCTTTGACTCGAGCTTAAATCTGATATTTGGTTTTGGGATTGCTATATATCAAAAACTATTCGTTAAATTACGACAGGTATTAAGGTGTTAGCGTTAAGTAGAAATGTCCCCTTTTTAAAAAAGCTTTCATAATTTAGTTTATTAAATAACTAAAAGGATGGAGGCCCATAATGAGCGGTTATTTTAACCATGAGTAGAAAAGAAGGGTTAGTGTTTGCAAATAGTAGCTAGTCTTAATTAACTAAATAGACTTTCGAGTGATTTAATTATTTTGGTTGCTGTTTTAATTTTTGGTTTTTTAATTTTCCTTTGAAGTTTTTCAAAAAGTGGCAATTTATCCTCAATTAATGTTGGTTGAATAGGTTCTAGTTGAAACTTTTTGGGCGCGGAGATAATGGTAGTTGATGGATTTAGGCTCTGATTAGACTGCCAATAATTAATTTGTTCTAAAATATATGCCAAACCGTTTTCAAGATTGTCTTTGTCTTCTAAGCTGGCAATAAAAACAGGATAATCAAGGTCGTTATTTTCTTTTGAGAGTTTAATGCAAAATACTAGCGACATTTTTTGATTTGCTTGTTGGCTTCCAGAGGTAACAGTTCTAGTGGTAGTACCTTTATAAAAAATTCCTCTTGGAAGGCTTACTATGGCTTTTAGTTGGCATTTAGAAGAAATATATTTTCTTAAAAATTCATCTTGAGAATTGGCAAAAAAACCTTCTGGTAAAATTAAACAAATTCTTCCATTTGATTTACAACTTAAAATAGCTTGTTGTATTGAAAGGGCATATTCAGAAGGATTATCTCTCAAGTCTTTGTTGCCCATTTGTTGAGATAAGTGTCGGTATACTTGATCTAGATCATTGAGTGTATTTTCTGGATCATACTTGTTGCCTCCGGCTGGATTGCTTATCACTATATCCCAACCATTACCGTGGTTGACTAAACCATTGGCTTGTTGAATTGGAATATTGTCAATTTCTTCTCCCATGATACCAAAACATAACGCCAGATAGGTTTTAGTAACATAATAGGGTAAATCGGCAATATCAATGCCCATAATATTTTCTAGTTTAACCCCTGAATTTATGGCCGCGCTAATAAAACTTCCACTGCCACATTCAAAATCAATCACTCTATCTCGATCTGTAAACTTGACCAAGTTTGCCATGAAACTAACAACTGGGCTGGGTGTAATAAATTGATTTAAGTGAATCCCCTGAAAGGCTCTGAGAATTTGGTTTTTAAATTCTGTGCCGATATCTTCATTTAAGGATTGTTGCCAATCATATTTAATTAAAAGTTCTCTAATAGCAAGTTGACGGTCGTGATATCCATCCAAAGAAACATAAGGCTGCTTTGAAACGTAGTTTGACTGGTTTTTTAAGAATTCATATATTTGAAGAGTAACATTTTTAATTATTGCTGGGGTCAATTTTTTGTCTTTACCCAAAATGTAAACTGAGGCAAGATCATAAAATAACTCTTTAAAAGTTTGTGGAGTAAGAATTGGTTTGTGAGACTCTATACCATAAAGTTTTTTAAGTTCTTCATAGGTAATAATCTTTTTTAGTTCTTCACTGTCATCAATTATTTGTCCATCTTTTTCATCTCGAAAATACTTATAAAATTTAATTGATCGACCAACTGTAGTGGCAAAATATTTCGGAGGATGAGGAGAAAATTGAAGAAATCTAATGTATGAAATTGCTTGAGTTTTAGCATTTTGTTCTGAACCGTTTTTTCTTTTTGATTCAACTATGAGTAAGGGGCTTTTATTTGCATAGTAAACAATGTCTGGCTCTAATGAACGACCACTTCCAACCGAAATACTGGCATCAGATTTGATTTTTAAATTTTCTCTATTTCCGGCTTGAGGATAGCCGTATTGAGAAAAGGCAGGAATAATATCATGAACTATGTATGAATCTTCTGATCGTTTGGTACTTGACATATGTTTGGTTTTATCTTATATAATGTCTTTGGATCGTGGAACACGATCGGCAAACCCCTCCGGGGGTTTGTTTCTTTTTATGGAAATATTTTTAAACCGTAACCTAAAAAATCATCCTTTGGAAATTGACGATACATTTTAGGCTTGATAATTCTAAAGGCTAGGTTTTCTCTTTCAGGATAAAGAACATAATTTGCTAAAGGGTAAGCAATAAGGTCACACAACTGAGTTCCAGCCACATTGGCTTCTTTTTTTTGAAAATCTATTTCTGTAAATCTATTGATCAATCTGTTTGAATCTACATATTGGGTGCCGTTTGAAATAATAATTTGATATTGATCATGCAATTTAGAGTCTTCGTTTTTCCCTCTTGCCTCAGCAATAACTTCAACTTTACAGCTCTTAAATTTGTCGGTTAGAAAAATTGTTCTTTCTAAAACAAAAGTAAGAGAAAGATCATAAGGATTGTTTGCTTGAGGCCCATATAAATTAATCAGCTTGTCTTTAAGTACAGCGCATGCAATAACTGTAAATTCAGTTTTTTCAATTAGGTTATCTAAATCGTTATAAAAATCACTTCTTAATTTTGGATCGCCTAAAGACTTGAAAGCAAATTGCCATTTTCTAATATCTCTTGAGTGTAAAATAATATCGGTGTTATCAAAATATTTTAATTTGATTTTATTAACGTTGGGGATAAATGTTTGTTTATAATATTCTTTTTCAATAACGCACCCGCATAATAATAAAATAGGAAACTCTTGTTTGGTTGTTTTTAATCCATGATGTCCTGATTCGTCTAAAAACAGGTAGTAATTCTTCATATAACATCCTTTCGTTCACCTCTAATCACCTGTTCTGTTTTTTCAATTAAATCATTCAGCATTTTTTCTGCTATTTGTATATTGTTTTGATACTCGGTTTCATTATTTTCCCTTTTTGCCTCCATCGCTTTTTCATGAAAATTATTCATTTTTAGATATTCTTTTTCAATATTTTTTTGGACTTTATCTGAGATTAACGGTATTTTTATTTCTGCAATACAATTTTGCGTGAGCTCCGTCTGGCCAGATACACCACTTTCATATCTTTCGATTTGTTGTTGTCCAAAAATTGTTTTTAAATAAGCCTCTACATAAAATGAGTTAATTTTTTTAAATCCAAGAGTATTAATATGTCCAGTAATTCCAATTTTTTGATTGATAGGTTTTCCAAGAAATAGAGAACTTCTTCCAATACTTCCTGCGCCACTTCTTACAATTAATATATCTCCATATTTTGGTTGAGACTTAGATATTCTTTGAAAATGAGAATCGACAATTTGCTTTAAAGATGAGTAATCAATACCAGTAAACTTTATATCAATGACGCTTATCATTGGTATTCCTTTTGATACATATTTATCGCCTTTTTTTGTTCTTAAACCGTCACCTTGATTACATCTAGTTAAGTCTTTTCCCAACTTTTCTATTTTAAATTTTTTATCCATCTCCATTAATGTTTTTTCAAATTTAGGATGCCAATAATCCGTGCTTAGTCTACTAAACGGTTTTTCGTCCATCATATCTTTTAGAGTTTTGTCAATTCTAATCATTACTCCGTTTTTTTCATCTACTATCTGTTTTGTATTATTTGTCATAAAACTCCTTGAATTTAGCTAATATTGTATCAAAGTTACCTTGTAAAAGTTTTTCTGTACTGGCTAAAAATACCGTATAGTTAAAATCTGTTATTGTTTCTTTTTGAAGAATCAAAATACTTGTTTTAGCATTAGTGCCTTCCTGCTTGAAAGTCTCCCTGGGTAAAGAAACAATACCTACCACTTTTGTTTTTTCTGCAATAAATTGTCTAACATAGTGATAGGTGGAGTTTGCCAGGATTCCATCTGGAATGATAATGGCTATAAACCCACCTTGTTTAGCCAATTGAATAAATCTATCAATAAACAGAATCTCGATGGCAATTGATTCAACATCTTTAATATTTGGCGGTGGCGTTGAGTTTCCACCCCAAGTTTGTGAACCCCACGTGGCTTCACCCCATAAAGCTTTCTGATTATCATCGATAGTTTTTTTTGACCTTTTTTTATATCCAAGAATATTAAAACTTTTTAAATGTTCAAGTATGTTAATTGACTCTTTTGTATTTTTATCCTTTAAAGAAGAAAAGCCCATGCCTCCGTATGGCGGATTACCAACCACCGCGTCAAATTCTTTGAGCCCTCCCTTTTTATAACTAAAAACTTTTTGAGGTAGCTCCAAAAGACCATCTTGCTGATGAAAATGATCAAGCATTTTTTTCTTATCAGCTTTAAATAAGTCATGAAGAATTGAAATTTCTTCCCACCTTTTTACAACTTCTCCGTCAATATCTATACCAAAAATGTAGGGAGTTTTATGTACTGGATGATATCCGGTAAAATCACTGGTAACAGCTGTTTTAAGAAATATACCTTCACCGCAAGCAGGGTCGATGACAGAGGGGTAATGTGTTGGCTTGTGACTTTGCCACCTTTCCGTATCTTGGTCTTCTTTATTTTTCATAACTAAAAGCATTTGAAAGATAAAGTTGACCACTATTTTTGGAGTGTAAAAAATGCCTAAGTCTTTTTGCTTTTGATTATTCATAAAGGTTAAATACTGTAATAGCTATCAATTCTTCTGATTGTCTTAGTTCAAGTTTACCATTTAATGTTTCAATTTCTTTCATTTGTTGTTTTAGGGCTTCTTCCTCTTCTTTAATTAAAATTGTATTGAGCTGTCTAAGCCGTAGTTGTTTCTTTTGAATTTTTTGATCAAAGCCTCTTTTTTCTTGAAAGTCTAAAGTTTTCTCCCTTTTTCGTTTGATTTCTTCTAGTTCATTTTTGACCTTGTCAATTGAGTCTTTGGTTTTTAATGAATAGTTGTCCCAATAACGATTAATTCTGTCCATTTCCCTGATATAGAGTTTTTCATTTCTGTTTTGATATTTTTTAAGTATATTTGTTTTCCATTTATTCCAGTGATTATATAATTCTTTTTTTTCTAGGGGTGATTTATTGACGGTTTTTGATAGTATTTCACTATTTGCTTCGACCAAAATTTTTGATGTTTCAACATCTAAGGGTAAAAAGTTCCCATTGGCTTTAACAAAAGCAAGCGGAGCTAGGATTTCATCTTCCTCTACAGCTGAAATTTGTAATTTAAAAACATATATTACCCCATTGTGATACTTGAGAATCTTTTGTTTTTGTTTCCCTAATTGTTGAATGTTTATTTTGATAGTTGGAATAGGATTAGTTGATATTTTTAATGTTTCATCAAGAATTTTCTTTATTAACGGGTGGTCGTTATGAACCCTAGATATTTTCCCTTTTTCATTCTCTTTTTCTTCTCTAAATAAGAACTTCTTTTTTTTACCATCTAACATTATTTGAGCAATATTCGACTTTTCTAAATAAGCAAATTTGTCTTTATAGTATTCTTGACAAAGTCGTAATAACGCAGAGTCATACTCGTTTAATGTTTGGTTTACATCAATTTGAGTTTGCTTGAATAGTTTTGAGACTGGAGAATCAAATTGCTCAAGTATAAGACTTTTTGTTTTCTGAATATCAGTAGAGACGGATGCTTTTAAATTTTGCTGCAATTGTTGAAATGCTTTATCAATTTCTTCCGGAGTTTTACAGTTTTGATAAATGTCTAAGATTCTTTGTTCAAATTCAATCTCGGCTTCAATATTACCAAGAATTTCGTCGGAGGCTCCAAATAAACCATTAAAAAGGCCTAATTTTTCAGTTAATAATTCCAGGACTCTTTTATCTGCATAATTTTTGGTATTGAGTAGGTTGGCAATAATAACTTCATATTTTTGACCATAGCGATGAACCCTGCCGATTCTTTGTTCAATTCTCTGAGGATTCCAGGGAAGATCATAGTTGATTAATAAATTAGCAAATTGGAGATTTAAACCTTCAGATCCAGCCTCGGTGGTTAAAAAAACCTTTTTATTGGGATTTGATCGAAATTCGTAAACCAGGGCTTGCCTGATAGCTATTTGTTTTGAGTATTGAATGGCTGACTCTGGAAATTCTTTTTTCCATTTATCATATGCTTTGGCAGAATGTTCCGAAACGTTATGACCGCTAAATGGCACAAAGCCAACATTGGCTTTATTAAGTATTTTTTGTAAATACTTTTGAGTTCTGGTGCTTTCCGTAAAAACAACAATCTTTTGAGGCCAATTTCTTTTTTTAGCAATTTTCAGTACTTTTAAAGTACTTTTGATCAATGCTTCACCTTTTGTGTTATGAGTAATTGATTTAGCTAAATTATAGTATTTTTTTAACTCATTTATTTCTTCAATGATTTCATTATCACTGAAACTTGAAGATACTCGTCCTCGAGAAATTTTTGATTCATTGATTTCGACTTCTTCGACACTTAAGGACTCCTCATCAAAATCAATGCTTGTTTCTTCTTTTAACTCTTTTTTTCTTAAACTAATCTCATACTCTAATCTTTCGTAAAGTTTCTTCAAGGTTGGAGCTATGGCAAAGGAGGAGCTAGCAAGAAGTTTTCTGTATACCAGAATCATTAGATTTCTTTGAGTTGATTCGATTGAAGCTATATTCTTCCGTTGAAGGTAAGTAGATACTTGCTCATACAATTTTTGTTCATCTTGAGTGGGAGTAAAATCCTGAGTTAAAGAATTTCTGGGTGGAAAATTTACATACTCTTTTACTTGCCTTCTCAAAGTTCTGGTTACTATTCCAGTAGGTGAAAAATTATCTTGGGCATCACCGATGACTAAATTTCTAAGAATCTTTAGTGTTTCGTTCTTTAAGCTCGGATTTTCGTTAATCTTATCAATAAATCTTGTCTTAAAGTGATAGATATTACCCAGTAATTTGTTGTCAATAAATGAGGCTAGCCCATAAAGCTCGAGAAGACTATTTTGAAGAGGGGTGGCAGTGAGGAGTAGTTTAGGTTTATCTTCTATTGCTTCCCGTAAAGCAAAGGCCATTTTTGATGCGTCTTTTCCTTTATAAACCCTCCTTAATCTGTGAGCTTCATCAACTACTACTAAATTCCAAGGCTGCTTTTTCACGAGGGGCATTCTTTTGTAGAGAAATGGAAGTGAACATATATAAATCGAGTCATAAGTAAACGGAGTTTTCTTTCCCTTGTTTATTTGGTTTTCAAAATATTTTGAGTCAAGAACAGTTGATTTTAGTCCGAAATGTGTTTCAAGCTCTTCTTTCCACTGAGTTCTTAATGAAGCAGGGACTATTATTAGTATTCTTCGTTTCTCTTCTAACCATAACTGTGAAAGGACAATTCCTGCTTCGATAGTTTTTCCTAAACCGACTTCATCTGCAAAAATACAACCTCTAGCAAGCGGGCTATTAAATGCGTATATAGCTGATTGAATTTGGTAGGGATTTAAGTCAATGGTAGACTTAGCAAGTAATGAAGATAAACGCTCAAGTTGACCAGCAGACTTTTTTAAACTAATTTTCTCTGCCCAATATTTCAATGCAAAAATGTTTATACCTTTATTCATAAAGTATTTTCAATGGTAATGAGTTAATACCTTTTGTGCATGAGAAGTGAAAAGGTCATACTCAAAACTGGTATTATTACCGAGTGCACAAAATATATTATCTGCCCTACGCAATATATTAATACACTAGTTTCAATAATACAATTACAATGAGTTAAGGAATATTTATTTGGATATTGATGGAGTGTTACTAACCAGTGATGTTAAGCCAGCTGACTATAGTGCCCACAAATCAAATTTATCACATTTGTGATCTTGAAAAATTCATCAAATTTGTCTTGCGCGAACCATACGTGCATGAGTTTGTGGAATATGTAACTGGAAAATATCCTTGCTATTGGTTAACGACACATTGCAGAAGGGATACTCAAGCAATAGCAAAAACATTTAAGTCGTCTTGCAGAGAATTCAATCTTCATATTGACTCGCTTTTCTTCTCGTGATATATATTGTTCAGTATGTTATACAATTCAACAAGGAAAAGAATTTTTGAAATGCTGAAACAGGCAATTACTAGTGGGGATTCGATTTCTCTCCGCGCTATAGGAGGCGAGCTTGATTTAGCTGCTAATACAATCCTTTACCATATAAAAAAACTTGAAGAGAAGGGTCTTGTGGTAAGAAATACAGGTGGAAAAGTGGTACGAGTGAACTCCCCCGATGACGGTTCTGCTATTGCTTATTTACCTCTTTTGGGAAATGCTGCTTGTGGTCAACCACTTAATACAATAGCTGATGAAAACACAATTCGAATGATTCCAGTGCCACTTAATATTTTGGGCAGAAATTCTAAACAAAACCTATACTTAATTGAAGCAGTTGGAGATAGCATGGCTGAAAAAATTGAAAATGGCGACTATGTAATTTTTGAGCCAAATCCAGCTCCCCTTCCAGGTCAGATTGTTGTTGCTAGGACAAAAGACGGCTTTACAATAAAAGTGTTTAACAAAACGGCATCCCAATGTATTCTGGAGCCTTTAAACCCCGATTACCTGCCTTTGGTTTTTGAGAAGAGTGAAATTGATGAATCTTTTAATATTGACGGCGTAGCTGTAGGTATCTTTAAACCGCAACAAAATTTAAGAGGAGGTGATTAAAATGATAAAAGCAAAACGGTCAAGTACAGTTCGCAGAAAATTTCTTGCGAAGCGAGGCCTTAAACGATCGCCAAAAGGGAAAGAGGTCGCACACAAAAAAGCACTGGTTTTAGGCGGGAAGGATGATCCCAGAAACTTGATATTAAAAAAAAAGTCTACTCATAATAAGGAAACTAAGAGGTTATTAAAGAAAATAACCAAACGGCGAACGAAGAAATAGAAAAATGGATCAATTAGTTTATAAACTCTACGGCCCCACGCTAGCGGAGATTAAAATTGTAGAAAGAAAGTGATGGATTCAAAGCAGTTTAAGGGACAAAAATATAAAGTCGGACAAACCAATGTGGCTAAGATTGTTAAACAAGACTTTTTAGCTAAAGGTTTCAATGTCCGTACTTACGAAAATAATTTAGCAACTACGTCTGGACTTGTGAAAATTCTGGAGATTATTTCTGAGAAACCTAATTCAGAGCGTTTTGTTATGAGGTGGGATAAAAATCAGCAAACCGCGGATATAGATATTTATAAAGGTAAAAATTTCAGGAAAGATCTATGGAGTCAAGATGGCTTTAAAGGCCACCATCCACAAATAAAACAAGAAAGAAATAAAGAAAGAGTTTTTAAATTAGATATTGCAACTCCGAAAGGCCCAATTTTCAAAGGACTTATCAAGGTGGCAGTCCACCACAAATTACGCCTAGAAGATAGCATTGGTTTACATGACGGATAAACAAATCAGTTAAGTTAGTTTTTTACAAACTCTACGGCCTCGAACCGGAGGAGATAAAAATTGTGGAAGGGAATAAATAGAATTATGAAAAATATAAAAAGAGAACCAATAAAAGAACATTTTATTTATAGAGGGTTAATATATGAACCGTACTATACAACTAGGATACATAGTGGCTATTCACAATTAAGTGTTCGAGGACCTTTTTGCCCAGAAGATAGGGTCACTCTTGTTTATAAGAATGAAGGACAACCTTTAGACGGATTAATTTGTTCGGTGTGCTCGACCGAATATCAACACGGAAAAGATATCCAAACGTTACGGGAATCAGCCCATAGGGTGTATGAGGCCAGTCAAAGACAAAAAATTAATCTTATATCATTAGATTTACCCCCAACGCTTGTAAAAGCTGATGATGAAAATGACGATTACTGGATCGAGGCAAGATTGGGACAAAAACAGGGAAAACTTCAAGGCCTTATTTATATGGGAAGAAAAGTTAAAGGATCCCAAAAGAAAACTGATTATGTTCAAATCATGTTAGACCCAGATGACGAGCAGTTTAGATTTGATAAAAGCAATCAAAATCCAATGGATTTACTGTCAAAAATAACCGTTGAGTTTAGAAATACAATTGTTAGACAAACAGTAAAACAAGAAAAGTCTAAATAATATGAATAAAAAAATCGTCCATCCATGTCCTGAATGCAACTCAATAGATATTGAGCCAATTACAAATAATCCAAAATATGATAGCGGAAATATTTTTGGTTTTACCTCTGAGGATTATAGAAAATTACCAACATGGAAGTGTAATAAATGTAATTTTCACTGGAATAATTATAAGAAAAAGGCGAGTCTAATAAGTTAATTTATAAACCCCATGACCTCCCTCCAAAGGCGGGCAAGCCCGATTGCGCCAGAGTTATGAAAAAAAACAAGCAACCATCAGATAATCAAATTACCATCTATCAGTCGCCCGACGGCGGGGTGAACATTGAAGTAATGTATGCCGATGAAAATATCTGGCTGACACAGAAAAAGATGGCGGAGCTGTTTGATACCACGTCACAGAACATTACGATGCATCTAAAAAATATTTATAAAGTGGGCGAGCTAGATGAGAACTCAACTTGTAAGGATTTCTTACAAGTTCGATCAGAGGGCGGTGAAGCTCGCCGGCCTAAAGGCCGGAGCTTCACAAAGAACCTGTGCTTAGTTTGTTGATATACTTGGCTTATGCAAGCCAGGTATAAAGTAGGCTCTCATACCAGACATCGTCTCCTCTACCATTTTACTTTCATTCCTA
>JAHIVK010000011.1 GCA_018816385.1 Patescibacteria group bacterium
CGTCGTCCCGATGCCGACGTTGCCATTGCTTTGCATCACGACCCGATCTGTACCTCCTGAGTCTTGGAGTCTAAACCCAAAGTCTGTGCCTGTCCCTGCAGACTTTAGATCCAGCCGAGCCAAAGGCGAGGTGTTCCCGATGCCGACGTTGCCGCCGGGCATCAAAGCCAAGTGCTGAGAAGCGGCGGTAGTAATTTGAGCCAGACCGGCTCCGCTAAAAGCGATATTAGCTCCGACACCGGACAGAGTGAGAGCATTGCCTGTTTGGGGAGTAGTTAAGCCTGAAGTAGCAGTGATTAAACCTGAAATAGTTGGCGTGGCAGTCCAGGCAGTCGGCGAGACAGTCAGACCCGATCCGGCAATGGTGGTTCCATACGAGGCATTGCCAAAGGTGACCGCGGCCGCGATTCCCTGGTGGATGGGCGAGGAGACAGAGGTAGCCACGCTCGCTGTTCCGGTAAAGCTGGCGGCTGAGGTGATGGTTTGACTGTTATATGTTCCGGCTGTCACAGCTCCCGAGGCTGTAATCGTCCCTATATTCACCAGATTACCAGAAGCATCAACTCTCTGTGTTCCGGCCGTAGCTCCGGTGTACAGTCCAGAGACGGCATTAACCGTACCCGGGGCTCGAAAGTCTGAAGGAATACTTAAAACCACAGCTCCAGTTGTCGGAGAAGCGGTTATCTGGT
Source organism: Patescibacteria group bacterium (assembly GCA_018816385.1). Taxonomy (GTDB): domain Bacteria; phylum Patescibacteriota; class Microgenomatia; order UBA1400; family PJMF01; genus JAHIVK01. The sequence goes on from JAHIVK010000011.1 coordinate 690, forward strand.
TAGCTGTTCCTGTAACTGAAGTGACTCCAATGCCGCCTAAATCTGTCCAGGAAGCCAGACCAACACTGTCTGATGTTAAAACTTTATTGGCTCCCGGAGTGCCCCCAGTGATTTTGACCTGACCGCCAACTTCCAGCTTGGCGCCTGGCGCGGTCATGCCAATGCCAACATTGCCGGCGCTATTAATGACTCCGAGCTTGGCGCCAGTGGAGAGTTGCCACTCCATAATGTTGACCGTTCCAGAAGGACCACCTTTGAGTACTAAAGCTGTTCCATCTGCATAGTTGGCGCTAAAAGTGGCCATAGGCGCCGTCAAGATGCCGTCAAGGGCTAAATCTGAGTTAATATTTACTCGACCTGTGCCATCGGGAGTTAGGCTGATGTTGCCGTTGGTGCCACTGGAGGTTTGCAAAGTTAGGGTTTGAGCTTCAATGGCAAAGCTAGTGCCGGTCGATTTCAAAACTGGCGTGGCGTTGCCTAAAAGGATTTGTCCACTGTTGTCCATAATAATAACCGTGTTTTCGACCGCACTAGCGCTGGCAGGGTAGCCTTGAAGTGTCTCGGCGTTTAAGGCGTAAGCCACTGATTTAATAGCTTGCCTGGGGGTTAGGGTTTCCGCCACTACAGTTACCTCAAGCCAGACGTTGGAGTTCTCGGTAAACACATCTTGAGTGATCTCTGCGCCACAGTCATCACCTAAGTTGGTGCTAAAAATACCATCCTGATCTGGAGTGATTAAACAAGCGTTTGAATCCCAAAGCACAGCCCCACTGGTTAAATTGTCGTAGAGCTTGAAGCGCATGTTGGTAGCCGAGGTAATGGGGTTGTAGGCGGTATCGGTTAATCTGCCTTGGAAAGATAGATCGCGATTGGGCCTGGTCAGACTGGTCGGGTAGGCCAAGGGAGTCAGGACTTCTTTGACAAACTGCTGGTAACCAAAAACACTGGTTCCGATCAAGAAGAGGATGATCATGCCTAGATTGAGGTAGGGTAGAAATTGATTGCGGGCTTTCCAGGCGGAGCCCAGGGACAGATCGGACAGGCTAGATTGGAGCCTGGCCCTGAAGTCTTGATTGGACTTGGCCGAAACTTGAGGGTGGGAGAGATGTTTAGCCAGAGGCAGAAAGGAGATTTTGTTGGGGGTGAGTTGGTGTTTGGCGCCCCGCTCCGTCATTTTCGCGTTAGCGGGAATCCAGGAGGGAGTGGCCGGTCCGTTGCCCCAGGTTTGGTTGAGCTGGTTAATCCAAGGAGCGACTCTTGTGACCAAGCCTCGTTTTTCTGCCCAGAGTCCGAATTGAGTAATACTGCTGAGTTTGCGCTTAATACTGGACTGTTTGAGGTCTTTTTTGAGTTGGTACTTGAGGAACTCAACCACTTTGGGTTTTTGTAGGAGCCGGTCTAATTCGGTGGCCCCAATGTGATTCATGAATTGACTGATATCAGAACGATAATTCCGGATAGTAGCTGGCGAGCAGTTATCTTCGGAGAGTGCTAACAGATATTCGTTGAGAAATACACTGGTCTGGTAGGGGGGGTATTGGCTAACAAACTGAGTCACTAATTTAGCCGAGGCAGGGTCAGTTCGACCGGAGGTAATTTTTCGGTTTAAGAATTGATCTAGTTCACCCAGAGTCCATCTGGAGTAATCTCGCTTGTTTTTAAGATACTCGATCATTAGAAGCAAAGCCACTTCTTTGGTTTGAGCTGAACCTATGGCATGCTCCACGAAGGTGGAAAAAGATTTCAAAATGCTGGACAGATAATGCGGGCGAGCAGGCATATTTGCTATTTCGGGTTTTTATACAGTGCCAGATTCATTAGACTTGATAGACAGCATTTAGAATGCAGGTTTTGCCACAAAAAATCAACCTCGAGTTATCCAGGCATATATATAAGGGAACGCGCGAGAGCACCTATATTGGGGAAAACTAGGGCATAATTATCTATATTTCATTCATTTCACGATGCTCAAAAGAGATCAAGTTACGGATAATGTATGGAGAAGAGGTAGTTTTTGGGGGTTTTGGCAGGAAAAATTGCTGAAAAATGACTCTTGTGAATCTGTCTAAATATATGGTAGTCTGTGAATGAAAAATTAGACAATAATCATTTATTTGTCTTGTACTAGGTATAAACAGTAATTCTAGACAGAGTTTATGCACCAAAAGAGCTATGAAAACTTATTCGGGTCAATTGAATGTGGATAACTCAAAAGTTAGTCAAGTAGAAGTAGATTAATATTAATGCAAAACTTGCAAGTAAGAGCTTGTCATACGATATATGATCGATCTAATGAAATTATGAAAGAAAACAGTCTCAAATTGCTACTAAATGTGGTACCTACCTCGGACCAGCCTAAAGCTATAGCGGTTGCAACTCTCAAGAGGGTGGTGTTTCCGAATCTCAAGTCTGCAAGTTTTCGATCACTTTTGTATCTGGCAAAAAGCCGAGGTTGGTTGGATTTGCAAACTGTGGCAGGTGAGAGAGTGGTGATAGGTACCAAACAGGCATTAACAGCCCTACAGGCTCAATTTCCGGCTTTGTTGAATGTGTGGGCTACGTGGCAAGGTGACTGGTTATGTTTGGTCTTTAATCAACCACCAAAGACCGACAAACAATTTCGATATTTGCGGAACTGGTGTCAAACGCACAAGTGCATCCAATTATCCAGAGGTGTCTATCTAGCACCAGATGTTTACTTGAGTCAATTTCTGAACCAGCTAAAACCCATCTATGACAACTCAATCTACATCTTGAAGACCAGAGAATGGCAAGCAGATAATATAGATCGAGTGGCCAGAGAAAAATACTCCATTATAGAGTTATCCAACCAGTACTCTGGTGTTAGCAATCAAATTGAAAGACTGCTAAAGATACTAGACCTGCAAAAAAAGCTGGATGATGGGCATATAGAACAACTCCAGAGTCTGTTTGAGAGGTTATTTTTGGCAATTGCGGGAGATTTGGGAGTTATTCGGTACTATTTCTCTTATCTCAAAGCTCCATTGGCATTGGTGGGCACCTGGCAAAGCTTGGTAGGGCATGAAAATCTGGTTGGTTATGAACAAAGTGTATCAAACGAAGGCAGATGAATTTTGCCAATTTGCCAACTGGCAGAATAATCTACCCAAAAATCTAACCCACAACATTACCTCAAAAATGATTCGGGTATTCATATATTACTGATATGCATGCAGTAATAGAGTCAATAAAGATGCGGTAATAATTGAATATCTACATTTGCAGTAATTATTTTCTCGATCTGCGGTAATCCTGCAACAAATATGCGGGAATAACTATTTTAGTTCAATATGTAATATTACTAGGGGATGTTGCCCAAAACATTACCGACAACTGGCAAAAACGGGACCAATCCACCCATTGACCGTTATTCCCCCCCTGGTGTTCGTCATTCTCATCCCGCAGGGATGGGAATCCACTGGATCCCCGTTGCGCGAGGATGACAGAGGGGGGTGCGAGGATGACAGAGGGGGGTGCGAGGATGACGGATTCCCGCTGGCGCGGGAATGACTATGGGTGGCGAAGGGTGATGATTTGGGGTCGGTGAGTGTCTTTGGATGGGGCTTTGAGTGGATAGATATTGCTTTGACCAGTCGCGCTAGTTTCAGCCACCCAAAACGGGGGCTTAATGACGCGCAAGTATGAAGTATCAGGTTGGGGGCAACAGCTTTGAAAATGACCGGTTTGATCGGTGATAAAGGCATCTATAATTTGACCCGCTTGAGTCTGCCAGACCAAACTCACCCAAGGTAGATCGATCTGATCCACATCAATGACCTGTCCGACCAGAGTGCTGGTTTTTTGGCGAATGACGTTTTGAAAAAAGCTAATCACATAAATGCCAGAGGCAATTAAGTTCCAGACAGACGGCCAGATGATGGTTAAGATTAAGCACAGGGTAAAGTGTCCACCTCTCAAGGGTCCGGTCAGGGAGGCAAGCTTGAGCCAGGTGGCTCGTTGGCGCATCCGCTTGATGTCTGCTGGAGATAAATCGGATTGGATATCCAGAGGTATGACTAAGCCTGGCTCCAAGCTTGCCTCATCCAATTTGAAGCTACCTCCTTGGTACCAATCAAACACACCTTGCGGTTCGATTCGTCTGGTGAGAGAGGGAAAAGTGAAGTATTTTTGCCCAACCGTGACCCGATACTCTCCAGTTGGGAGCCGGAAGTGGTCATAGACTCCCGATTGGTTGGTAATTTTAGTCATAGTCATCGGTTCTTGGCGGTCATTTTCACCACTTAACTTAAGACTGGCAAACTCAAGACCTTGGCCAGTTTGACTGCTGATGACCAAACCTTGGGGGTGGAAATCTGGCCAGAGACCTAAACCTCGCCAAATTTCGATCAAACTACGTGGAGAAATGTTCAGGCCAAACTGTTTAGCTAAAGTTAGTGTGCCAATCAAGACCGGCAAAATCAGAGCTATCAGAGCTAGTACATTAGGTAACCAGGGTTGATGTTCAAGGAACTGGCGGATGGGTAGAGAGCTGGCCACTAAGAAATCCTGGATACCAGGCGGAAGTAATCCCATAATTAGCCGACCAGTTTGAAACAAGAGTTCTCTGGGAGAAAGCAGGGGAATGATAACTTTAGGCAAGCGTTCAACGATGGAGGGTGGCAGAAATTTAGAAAAAGGAGCTGGAGTGACTTGGGTAGCAGGTATAGCTATGGTCGGAGTGACAATTATTAACTTAAGACCAGACAAAATGCCGACATTGCCGGCTGGATCAGTAATAATAAAGACCAAAGTAATCTCGATGTCCCTGGGCAACATCGGCAGATCAACTTGCCAAGTGCCATCGGCCCCAATGGTAAATAAATAGGTGGGATTATTGTGTTTAGGAATAATCACATCCAGATGGACTAGGGCTCCCGCTTCACCCGTACCTTTGAGAACTGGTTCGTTTTCAACAAGTTGAATGGGACTGGTGGGAATAGTGCTTTCGTCTTGAGAAGAAATGGCCACAATTTTGCTACCGACTTGAGTTACTACTAAGACAGGTGCTTGAGTATCGATGGTGAACGACCAGGTGGCCGACTGATTTGAATTGTCTGAAGTATCGAAAATGATGACTTTCCAAGTATGCAGGCCATCGATTAAACTTTGACTAGGAGTCAGCTGGTAGATATCATCACTGGCCAAGTAGGTGAAAGTATAGTTAGCGGTGGTTTGAGAGATGAGAGGTAGGTTATCAAACCAGAGTATGCCGTCTAGCCAAATTTGATAGTGACTGAGTTGAACATTGTCCGTACTGCCATACCAAGAAAAAGCCGGTTGGTTGATTCTAAGTAGTGCGTTATTTTTTGGGGTGATCAAAATGGGAGTGGATGGTGGTACTACATCGGGCATGGTGGCGGTGACATCTACCCGTCTATCTTTGGGGTTGGTGGTCAGAGTTTCGCCAGGGTTGACACCCCAAGTTTCCGCTTGAATCGGTACCACCAAGTGGCCAAACAACCAAAGGATTAACCCCAACCACAAACACAGACCTGGAAAGCGGGCAAGCCAAGTTTTCATGACTTAATCATACAGGAAAATCAATTGTCATTCCCGCGGTTCACTCCGTCATCTTCCCCGCCCAGGCGGGGGGGATCCAGGGGATGGTTGGTCAGTTTTGGATTCGAGGTCTTGGATCTTCTTTTCCAGAGTGGCGATGGTGCTGGACCGGTCATCCCTACGATGGAGGATGTGGCGTCTGACAGCAATAAACACAGCCACCAGAGTCAAGAAAATAATTAGGGCTACGATCATTAAGGTGACTGGGAAGAACCAGAAGTGAGTGGTGGCCACTGCCAGTCTTCCAGATTGACCATAACTGGCGGTTAATTGAGCCGTGTAGCGACCAAAACCCCAGATTCGGTTCCATCGGCCCTCAAAGTCGCGGCTGGATAAAGGAAAAATATTTTTGGTTTCAATTTGGACCACGTCAACCCTACGACCTAGCCAGTCTTTAAGTTCGACAGTAATTTGAGGTCTGATGTGGACATCAGACATGCTCTCAATGGAAAAAGTGAAATCAATCGGTCCATACTCGGTTAACTTGGGAAAAGTTAAGTTGCGGACAAAAGCATCTTCACTGATGGGTCCGTCCACAATCACGTAGAGCAAGGTGCCAACTTTTTGAGTGATACCACTATCAACCGTTTCGCCAGTGGCTAGGCTTTCCAAATCACCAAAAACGGGGCGGTGGGTAATCATGGCGTAATGACCACCTGGCAGGGCATCCTCAGGGATCTCGACCACCACATTCACACCTCTAGTCTGATGGGCCGATACGACTTGCTCACTTGGAGTCAAGACCACCCAAGAAGCTAGACTCCAGCGATTGGAAACTTCCCCTTCGATGGGCAGGGGAGATGCTCCATCTGAATCTAGAGTGAAGTCTTGAGCTCTGGTGACCACTGTCATGTCTTGATTACTGGAGTTCTGAACTTTGACTAAGGTTTGAATTTTTTCTCCCGGTTTGGCGTGGAGTTGACCGTCATCGCCCAAACGAGTAGGGATGGCGGTCAGACTTAATTCTTCTAGAGATTGGGCTAAAACTGGAGAGGCAGGTCTATGTAAAGCCAAGACTCCCAGGCTCAGTCCGACTAACATCAGAAAGAGTTTTTGTTTGAATTGGGCAGGCAGTTGCATATTTAATCCTTAAAAAGTGGCAGTGGCGGTATAGGTTAAGTAGTTCTCGTAGTTGCCGGCGGCTTGAGTGGCAGAAATTATACCTCGGTAACAGACAAAGACGTTGTCGTTGTCTGCGACTGTATCACCATCTGATCCAAAAATGCGAACCACGGCTTGAGAATTTTCGGCGTCGGCAAACTGACGGAAGCAGTCGCCGGTACCATCGCAGGCGGTACAAGTGCCACCATCAGCAGTGTCTGTGCAAGTTGAGTTATTAGTGTACTCAAAAGCAGGTTCAGCATTGGTGGCGTTAACATCTTCCATGGAGTAAGCAAAGCCCTTGACAGTAGTTGCACTCCATTCATCACTGACAGTGTGAGTCATGGCGCTAGCATCTCCTACTGAATCTCGAATACAACTATAGTTGGCAGTTGGATTCCAAGGATCTCCCGTACACGTTGCTCCATTGAGACCCAACTGGTCATTTTCTATAGCTGTGACAACATAGCCATGGACGGCATTAGTTGAAACGGCCAGATTTTGAGTACCGTTGGCAAAGCCAGAAATAGATAAAGAACCGAAGGGTACTGTAGTAGCAGTAGTGGCAAAAGTTGTGGTAGTACCGCAACGATTGTTTACTGAGGCATTCACACCTGTGATCTTAAAACTGATTTGGGGTTCAACTGCGGCTGTGACTTTGACAGCTTCAATCACTCCAATCGAGATGGAGGTAGTGTCCTTGACAGCAAAAGCAGAATCCAGGTGTTGAATAATGACTTTGTAGGTATCGGCCGTACCGCTCAAGTGACCAGATTTGGGAGCAGGATTGATCAAGGGATTAGTGGCGCCAATGCCGATAGAACCATTGGTGGTGCCATCAAAAGGACTGCCAATGGCGCCCGCGCCAGAATAGGCACACTCAAAAGAATGGTATTCTAGAGTAGCTAGTGTCACAGCCGAAGCTGTAGCTGTGCCAGCTACAAAGTCGTAACCAGAAATATCACTAGGACATACTACACTTGGGGTGGAGGCGGAGAAATCAAAGAAACCTTGATCTGGAATGCCATCGCTGGCATTAGTGTTGCTGGGTAAGGCTGGAATTAAGACTCTAAAGCGCCCATTGGCAACGGCGTTGGCGGTAGTTAAACGGGCAGTTAAAGTACCCGATTGAGTGGAGATAACCACATCGCCCGATTCGGTATCACCACTTGCCAAGACTGGGGTAATATTGATGACCCCAGTGCTGACTACATCGGTGACAGTGTAGGTGTTGATGTTACCCGTGCCTCCAATACCCAGACTATCACCTTGGACTAATTGAGCTGAGTCGGTGGAAGCATAGGCGCCGGCAGTGGTGTTGATGATGATGCTGGAAGCACCAACAGTATTACCCGCCGCTAATCGACCATTAAAAGAATGCCTGGAGTTGGAGAGAGTTACCGAAACACTGGTCAAACTGGCTGATCTGATTCTGTTGACTAAACTGACCGTACTAAATCCAATTACTAACACCGCTACCACCAAAAGACGACGCCAAATCTGCATGCATTCAGTTTGAAGTTTTTGACTATGCTTGTCAAGCATGAGGTTACTCAAGAACAATGTTTTGGTCATCCTCGCGCCGTTACCCGTCATTCCCGTGTTAGCGGGAATCCAGTGGATTCCCCCCTGGGCGGGGGAAATGACAAAGAGCGGGGGAAATGACAAAGAGCGGGGGAAATGACAAAGGGCTTATCGTTTAATGAACTTGATGTAAACAGCCAAAATGCCTAATAAGATCAAAATCAGACTAGGTATGATTGGTATGGCTAAAAAGTACCGACTTTGAGTTGAATCAATCACCATCGCCCCTTCTGGATTTTGGTGAGTGGTACTGACTTGAATTGAGTGGATCCCCCAAAGCTTGGATTTTAATTTAAAAGTTCCGGGTCGGGGCGAGTCGCCTAAGATATCAATTAGGGCTTGAGCTTGACGAGTGCTTTGGCCCAGAACTACATCTGGAAAAATTTGCCAGTTGACAGCGACTCGCCCCTGCCAGTTTTTAATTGAAGCACTGCCTGAGGCTATCGTCGCCGACACTTGGCCGTTTTCAAGCAAAGGACTAAATTCGAAGACTTGAAAAGTATCTGTGATCAAAGGGGCTTGAATCGATTTAACTTTGAGTTGGGGTTCCAGATCACGGTCGGCTACCAGCACCACCAAGTTACTGCCAATACTGGCTGATATTTGTGCCTGGGAGTTACCTGAAGTCACGGTCAAATCATTATTTTGGTGGTGAAAAAGGATAGTCATGGGGTACTCTTTGACTTGAGATCCGGCTGGGGCTTTAAACTTGAGAGTTAGTTGAGCGGTTTGTTTTGGTTCCAGAGTTAATGTACCCAAACCGCTTTCTGGAATATCTAAATAGGGAAAACTGAGAGTTTTTTGAACTTGAGGCACGCCAGTTTGGCCATCGGGTTTAAAATCAACCACTTCTGGAGAGATGGTCAGAGGAGAATTGCTCAGGTTTTCTAGAGTAATGGTGTGAGTGGCGCTACTGCCCGGTTTTAATCTGAGGTAGGCAGATGGGGGAGAAACACTCAGATTCACCAGACTAATTTGGTCAACCCCCTGATTTTGAGCCATGATTGGAGTCATGAGAATAGTTAGAAACAGGATTAATCCTCCACACAATAAGCAACTCAATCGAAAAAGTCTTGTTTGTTTTCTGCTGAAGTGGCTGAGGGTCATAACTTGTTTAATATCCTGGGACTGCTACGTAGACCACATACGTCTGATAATCGCCGGCCGCTTCACTACCGGATAGTCCGGCTTTGTAGGTGATGGTGGCTTGAGCCACCCTGGCAATATTGCTGGAACTCATGACGGCTTGCATGGCTTCGGCTGTGGAGTTATTGGCAAATTGGCGGTAGTAATCCGTGGTCACAAAGTCTACCGGTACGTCATCACCGCTGGCATTAAAGCCGAAGCCACCAATGCCGGGTGTGGTCCAGATACCGGCTGTGACTTGGTTACAACTGCCAGAGTTACAGGTGGTATCGGCAATAGTGGACACGTCATCATCATGAAGCAAGGGGTGGCCCTCGTAGGCGTAGACAGCGTAGCCTCCGGCTCCTCTGGCGGTGATGCTTAAAGTATGAAAATCAGTATTAAAAGCACTTGAGCTCAAAGTACCTAAGTCAATGTTCAGTTTGGAAATACTAAAACTAAAGTTCTGGATCTGATAGATGTATTGGAAGCCACCACCCAAGAAGTAGCTGGAAACTCCGTACTCTCCATACGGGCCGGCTCCAATTTGACCAACCGTGTCGGTCAAGACATAACCACCGCCCGTTTTTTCTCCCGATGTGATATTGAAGTTGCCAAAGGTGATTAGGAAAGAGTCGGAACTCAAACTTTCCGCTAGGGCGGGAGGGGCGAGCCGTAAGGCGAGCCAGACTAAGCCGATACAGATGAAGATCAAACTGAGGGTCGGCCCCCTCAAGCTAAGTTTTAGGTTCATGTTGAGTAGATGTTGATTTGGTTTTTACACCCATTTGACCCAGGATTTCTTGTACTCGATTGGCTATGACTTTGAGTTGAGCTTCTAGTACCAATCTGGTTTGGGCATCTTTAATTAACTCCAACATGTACTCAAGTTTAGGTTGAAGAAAGGTTTCTAGGAAGCTCTCTAGAGTGACTAACTCCCGATTATTCAGGTCGCGGTCCTGATTAGCTTGATCAAGATGAGTTTTGGTGTCTTGAGCGTATTGAGCCAGGAACTCTTTGGCTTTGTGTTCTCGTTGGCTGGCTATTTTTTCAATAGTTAACTCTTCGTTTTGGCGCTTGGCTAAAATAAAAAGCACCAATAGCAAAGGTAAGGTAAAGAGTGCGGCTAAGTGCTGATGATCGAAAATAGGCATCAGCAGAAAAAATAAACTGGTTAAACCCAGAGTAGTGATAACAGCCGTCACGACTTGGGTACTCATCACCAAGAACAACAGGTAAAGATAAGTTAGAGGATAGAAAATTGATTGACTCAGGCCCGTTGAGCCAATGATCAGAATCAGGGCGAAAGTCATCATGGGCATTTCTAGAGAATCTGGCGCAGGAGCAATGTGGTGTAGGCGAGAGTTGTCCAGTTTTTTGAGAATGAAGTAAAGCAGGGTGGTGCCGGCAAAAGCCTGCAGAGAGTAATGGGCTAAGGTGGGCGTGGTCAACCACAAATAGGTCGCCACCAAAGTTAAAAGTAAAGTCATGGTGTGAATAATGGGCGACAGGCGAGGCATAGATTAAGTATAACTTAGGTGATATCAGCTATACAATAGACTCAATAGACTTAATGCCACTCGACCTCGGTATGAAGATGCTGATATAATCTTTGATAATTATGAAAATTACTGATATTGCTCATCGAACCAGATCCACCATGAATAATTTTGGAGTCAAAAAAAGCAGCTCTTTTTGGATCTTATGCTCGTGGTCAACAAAACGAAAACAGTGACTAATCGCATAAGTAAGAGATGCTAAGTTATGTACGATCACACAAAAATTGAGGCGTGTTGGCAGAAATTTTGGGCAGATGAAGGTTTGTTCCAGAATGTGGCTGGTGGTCAAGCTGATTCCAAAAAAGATAAAATGTTTCTGTTGTTTGCTTTTGCTTATCCCTCTGGTTCCGGTTTGCATGTGGGGCATGTGGAGAGTAATACGGCTCTGGATATGATGGCTCGCTACTGGCGGATGAATGGCAAGCAAGTTATGTTTCCAGTGGGCTGGGATGCTTTTGGTTTGCCAGCCGAAAATTATGCCATTAAAACCGGTATTCCCCCAGCCCAGACAACGCGAGACGCTATCAACACATTTCGGGGGCAGATTCAGCGCTTGGCCATTTCCTACGACTGGGCCGGTGAAATTGCCACTTCCCATCCTGGTTATTACCGATGGACTCAATGGCTGTTCCTCAAGCTGTATGAAAAAGGTCTGGCATACAAAGCGCCCGGTTTGGTTAATTGGTGTCCATCATGTCAAACAGTGTTAGCTAATGAGCAAGTGGTGGACGGTAAGTGCGAGCGGTGTGAGACCCAGGTAATTCAGAGAAGTCTAGAACAGTGGTACTTCAAAATTACTAAGTACAAAGATGAGCTGATTTCAGGTTTGGATCAAGTCGATTGGCCGTCAGCCACCAAGCAACAGCAAATTAACTGGATTGGTAAGAAAAAAGGTATTGATATTACCTATCAAATTGAGGATGAGCAAGGTCGAGCAATAGGAGATGTGACCTGTTTTTCTACCAGACCTGATACAAATTTTGGGGCTACGTTTGTGGTCTTGGCTCCAGAACACAAATTGGCAATCAAAATTGCTAAACAAAAAAAAGAGATGGCCAAGTATTTGGCAACTGCCAGTCATAAAACCGAACTTGAAAGACAGCAAGAGGGTCAAAAGAAAACTGGGGTTTTTACTGGTTGGTATGCAATAAATAACTTGACCAACAAACGAATGCCCGTTTGGATTTCTGATTTTGTTTTGGGTGGGTTTGGGACAGGAGCAGTAGTGGGTGTGCCTAGTCATGATAGACGAGATTTTGAGTTTGCCAAAGTTTATAACCTGGAAGTCAAACCAGTAGTTAGACATCAAGAACTAACTGAGTATAGAAGCTATTTAATGGGGGTTGATAGTGTGACTGATCAAGAACTGACAAAGTTAGGTATCAGTTTTGCTTTGGAAGGTAAGAAAGCCCGCAAGCTCACAATTCCTGCATCAAAATATCATCAATACCAACAGCTAATTAGAGAAAAATTAACAGCTGGATTTTGGAATGAGGTGATCGGTAATGAAATTTGGTTTTGTTTTAAGAATAAGACCGGTCAAGTAACTGAGTTGGTTTTGGATGCTTCTAATTGGGATCAAGTGGCTGAGCTGTGTCATCAGTATAATTCAGATTCAATTGAAAAAACTCAAAACCCTTGGTTATATCTAGCTAGCAATTCTTGGTATACAGACCTGATGATTCAAGAAACAGCTGGCGTCACGATTAATTCTGATTTTTTGAATGGTCTTGAAACTCATCAGGCGATCGAAAAAATGATGGACTACCTTGAAGAAAAAGGTTGGGGTAAGCGAGTTACTACCTACAAACTCCGTGACTGGCTGATCTCTCGTCAAAGATACTGGGGCGCGCCCATTCCCATTGTTTATGATCCAGAAGGTAAACCCCATCCGGTTAAAAATGAACATTTGCCTTGGTTGCTACCAGAAGATGTGGACTTTAAACCCACTGGTGAATCGCCGTTAAAATCAAGCCAAGAGTTTTTTGAGCGGACCGAGCGGTTGTATGGCAAAGGCTGGACACCGGAGGTGGATACCATGGACACTTTTGTGGATTCCAGCTGGTACTATTTGCGTTACACTGACCCCAGAAATGAGCAGGAGTTTGCCAGTCCGGACAAACTCAAACAGTGGTCGCCGGTTGATTTTTACATGATTGGTCAGGAACACATTGTTTTGCACCTGCTTTACTCGAGGTTCTTCACCAAGTTCTTGCGCGATGAAGGTTATCTCAATTTTGACGAGCCGTTCCTCAAAATGCGTCATCAAGGTATGATCTTGGGTCCCAATGGTAAAAAGATGAGTAAGAGTAAGGGCAATGTCATCACTCCAGACGAAGTCATCGAGAAATTTGGCGCCGACACCTTGCGTCTTTATGAAATGTTTATGGGGCCAATTGATGCCGATAAACCCTGGGATGCTCGAGCGGTCATCGGCATCTACAAGTTTTTGAAGAAAATCCATGGCTTAGCCGAGAGCCAGTTGGCAAACCATCTCGACTTGGCAATCGATCGCAGTCTGGACAGCAATCGGGCCATTGCCAGCAATCCCCAGCCATGGTCAGCCAAAGATGGCAGGCAAAAGTTCCACCAGACTCTCCAAAAAGTCACCCAAGACATTCCCCAGCTCAAGTTCAATACGGCCATTGCCTCCATGATGGAGCTGGTCAATGTTTGGGAAAAGACCGATAAGATTTTGAGAGAGGACTGGGAAAATTTTGTGCTGATGTTAGCTCCTTTTGCTCCGTTTTTGGCTGAGGATATATATCAGCAGATGAAACAGGCCAAAGCTAAGTTAAACTCAAGCCCGGACAGCCAATGCTCATCGGTTCACCTGGCCAGCTGGCCCCAAGCAGACTCAGAATTGGCCCAGGACGAGCAAATCATCATACCTATTCAAATCAATGGCAAAGTCAGGGCCCAGCTGGAGTGGTCTAGTGCAGAAATTGACAACAAATCAAAGGTGCTTGAAACGGCTAGAGCTTTACCTCAACTCAAGCACTGGCTGGACGGTCAAACGGTTAAAAAAGAAATCTATGTACCAGGCAAAATTGTCAACTTTGTCACCGTGGCAAAAATGAAAATTGATTAAGTAAAACTATAATTTTAATAACCAAAAACTTAAGAAATAACAAGTAAATAAATTTAATACCTCTTGATTTGCAGGCCATTCGCACCAGAAAATATCTAATTGCAATTTTGTGAGCTCATTCGACGAATTAAACTCCAAGCTTTAAGCTTAACTGACTTGGGAAGTGTTTAATTCATACGCTCTGCAAATCAAGACTTATTAAATTTATTAATTAATAAAATACTTATGTAAAATTTAACTTGAGAAGTCAATAAACGAAAAAAGCGCGACTTGTGATTAGACCTGTTGTGTAATAAGTGAAAGGTTACTTTGTCAATATTTTGATCATTTTCTTTGTTAGAAACTTACTCAAGTAAGCTTAGCTACTATCGCAAGTTTCTGCCTCGAAAATGAATCAAAATCTTATTCAAATTAACTCATTTCTTATTACACAACAGGTCTAGCGTATGAGGTCAACACATCTTACCTAAGTAGAGCTTATTGATAGGAGTTGAACTCATCGAGAGAGCTCTATAACCTCTGAGCTAAAACATTGTTGGAGCGAACGTCCTAACAAGGCGCGTCTTTTTGAATTTGTTGTAATAATTAGAATTCTGGATTGTTACGCTTCTTGTAAGAATTGCGGATTATGATCTGGGGCATGTGGCAGACTCAGGCTTTCGATTTATCTGGTATAAAAACTCCATCTAATCAGGTGAAAGCACTTATTCTATTGGGGGTACTCTGCGAGGGGTTGGGAGGTTTGTTGTTGTGGAATCGACCACAGTTGGTTCAATCATGGACGACACCTATTCAGGATGATCAATTGCTTGAAACAAGCCAGGTTGAACCCACAAGTAGTAATCTGGTTTGGGTGGACGTGAGCGGAGCAGTTAACAAACCAGGTGTCTATCAGCTGGCTAATGGGAGTCTGGTGGCAGAAGCGGTTGAACAGGCTGGGGGTCTAGCCAAAACTGCCGATAAAAGTTTTGTGACTCAGCAACTCAACCTGGCAGAAAGCGTCAAAGGTGGGAGTAAGCTTTACATTCCTAGTCAGGCTGAGCGAGAATTTCAAGGCGAAGTAGCCGAGTGGTGTCAGGTTCAGCTCAAAGCAAGTTCAGTTACTGCCAATCAGAATCAAAAGAACGGGGGCTTAGTATCGATTAATCAAGCTAGTCGGGCAGAATTAATGAGTTTGACAGGTATTGGCGAGAAGCGAGCTGATGACATCATCCAAAATCGGCCCTTTACGAGTTTGGATGAGTTGGTAGAGAAGGCAGTCATTAGCCAGAATCTATTGAATGAGATTAAAGGTCAGTTAAGCTTGTAAATTGGGGTCCAGTATTTGGGTTTTATGTGGCTATTTGACTCAATTTGGATCAGGCAATCTATGTGTGGTTATTAACCACTCCACTTCGCATCATTCATGTATATATGTTTATATTTTTCCAATGAAGCTACAGATATACCTATTGATGATCTTTGGCATATTAATACTCGTGCGTACCCTGCAGAAAATAAATATATACCGAAACAATTTGACAGTCGGACCCATTGAGCTGGAAATTCTGTGGCGAGAAAACACGACATCGTGTTGGCAGAGCCAAAGTCATATTTTGATCTATTTACCAGACTGTTTTAAGTATCCGGCTGGTTCGTACTTGAGAGTAATTGGCAGTCTTCAAGAGAGCAGTGATAGCAATGAAAACGGCCCAAAAACTCTGATGGTCCAGTCAATTCAACCAGTTATTTACTCAAGAGTTTCGGTAAAATACCTATTTTCTAGTTGGTGGCAAATTATGGCGAATCTCCGACGAAACTTGTTGGATCAAATAAGATGGATGCTGGGTTACTCTGGAGGTAGTCTTTTATTTAGCCTGGTTTTAGGTGGTGTGAGATCTACACCAGAGGTAGTTCAGCAGGGAATTGAAAACTTAGGTCTGATGTATATTTTTTCTGCATCGGGCATGCATGTGGGTTTATTACTCAAGATGGTGAGCAAAAGAATTAAAAAATTGTCTAGTAGAGCTCAACTAGTGATTCAAGTTTTTGTTTTAATTATTTACTCGAGTCTGACGCTGTGGAGACCAGCCATTATCAGATCTGGATTGATGGCCGGCTATAGACTATTGGCCAAACACGTCTGGAGGAGACCGGCTTCAACTCTACTTAGTTTAGCCTGGACTGTGATTTTGATGCTGTGGTTAAATCCCCTCTGGTGGTTGGAGTCTGCCTTCTGGATGTCGGTGACAGCTACTTTGGCCATTCTGTTGGTTAGTCACATAACTGGTCAAACAAATCGATTTTTCGTCTGGGAAATGGGCGGAAACGACCAATTTGGTGCCAGTTCCACCCTTTTAAATAATGATTGGTTAAGAGAGAAGGGCAGATCTAAAATTATTAAGTATACTCGAGAAACAATTCTCTTTAGTTTAACAGCTCAACTGGCCATTCTACCTCTGGTAATCCAGTCATTTGGCAAGTGGAGTTGGATAGGTTTTGTCTCCAGCTGGCTAGTTCTCTGGTGTTTGCCTGGAGTATTCCGGATAGGTGTGACTCTGGTAGCAGGATTGCTGGTGGTTAATTTACCCCAGTTATTGAGTAGTCACTTGATGTTGACCAGAGGGGCTGGGTGGGATGTGGTGAAGTTATTAACCCTACCAATCAGGGGTTGGTTGGCTGGTTTTAGCCAGGTACTGGCTAAAACCAGCCACATTACTTGGACGTTACTTAGCTTTAATACTTGGTCGGTACGAGTTATTTGGACGTGGTATATCGGTTGGTGCACAGCTCTTTTCGCCTGGAAGCAAATTAATAATCATGGGAAGAAAATGCAGATAGGAGGGTGGTAGATGAGAAAAACTATAGCTACATTAAGCATCTGTCTTGGGGTAATTCTAGGATTTGTTGGTCATTTTCCAGACGGAAAATCCCACATAGTTTTTTGTGATGTGGGTCAGGGTGATGCTATTTTGATCTGGGAAGGTAACCACCAGCTACTGATTGATGCCGGTCCTGATGACAAAGTCCTCGAGTGTTTAGAGAAGTATATACCTTGGTGGGACAATCAACTTGAAGTAGTAGTAGCGACTCATCCAGACACTGATCATGTGGGAGGACTAGAGCCAGTATTTAGACAATTTGCAGTCAATTATCTCATAATGAATGGTGACACTAAACAAACGTCCGTTTTTAGGCGGTTTCAAACTCTGATCCAGACAAAAGAATACTCCCCAAAACAGCTTATAATTGGGGGCAAAGGCCTGCAATTTGAGTTGTCATTAAATATCTCAATAAAAATCCTCTCACCTCTGGTGGACTTAAGTCGATCACCACCTCAAAACACCCCCTTTTCCGAAACACAGTTATTGGATGTACTGCCAAATATTGAACAAAAAGATGAACAGCAAAATAACCGATCTATCGTTATATTATTAACAGTAGGACAGACTAAATCACTGATGATGGGTGATATCGAAGCCAGTGGTGAAACAGCACTCATGGTCGAAGGTCTGATACCAAATGTCAACATATTAAAAGTGGCGCATCATGGGTCAAAATCATCTACCTCACCCTCATTTTTATCACTTGCCAGACCCGAAATTTCCGTCTTGAGTCTTGGGGAAAATAACCCTTATGGACACCCCTCAGATCGAGTAGTGAGTGATTTGGGGGTCTTTGGGTCAAAAATTTTAAGGACCGATCAAATGGGTGACATCCATTTAGTGATTGATGGTCAACAAATTAGGCTGGTCAATGACTAATATAGTCGGCGCAAAACAAATTTACCGCTTTTTTACTCAAGTCAAACTGACCAAACTTGTTTTGCGGTTACTATATATCATCAATAGGGTTAAAGCATCTATCATTTAATGTATCAAATTGAACGAGAGACTGATGTTACTTCTGGATATTTTGATTTGGCGGTGATATTGCTTGACGGCAGTGGTCATTTCTTCAAAAATTGAGTCAAAATAATAGACTGCCAGCCACACAAGTCACCGTTTCCCTTATTGCAAAAGCAGTCTCATATCATCAATCGGGAAAAATAAAAAACTGTCAACCAAAAATGGAGTGAAAAATAGCAGTTTACTCAAGTAAATTTGTACTCAAAAACAAAGAAAAGGAAAGAGAGGCGGCAAATATCCAAAATAAATGGTAGCTTGACTTGTTTTGAGCTAAATATCTGATCTAGTTAGTACTCTAACAAATACATAACAACTAGTTTAGTTAACTTAGACCACTATTGATAATATTAACGTTTAGTTTAGCAACATAGCAAGGTCGGCAACATAACAAAACTGACAAACACCAATACTTAAAAAGCTGATTTGCTCACCAAACAGCTAAATGATTTGCTTAAGTTGAAACAAAAAAATGAACAATTGGGTAGATAAAAAATGAATTTGTGACTCGGATTTTGAATTTCTGCAGTCTAATGCAGGGACATTTTTTCTGATTGTGAGCGATTGTCATTCTCCTTCTGGGGTTGTCATTCTCCCCGCCCAGGCGGGGGGAATCCATCCCCTGGATCCCCGCTACGCGAGGATGACAGGTGCACGCGAGGATGACAAGTGCGCGCAAGGATGATGGACCCACATGGAAATAAAACTCCCAAAAATGATGTTAGTGCAACTTGAATCAACCCCAACTGAGTTGCTTTGGGTGTTTAAATCCTAGGTTGAGCGAATAAATAAGTTCTTTTGGCTTTGCAAATTGAAGCCGAATAAAGACCAAACAACGACTGTCATAAAGCCTAGTATTGAGTACAAAAAAATAGCCATATAGATATATGATTTCGTTGTAATGCCAAAAACCTATTGAGTACAAATGTTAATCAGAATAGTCAGCTCTTTAGCTAGTTTCTGTATCAATTAGTGCTGTATAATTAACAGCATGAAGCCAGTCATCAGAAAGATCATTCTGCAAGCCTTAGACAATCTTGGTTTTGATAAGATCCAAGTTCAAACAGGAGCTTGGGTGGTCGAAAGACCCGGCAATTTGAGTCACGGTGATTGGACGAGCAATGTGGCGATGAAGTTGTTTGGCCAACTTTTGGTTGAACAAAAAAAACAAATGGGTGACAATCTCAATTCGCCACGAGCTTTGGCCGAAGCTATCACCACCCAAATTAAAAAGCTAAAAAAATCGTTAACTGAGGCTAGTATCGTCCAAGTAGCAGTGGCTGGTCCGGGTTTCATTAATTTCTCACTTGCGGACGAGTTCTACACCGCCAAAATGACGAATATACTGCGCCAAGGGGCTCCAATGATTGCCCAGACCCAGAAAGGGCAAAAAGTGGTGGTAGAGTTCACGGATCCCAATCCCTTTAAAGAATTCCACATTGGCCATTTGTATAACAACAGCGTTGGAGAGGCTATTAGCCGATTGTATGAACTGGCAGGAGCCCAGGTCCAGAGAGCCTGCTATCAGGGAGATGTGGGCATGCATGTGGCCAAAAGTATTTGGGGCATGATACATAAGTTGCATGCTGATTCACCCAAGGCAAGCAACTGGCGGTCGGCCTTTGAAAAATTAAGCCAACTATCTCTGTCTAAGCGAATTCATTTTCTGGGTCAAGCTTATGCTTTAGGAGCGACTGCTTACAAAGATGACCAAGTGGCTCAGAAAGATATGCAGACGATTAACTATGCCACTTACTTGGCAGGTCAGGAAGATTTGGTCGAAAAAGAGACCTGGCAACCTCAGGTTGATTATAGTCAATTTCTTAAAGACTCAAAACTTGATTATGAGCAGATTAAAACCCTTTACCAGCAAGGACGAGCTTGGAGTTTGGAGTATTTTGAAGTGATGTATAGGCGATTGGGTACCAAGTTTGATCAATACTATTTTGA
The DNA here is from genome assembly GCA_018816385.1 of Patescibacteria group bacterium. GTDB lineage: Bacteria > Patescibacteriota > Microgenomatia > UBA1400 > PJMF01 > JAHIVK01. The sequence continues at coordinate 20,564 of JAHIVK010000011.1, forward strand.
AAGCTTGGTGGGTGAGTTCGGCTTGAAGTTGGTCAAGGCATATCTTAAAAAAGGTGTCTTTGAAAAAAGCCAGGGAGCGGTCATTTTCCCTGGAGAAAAGTATGGTCTTCACAATCGAGTTTTTATCAATTCGGTGGGCTTACCTACCTACGAAGCTAAGGAACTGGGTTTGGCACCAGAAAAGTATCGCCGGTTTGCTTATGATCGATCAATTGTCATTACAGGCAATGAGATTGATGAGTACTTTCAAGTTCTGCTTAAAGCCTTGAGTTTAATTGAACCAGAATTAGCCGTTAAAACCACTCATCTTTCTCACGCTATGGTCAGACTACCGGAGGGCAAGATGTCCAGTCGAACTGGCCAAATTTTAACTGGAGAGTGGCTACTTGACGAAGCCAAAAAACGCAGTCTGGAGAAGATTAAACAAGTTAAGGTTGGTCAAAAAGAGGATGGACAAGAAAAAACGGCTAGTGCTTTATCAGAAGAAAAAATTGCCGAAATAGTTGGTCTAGCGGCCGTTAAATACTCACTCTTAAAGTCGTCGATTGGGCAGGATATAGCCTTTAGCTTCAAGGATTCGCTCAGCTTCCAGGGTAACAGTGGACCGTACTTGCTATATACCTATGTCCGAACTCAAAGCATTTGGTCCAAGTTATGTCATCAGCCTGACATCAATCCATACATTGCGAAATCTATTGATACATTGCTTGACAATAAATCATACTTAAAATACCAACCCAACATAGACGAGAAGTTAACCTTGCGATACATTGCTTTATATATTGATGCTTTAACCATAGCTGTTGAACAAAATGCCCCTCACATCGTGGCGGGGGCCATTTTTGATCTAGCTTCGGCCTTCAACACTTTTTATGCTCATCATCAGGTTACACCAACTTCTTCTACTTCTGATGTGGGGAGTCTTGAACCCGATACAGCCTGGCGGTTACTCTTAACTACAGTCGTGGGCCAGGTGATGAAACAAGGTCTGCATGTGCTGGGTATTCCAGTGGTTAACAAAATGTAATAAAGACTTGTAGCGAAATAAGAAACGAATTAATTATGGATAGATTTTATAATATTTTCGTTATTTCGCTATAAGTCTATTAGGGGGGTTTAGTGAAAAAAAGTGTTCAATCAATGTTGGATTTTTCAAAAGTTGAGTTGGATTCTGGCTTAACTGTGTTGCGGATTCCCATGCCTGCGGTGGCGTCCGTCACAGCTCTAGTTTTAGGGAATACTGGTTCGCGCTATGAAACCAAGGCTCAACAGGGTATTGCTCACTTTTTTGAGCACATGGTTTTCAAGGGTACCAAAAACTATCCGACGGCCCAAAAACTGGCAGGGGCGGTGGATGTAATGGGGGCAGAATTTAATGCTTTCACTGGCAGAGAATACACTGGCTACTACGTTAAATCGGCCAGCCAACATCTGGCAAAAGCTTTGGATGTGTTGTCCGATATGATGCTTGAACCCAATCTCAAGCAGGCAGATATTGATCGAGAAAAAGGCGTCATCATTGAAGAAATGAACATGTACCACGACACACCCATGCAGTATGTGGATGTGTTGTTTAATCAACTGATGTTTGAGGACACAGGTTTAGGCCACAACATCATAGGGACTAAAGAAACTGTTTCGGCTTTTTCCAAGGGTGATTTTGAAAAATTTTTGCATGAGTGGTATGGCTTGGACAATCTGATGTTAGTGATTGCCGGTCATGCCAAAGTGGTGAATCATCCAGCCACATTAGTGTCGATTGAGCAGGCTTTTGCCAAAAACTGCCAAGATCGATTGGCTAATCAAATTTCCTCAAGGGATTGGATTCAGCAACATCAGCCTCAGCCAGTGTTGGGACAGAAGAGATTGGTAGTGGATAGTCGCCAGATCGAACAGGCCCATTTGAGTTTAGGTTGGCCGGGGTTAAAAGTCAGTGACAAGCGGCGGTATGTGCTGTCTGTACTGGCAGTAGTTTTGGGTGGTAATATGAGCTCTCGATTATTTAGTGAAGTCAGGGAGAAGAGGGGGTTGTGTTACTACGTTCGGTCCGAGACAGATTTTAACCATGACACAGGAGTGTTTGGGGCTTCGGCCGGGGTTGATCCGGCTCGAGTTCATGAGGCTTTGGAGGTAATTATTCAATTGTTTAAAGATTTGGCCAGTGGTCAGCAGGCGGTGACGGCAGAGGAGTTGAACTTAGCCAAAGAGTTTAGTATTGGCTCATTGGTCTTATCTCTGGAGGATAGTCGGGGGGTGGGCCAGTTTTACGGCATGAAACAGCTACTACTTCAATCAGTTCACAGTCCGGAAGAAGTCATGAATATGATTCGATCGGTCAGTATTGACCAGGTCCAAGAGTTAGCCAAAGAGCTGATCAAGGAACGGGAGTTAAGATTGGCCATCATTGGGCCGTTTGAAAATCGGGCGGATTTTGATAAATACACATCTGCTGGTCATCCTCGCACCTCTACTTGTCATTCTCGCGACTGACTTCAGTCAGTCGCGAGAATCCAGGGTGACAACTGTGATCACTGGATTCCCCCCCGCCTGGGCGGGGGAGAATGACAAGTCAAACAAATATGTTAAGATGAAGTGGTCCAATGTAAAGTAACATCAGAAAGAAAAAAATGAAAACATCCCGCACCGCAGTTTTGGTTAAGCCGGATGGCTTGCAGAGGGGTCTGATCGGTGAGATTATCGCCCGGTTTGAGCGCAAGGGCTTGAAGCTGATTGGCATGAAGATGGTCAGCCTGACCGATGCCCAGCTGTCCGAGTGGTACCAGGAACACAAAGCCAAGAGCTTTTTTGGCGACCTCAAGAGTTTTATGGGTAGCATGCCGGTGATCGCTATGGTCTGGGAGGGGATTGACGCCGTGCCGGTGGTGCGCAAGCTGGTGGGCACCACTTTGGGTCGGGAAGCCGAGGCCGGCTCGATTCGGGGCGATTTTAGCATGAGCCAGCAGTATAACTTGATTCATGCTTCGGCCACCAGCGAGGACGCCGAGCGGGAGGTGGAGATCTTGTTTAATGTGGATGAGCTGTTTAGCTACAGCAGTGCCCTGGAAACGGTGGTCTACGCCAAGGAGGAAATGGAGCAGTTGAAGTGAATATGGAGTTTACTCATATATTTTGAAAAGAAATTCTGAATATGCCGGAAAATGATCCAAGTTTTGATGCTATTCTTCTTCAAGTTGATGGGAAAAATAATAGCCAAATATCTCGTGACGCACTAACAAGACTGGTAAGTGAAGAAGTTTTTCAAAATGCAATTAGACCAAATGCCACTCCGGCAGATCGCCAGGCTCTAGTGGATCGATTTGTACAGATAATGCAAGCTAGTTTGAGTGAAAAAGAACGCGCAGTCAAAAAATCAATCGATGAATTTTGGCAAGATCTTAATTACCACGATCCGTATCAAATATTGAGAGTGGATAAAAATGCTGATACTGCTGTAATTAAGGAAAACTACAGGCAACTTCAACGCAGATATCATCCCGATCTTTTTCGAGATTTCCCAAACTTAAAGAGGGAGCTAAAGATTATTAGCCAATTATTGACAGCCGCTTATGAAAGGTTGACCAAAGAGCAGTCAACGCCCTTGCAGGACAGAGATGCACTACCTCCTTTTGTGGGTTTTGGAAGGGAAACGTCTGCGTCTTTTGGTGGTCGAGGCACACAGCAAAAAGCCGAACGTCATCGAGACCAACCCCCAAATCACTCTGCTAGGAGTGAAACAGAGTCGTCAATCCAATATGATGAGCCATTGAGTTGGGTCACAACAAAAAACCTTAAGCCAGGAGATTATCTCCATTTGCAGACATCTCACTCATACTATGTGTTGAAAGTTTATCTTATCAAATATCAAGTTTGTGCCAAACTTCAATCAGGTCCGCAGATTCTGAATTTTGATCCAGGACTAATACACAAAGATCTCATTGGTATTGGAGTAAGTCCTATTGTAGGTAATTTTGAGTTTCCTATTTTGCAACAATTGCAGGTTAGCAGAAGTCCAAATAGAAAAACCGAAATGGAAATAATGGATAAAAAGGAAAAAAGAAGGTTTGTCTATGACCGCCCACAAAATAAAGTTTATTCTCAAGACTTGAGTCCAGGAGATCATCTTCATGTACTCACAAATAGCGATTCATATTATGTGTTTGAGGTTGTATTGGTTGATTCGACAACAGGAAAACCCTTTGTAGAATTTAATTCTGGACCTAGTAGTATGTCTCAAGTACGAGACTATATTTATGATGAAACAATAGAGGTAGATCGTCCACTATACATAGGATTGAGAGCAGATAATGTTCACACAAATAATCTTCAAAAAATAATTGTGAGTCAAGATTCGAACAGAATATTTTTTGAGTAGTCAAACGGAACACAAGACGAGACGTTTTTTGAGAAAATTGTCAAAACAGTTATTAATCCAGTGACTTAGGTTTTATATGTTCAAGTGCAAAAATTGGTGTCTAAATTGGATGTTTTTTATTTTGCTACAAGTCTATTTATGAAGAAATTATTGAGAAGCTTTGAAATAGACTTTGTTTAATTAAAGATTGGTAAGGGATATCCATTTGATGAGCTTTAACTTTAATTCTATCAATTAGAACTTGAGGCAATCTAATAGTGATGGGTTTACTAGTTAGTTTAAGATTGGGAAAACTGGCTTTTTTTAGTTTGGAATAATCAACATATTCAGTTGAATCATGAGTTAACCAAAACTGTCTTTCTTCATCTTCATTTTTGAATTTAGGTATTCTTTTAAGTTTGTTCATAAGCCATCCTTTCTTTTTTGTTGGCTATTCTGGCAGAGATAATCCGTATTTTGTTATTTCTGATGGTAAAAATGACAAACATGATGTTTTTTTCAAAATTCTTTCCGATAGCAACGAATCTTTTTTCTTGTTGCGAATGCTCGATATCATCGATGATTTGTAAGTTTTCATCAAGAAAAGTTTCTTCTGCTTGATTATGTGTAATGCCATGTTTCTGATAATTTTTTTTATTATTGCTCTCATCCCATTCAAAACTATTAATTTGATAATTAGCCATTAGACTTCTTTCGAAATAAAAAACTAGTTAATTATGAATAGATTTAAGTCTGATATGTACATATCTTATAAATACATTGAATAAATGTCAAGAGCGAGAAAAAGGTGTCGCCACTCTGGAGTTCTTGTCCAAACAATTAGTCTTGACATATTGATTCTTGTATATTACTATAATATACAATGACTCCTGATCAAATAAATCAGATTTTAAATATGGTTGAGGGATTTGATTGGGATGAAGGTAATATTGAGAAAAGCTTCAGCAAACATAAAATTACAGCTCAAGAAAGCGAAGAGGTATTTGTTAATGAACCATTAATCATCAATTTTGATCTTAAACACTCATCAAAAGAAGAAAGGTATCAAGTATTAGGTCAAACTAATGGGCAGAAAAAATTGTTTATGGTTTTTACCATCAGAAATAAAAAGATCAGAATAATTTCTACTAGAAATCAAAACAAAAGAGAAAGGAAGCGATATGAAAAACTTAAAAAAAATCCCTAAATTTACCACCGAAACCGAAGAGAGGAAGTTTTGGCTCACCCATGACTCCACCGAGTACATCGATTGGTCTCGAGCAGTTGTTAATCCTAAGTTTCCCAATTTAAAATTATCAACTAAATCGATCTCGGTTAGATTGCCAGAGTCGGTCATTAACTCTTTAAAGGTTTTGGCAAACAAAAAAGATGTCCCCTATCAATCTTTAATGAAAGTGTTTTTGTCGGAGAAAATCAAAGAGGAATTTAGCTACTTCTGATGATATTTTGATTTTTGGTGTCGCCACTGGGAGTTGAACCCAGATTACAGGCTCCGGAGGCCCGCGTTTTATCCAATTAAACTATAGCGACGCATGTCAAGAATGACGATTGTGGGTTGTGCCCTCACCAGGAATCGAACCTGGATCGAAGGTTTAGGAAACCTTTGTTCTATCCATTGAACTATGAGAGCCAGTACTGGAATTATAACTCATCTTGGACCAATGATTGTCGAAATTAATCAATATGCATACGTTATCCCATTTGTCGAGGATGATGAAAAACTTTTCTTAAAGACGATCTTCCCCAGTAGAAAGTAGACTTGTTGCGAAATAAGAAATGAGTTAATTATGGATAGATTTTATAGCATTTTCGTTGATTCTGATGACGATAGTAGCCTCAGCTACTTGAGGAAGAAGAAGCAAAGAAAATGCATAAAAGATGCCATAAGTAGCCATTGCCCTTATTTCGCGACAAGTC
>JAHIVK010000012.1 GCA_018816385.1 Patescibacteria group bacterium
AATTATGGATAGATTTTATAGCATTTTCGTTGATTCTGATGACGATAGTAGCCTCAGCTACTTGAGGAAGAAGAAGCAAAGAAAATGCATAAAAGATGCCATAAGTAGCCATTGCCCTTATTTCGCGACAAGTCTAATATCTATTCCAGTATTTTTTTTCTAATCATTCTGATAAAATGTTTGGATATGGAAAATAATAACTCCACCCAAAACAGTATTTCTCAAACCAAAACCGTGATTGATTATCCGGTTAAAGCTCATTTTAAAGATGCTTGGCATCGTTTCACCGGCGGTCTTTTGCCTGCTTTCTTGGTGACGCTGATTGTGATGATAATTGTGCTGGTGGTAGTTGCCGTCTTAGGCATAGCTGGCTTCGGTTTAGTAGCTGGAAATGAAGCAATTCTTTCTGCGTTTAAAGATATTGGAACATTGGGTCCTACAGCTCTACTCAGTATTCCAAGTGGTTTTTGGTTGTCAATCATTGGTCTTTTCTTAATCTATATGGTGGTTTGTGGTCTGCTAGGTCTAGTCAGTCAAACTGCCATTATTTTAGCTTTAACTAAGTATGACCAAAAACCCAGTCTTGGCTCCCTGCTCAAACAATCTTTTTCACTGGTGCCCGTTGTATTTGTGCTAGGACTGATCAGTAGTTTACTGATTGTGGGTGGTACCTGGTTATTCGTGTTGCCAGGTATTTTCATTGGTCTGATGTTTAGTTTTGCCATGTATGAAGTGGTTTTAGAAAATAAAGGACCGATATCCGCCCTTAAAAGTAGTACAGCTTTAATTTCTAATCAATTTGGTTTCTTTATTACTCGCATACTGATCTTCACAGGTATTTATTTACTAGCCTTTGTGTTTATGCCTATGTTACTCAGTGAAGTTAGTACCACTTTGGAGAGTCTTTACTCTCTTGTGTCTTCATTGGCCTCTATTGGTTGGGGCTGGTTCTCTCTAGCTTTCATGATTGAGCTGTATCTTAAAATTAAACAGGCTTCAACCAGTCAGAAACCTGGCAATATCACTTGGATGATAGTGGTAGCCATACTGGGTTGGCTGTTACTTGTCTTGGGCATCAAAATTTTGGTTAATTTTGCCAAATCGGATCTGGCCAAGGAGCTGACTCAATCCATTCCAGGTCAAATTGAGGCAGAGCTAAATCAGGCAGATATTCAACAGGCTCAACCATCTCTTGACCCTAACTGGCTCGAGTGTCAAACAGATAGTGACTGTGTCATTGATACCTGTCATTATTGTCAAGCTCTCAACAAGCAGTATCTGCCTGGACCCAATGTTTGCATGAGATACTGCCCTTTTTCGGCCGTTTGTGTCGATAATGCGTGTACCAAACTCCCTCGCTAAACTTGCCTATTCTTACTCACATTGGGTCCGTCATTCTCGCGTCCACGACTTGTCGTCCCAATGCCGACCTGTCCCGATGAGTCAGCGACGAATCGGGGCGTTGTCCGAGTTTGTAATCACCAGACCTGTCACTGGATTTCCCTCTCTAATCAATCTGTCCGATATTAAGACTAGTGGTGGTCTGGTTGTGACCAATATCAATTGCTCTGATATCCAGTTGGTGTACTGTGAGTGGCAAATTCTTGAAAACCAAGTAATCTTTAACACCTGCTGGTTTGGGAGCCCAGATGCCATAAGGTAATCGCCTAGATTCAAATTGATCAAAAATATTAACCTCCGGTTGAGCCAAATTAAACAACTCAAACTCATAATTGACTAAGTTGGTGTCTACATCACTAGGAGTTGTCCAACTGATAATAGTTTCGGGCTGGGAAAGATACTCAATTTGCAGATCAGTAATGGAATCGGGGGGCGTAGTATCTATAGTTATTGGCAAGACTACTTGTTGACTAGTATTACCAGCCAGATCAACAGACCAAGCCTGAATAGATTTAATTTGATTTAATTGATCGGTGGAAAGGTGGATAAATTGGTCTACAGATATGTGACTCATCTGATCTTGATCATCAATTAATCCTACATGCACTTGAGCGTCAGATTCTGAATTAAGACTAATCAAATCCCCTTGTCTTAAAACCATTGACTTTGATGTCATATTTTTGACTGCTAACCGGGTAGGAAACTGCTCATCACCAAAGTTATTAACTTGAAACATGATAATCAGATTATTTTCTTCACCTGCCATATTTTGATCTAGGGGCAGATAGACTTTTTGCCAATCACTATCCACAGATTGATCGGGATTTTCCCTTAAGTATGGTGCTAACCAATCTTGAAAAACTATCTGCCCATTAACACTCACTAGCAAAGTTGGTTCATCAAAACCCAGAGCTGTTTCCAAAGATTGGAGTCGGTACTCAAAAATCAAGTAGGGGGGTAGTGAAATATTTTCAATTTCAATTGTCTTTGAAGATTCTTCCGGATCTAAATCAAAATCAGGTTGCGTGATTAGCTCATGGATAACTTGGGTCTGACCATCTCTAATTAAACTCACTTCTAGATTGGGAGCTTGCCAATCGCCAGTGGTGACAACTACATCCACCCGGCGACTGGCCACAAAAAAGGCTTGAGCGGAACTACAACTTCCACAGATCAAACCAATCATTAATGATACAAAGATAATGTTCTGAAGTTTGATTGTCATGTATTAGACTTTCTGCTCAAGCCATATCTACCTTTATAGCTAGCTCAAAACCATTTGTGTTTTTTTAGAGCCTAAACCTAACATAAGGTTTTGAGACTGCCATACTGTTAATAACTACTCGGCCAACTAGCATCAGTGCTGGCCTGTTTAGCCGCTAAATGAACACTCAAACCATAACTTTGGTTTTGATACTCATCCACCATCTGGCTGTCCATCACAAACTTGAGTTTCATAGGCATTGACTCTCCATCTGCCAAATTCATCAAGTCAACCTCTTGACCAGTGGCACTTACAAAAAACTCCTCGCTCACACCGGCTGGATCACTTGCTAAGCTTAACCATGAACCATCAACTTGAGCAGACACCTCAGTCACCAGCAAGCCTGCCTCAGTTAGAGTTTCGTCTTCCCAAATACCTTCAGTTCGTCCTTTGACCCAAACTGAAGTTGAGCCTGTGTTAGTCACAGTCCAAGTCACTTCTCGTTCTTCGCTAGGTAACAGATTATCAAATTGGACAGGTGACGTCTCATCCACAGCAATCGCCAAACTACCCGTGCTAACTACAATCTGTTGAGTACTGGCTTGGTGGGTAAAGTAGGCGGTGACTCCCCCCACTAAAATCAAGCCTAAGCTCAGTGCGGTACTTAATACTTTGGTTAAACGCCTTTTCATGGCGATCCTCTCTGGCAGGCTAATACTAGACCGGCAGTTTAACAGCCAATTCTTACAAACAGATGACACCGCCTTAATCATCAATGGACTGTCGACTTTTGACAAACCAGTAGGCCATCAGAATCAAAAATAATGGGACTAACACCCCCACCAAAGCGAACTGCCAGGGAGAGTTTAATAAATTGAGGTTTGACTTAATGCTTTCCGGAGCCAAACCAGTGCCCAAAACTTTGTCATTTTTGCCCTCTGCAAGGACAGATACCACCTCAATTTCTTGGCCTGTTTGACCAATCAATTCTAAGTCTTGGGGTTCGGCCACCAGCTCAACTGCTAACTGCCAAGTGTGATTTTGCCAGAAGTTGTCGGCGCGAGGGTCAAGCCGAATTTGTAAATTAACGTCCGTAGTTTTATCCTGATGCAATAACTCCACTTCCTGCCAAGTATCCAGCTCCAGTTCTTGACCATTGATAGCCAACTGCAAGGGCTGATCAGCCCAAGTTTGACTTAATTTATCAGTCACTTTAATTAAGACTCTGACTGTTTGACTGGCATCATTTTTGACCTGCCAAGTTTCCAAAATAGATTGACCTGGCACTAATGACAGTTTGATATCCGACCGGATACTTTGACTCGTCCAACAAGTTTTATCTTGACACTCCACGCTCACCAATTGATTGGCCGAAACTTGGCCGACCATCAACCAAAACCACACGACCACCCCAACCAAAAAGACTGCATACCGCATATTGAAGCAGATGGTACAACGGAATTCTTACAGGAAGCTTACATTAGACTTGTCGCGAAATAAGGGCAATGGCTACTTATGGCATCTTTTATGCATTTTCTTTGCTTCTTCTTCCTCAAGTAGCTGAGGCTACTATCGTCATCAGAATCAACGAAAATGCTATAAAATCTATCCATAAT
>JAHIVK010000013.1 GCA_018816385.1 Patescibacteria group bacterium
AATTATGGATAGATTTTATAGCATTTTCGTTGATTCTGATGACGATAGTAGCCTCAGCTACTTGAGGAAGAAGAAGCAAAGAAAATGCATAAAAGATGCCATAAGTAGCCATTGCCCTTATTTCGCGACAAGTCTAATAATGAAAAGCGGTGGTACGACTAGGTAATTTGAGCTAACTTTGAGATTTGACTTTGACTGAAGGAGGAGTGACTGGAGCTTGTTTTGATGTGCGTAAACTTGATTGAGAATCACGCAAAATTTGGCGATAAGATTTAGCGGGCTCACTTGGTTTGGCCGATTTAGTTTTCTGTTTTTTGGATAGTTGCTTTTTGGCAAACTCCATTTTATGTTTGAATTTGTCAACTCGGCCCTGACGATCCACAAACTTCATTTCCCCACTAAAGAAGGGGTGACACTGGTTGCAGATATCAATATCTAAAGTTTGAACGGTGGAACCGATGGTAAACGCGTTACCACAAGCACACTTGACTTGACAGTCATCATGCCAATCTGGGTGAATACCTTGTTGCATAGATTGTTTTCCTGTTTACAGGTTAATCATTGTATCACGCCAAGACCGATTGTTAAGATGTAAGATGTCATCCTCGCGTCCGCTTATCATCCTCGCGAGGCGGGGGGAATGACGACTAAAGTCTAATCTGGCTGATGACAGATGCTATTGTGACCTCTGATTGAGTTCTAGTACGCATATCTTTGAGAGTGACCAAGCCTTTCTCAATTTCTGTTTGACCGATGACCAGGGCAAAGGGAATTTGTTTCTGATCGGCTAACTTGAATTGTCTAGCCAACTTATCGACTGCCGGATAAACCTCTACTCTAATACCAGCTTGGCGGAGTTGGCTGGCCACTTTGAGAGATTCAACTTGAGATTCATCATCAAAAATAGTCACCAAAACTTGGGTAGTGGCTTGACCTACTGGCAAAAGACTGAGTTGATCTGCGGCTTCGACCACTCGGTCAAAGCCAAAGGCCACACCTACGGCTGGAGTATCTGGTCCGCCCAGAGCTTTAATCAATTGATCATAGCGACCACCGCCAGCGCAGGAGCCGGCTGAGTAGTCTGGGATTTGGACTTCAAAAATCATACCGGTGTAGTAATCAAGCCCTCGAGCTAGAGTGGGAGTAAAGACTATCTCTTTTGGAGGAATGCCTAAACTTTGAGCTTGAGACTGAATTTGCTTTAGAGAATCTGTGATTTGAGCAGTTTGGATGCTTTGTAGAGCTTGTTGGGCATTGCTTTGAGTTAAGCCTTTGGCCGCTAGTTCTTGAATAACTTGATCAGGGGTTTGTTTATCTAGTTTATCAATACTCTGGATGATCGACATGACATCAACTGCATTTATAGCCAAAGGTTGCAGGGCTTTGAGCAGGATTTGTCGATCATTAATTAAAATATTTATTTGTTCGAAGCCAATATTTTTGAGGGCGAAGTAAGTGCAGGCCAGAATTTCGGCATCGGCTAGGGAGGATGTAGAGCCAAAAATGTCAATATCAGATTGAATAAACTCCCTAAAGCGACCCTTTTGAGGTTTGTCTGCCCTGAACACATTTTGAATCTGATATCTGCGAAAAAACTTAGACAGTTGATTTTGGTATTGAGCCAGAACTCGAGCGGTTGGTACTGTTTGATCATAACGCAAACCCACCTGACGTTCGCCTCGATCTGTGAAGGTGTAGAGGAGTTTATCAGCTTCTTTGCCATACTTACCAGTCAAGAGTGAAGCGTACTCGAGGGTAGGGGTTTCCAGAGGTTCAAAGCCAAACCGTTCAAATACCTCAACCATTTTCTGGACAATAAAATCACGCTGGCGCTTTTGATCTGGCAAGAAGTCACGAAAACCTTTGAGGGTTTGCGGTGTTTGATTATTCATGATATGTGTAGTGTACCATCTGGAAGCCAGTTGGTAAAAGTTAACATAGTATAAAATACCCATATGTCATCACTTAAACAAATGAAAACCCAGGTCTTAAAGTTTAGAAATGATCGAGACTGGGCGCAGTTTCACGGAGCTAAAGATCTAATGTTAGGTCTGCTGGTTGAAGCAGGGGAGTTGGCCGAACACTTCCAATACTTGACCGGTGATGAGCTCAAGCAGTATCAGCAGGAGTTCAAGGAGCATATTGCTGATGAAATGGCGGATGTTTTATTCTGGTTGGTGCTGATGAGCGCAGAACTTAACATTGATCTGGAAGAGGCTTTTGAGCGAAAGATGAAGAAGAATGAAACTAAGTACCCGCTGGCACAAAAAGGAGAGAAAATCGGCTCGTTGGATTCCGGCAAGCTGTATAATCGCTGGCAGAAACAGAAACAGCAAAGTCGTTTGAACAAGGGCCGATAGCTCAATTGGCCCGCCTGCAACGCTATGCGTAGCATTGCGGGCAGGATAAAATGTGATTTAATTTGGGCCGATAGCTCAGTTGGTAGAGTGCTCCGCTCGCAGCGGGGAGGTCAGGGGTTCGACTCCCCTTCGGTCCACTTCGACTTCACTCGATGGTTTCACTCTACTTTAATATCATATTCTTTACCGGGAATATGGTATTATTAGCATATTATTGACTTTTACCGGGAATCCCGGTAAAATTGGCAATAACTTGTTATGAAAATCCACATTCCCAATAGCGCCTGGTTAGGTAACATTGATCCTTTCTTACGATCATTTGATGCTTCTGCTTCAGGCAAATTGATCGTATCGGCTCATAAACAATGGATCTCTGTTCACCCAGTGGTTTTGTCTATGGTAGCTGCACTTGGTCTTGAATGTGAGTCAAAAAATATTTCTTTTGATCGTTTGGAAGCCAAATCAATTCACTATTTGAAGAGAATGGGATTATTTGATTTGTTGGGTGTTAAGTCGGATATTAAAATTACCGAGCATGAATCAGCAGGTCGATTTATTCCCATAACCCAAATTAGCCAAGTCAATAGATTGACTGCTTTTATTGAGGAAATGGTACCTTTGCTTCACTTAGAACCTAAACAAGCCAAACCAATTCGTTATATTATTAGTGAGTTAACTAGAAATGTTTTTGAGCATTCTGAATCAAAAATTGGAGCAATATTATGTGCTCAGTACTACAAGAAGAGCAATACTATTCGACTAGGTATTGTTGATAGAGGAGTTGGCGTTCATAGCACCATAAGCTCTGTCCATTTTGTGAAAAATGATAGTCAGGCCATTCAGTTAGCTTTAACACCAGGAATAACTGGAACTACTCGCAGAATTGGTGGCACAGATCTTAATGCTGGAGCCGGTCTCTTCTTTATTAAGTCCATTGCTAAAGTTAATCGTGACTTTTTTATGATCTATTCTGGTAGCAGTATGTATAAACTGCTTAAAACTGGTCAAGACAGTAGGGTGAAGTTATTAGCGAATCCACTCAATGATAAGCACTCTATAGAAGAAAATTTGCCTTATTGGCAAGGTACGGTTGTGGGAGTTGATCTAACCTTGGATAAAGGGGCTGAGTTTGTAGAATTATTGAATTTAATCAGTAATATATATTCTCAATCAATCAAGGAGAGGAGAAAAAAGTATTACAAGAAAAAAGCTCGCTTTATATGAAAAAAACAAACTTAGTGACTGTAAAAATATTTGAAAAAACGGGTGTGTTTGGCGAAGATAAAGACTTAGCTAAACAATTGAGAACTGAATTTCTTTGGCCAGCCATTAAAGATGGAAGAAAAATAACATTAGATTTTTCTCATGTTGAAGATGTGACTCAGTCATTTATTCATGCTTTGCTCAGTGAACTGATTAGGGAAACTGAGGGTGATGTACTAGATAATATTTCATTTAAAAATTGTAATGAAACGGTCAAAAAAATTATCAACATGGTTGTAAGTTATATGTTGGAATAGAGTAGAGCGAGTACAAAAAACGCCTTAACTCAGTTAATAATCAGAATTACTCAGACTCAAAAATGGCTAAAGCTCTCAAAGTTGTTAAAACTTGAGTGGTTTTAGTTTCGGTAATTTCTTTATAACCTATGGCCAGGACTGTTAGATCACTGGAAAATTGATTGAGCTTGGCCGATTTAGCATCCAGATTTTGATACATAGTGGCAGTATTGAAATTAAAGGTGGTGGTTTCACCATCAGCTCGACTGGCCACTGACAGATCGGATTTATTAATTGTATCTAATGTGCCTAAGATGACCAGTTGAGGTTTTGGTCTGAGGCTAGTGGCAGAAACAAAGATATACTCTGGAGTAATTTGAGTGCCGTCTGTCACGCCCATGACCAACAACCAATCTTCAACGCTGATTTGATCCAAGGGAATCACTTTTTTGGCTTTGGTAATCTCCACCTCATCATCAATAGCTAAAATGACTGTGCCTTGAGTGGTAGAAATAGTCACAGATTCTTGAGTGACTCTGGTAACTTGACCAATCATAGCGCCTCTTCTGATAGCTAGTTGCTCAATAACTTTATCAACTTGCTCTTGATCCGTTTCGGTTCGCGTCTTATCGATTCTATCTTTTAGAGTTTGAGTAACAGTTGGGTCGACAGTAGGAGTGAGAGTTGTTTCGGTGTTGTTAGCCTCCGAAGTGGCTTCTGCAATAGCTGTGGCAGGTGGTTGACTGGGATTAAATAAGTCACTGACCACCACTAATCTTTCGGCCTGTTCAGTTAAACCGTCCTGATTAATACTAATGACTGTAATAATGTGTTCGCCATCATTAAGTTCAAGTTCAGCAGAAAAATGACCCGATGCATCACTCTTTAAAATTGTTTCATCGTTGCCTACAAAGACGACTACAAATGATTCGGGTTGGACAGTGTTGCCAGTGACTTGGATTTTACCTGAAGTCTGGACCAAACCATCAGTGGGTGAAGTTAAGGATAAGCCAACTTCAGTTTCATTATTAGGACTAGGTTGAACTTGGCTGTTCACTTCATCACTAGAAGTGGGGCTGGTCACGGACTGTTTAACTTGATAAATTCCATAAGTCACAATTAAACCTAAAGTAATTCCAATGATAGCTGAAATGATGACTTCTTTTTGCATTTTACCTAGGTGAATATTATAACCTAGTGGTGGTATTATAGACCACACGAAAGGTAGCTGATGATTTTAACATATCTTGGCCATAGCGCCTTCAAATTAAAAGGTAAAAAGGGAGTGGTGGTCACTGATCCATACTCGAGCTATGTCGGCATGAACATGCCTTCGGTGAGTGCGGATATTGTGACTGTCAGTCATCATCACCCAGACCATTCAGCCTCTTCATTGGTGAGTGGGACTGCTCGGCGCAAGAATCCATTTTTGATTACTCAGGCTGGAGAGTACGAAGTGGGTGGCTTAAGTGTCTTTGGAGTGGAAACAAAACATGATGATCAAGGTGGAGTGGAGAGGGGTGATAACATTGTTTACACCGTTTTGATCGATGAACTCAGAGTTTGTCATTTGGGTGATTTAGGTCACGAATTAAGCTCTACCCAAATTGAAGCCATTGGCAGTGTGGATATCTTGCTTTGTCCTGTGGGTGGAGTTTTTACCATCAACCCAGATCAAGCGGTCAAAGTTATTAGATCTCTTGAGCCCAGCATCGTGTTACCTATGCATTACCGATCAGCTCAACATGATGCCAAAGTTTTTGGAGAATTAGCCACGGTTGATGACTTTGTGAGGGTTTATGGTCGGTCAGTCGCTGTCACGGATAAATTAGAAATTAGTCGATCAACCCTGCCCGAAGAAACTGAGTTGTGTCTGCTAACTGCCCAAACAGTTTAGTCAACTCACTTCTGATCGGACAGGAAATTTAAATATGAGTATCAACAGATTGCCACCCCAAGACATTGAAGTCGAAAGGTCAGTTTTAGGTTCGATTCTGATCGATGCTGATTCAATTGTGAGAGTGGCTGAGTTACTTCGACCTGATAGTTTTTATGAAAATAAACACAAAATTATTTATGAAGCCATGCAGACTTTGTATGAAAAACGTCAGCCAATTGATGCGGTAACTTTGGCCAGTCAACTCAAAAAAATGAAGCAACTGACTCCGGCCGGTGGAGTCAGTTATATTGCAGAGCTTTCCAACTCGGTATCCACTGCGGCCAACATCACCCAATATGCCCAACTGGTGGCCGACTACTATACCAAGCGTCAATTGATTGCTTTGTCTGGAGAGGTGAGTGAATTAGCTTTTGATGAAAGCAAAGAAGCGCCCGATGTGATGGATTTAGCTGAGGAGCGCATCTTCAGTTTGTCTGAAATTCATAATCCTCGATCATTTATCTCGCTCAAAGACACTTTGGTGGAGAGTTTTGAGCGTTTGGATGAACTGCAAAAGTCAGGTAGTGAACTGAGGGGAGTGCCATCAGGTTTTGCCGATTTAGATAGATTATTAGCTGGATTTCAAGCATCTAACTTAATTATTTTAGCGGCTAGACCAGGTATTGGTAAAACTGCCTTTGCTTTAAACATTGCTCAGCATGTAGCCGTTACCGCCAAAAAAAAGGTGGGATTTTTCTCACTAGAAATGAGTAAGGAAGAGTTGGTGGATCGGTTGCTGGTGGCTCAAGCAGACATCGATGCTTGGAGATTGAAAACCGGTCGATTAGATCAACAGGATTTTCTTAAATTGTCAGATGCTATGGGTGTCTTGGCAGATGCGCATATTTTTATTGATGATACTCCGGGCATGTCAATTTATGACATGCGAACCAAGGCCCGTCGATTAATGGCAGAACAAAAAATAGATTTAATAATTGTTGATTATTTGCAGTTATCTCATGGGCGAACTAAAGACAATCGAGTCCAAGAAGTAGCCGAGATTTCCCAAGGTTTAAAAAATATTGCCCGGGAGTTGAAGATTCCTGTGTTGGCTTTGTCTCAACTATCAAGGGCTATTGAGAGCCGGGGTGAACGGGTGCCTCAGCTTTCTGACCTGAGAGAATCAGGCTCGATTGAGCAAGACGCTGATGTGGTGATGTTTTTGTATCGCAAAGATGACGGTGTGCGAGAATCGATCAACTTAAAAGTTGCCAAACACAGAAATGGGGCCATGGGCGATGTCGACTTCTACTTCAGAGGTGAACGAGTCAAGTTTTATGGGATGGAAATGAAGCGCTAACTAGTGGGAGCAAAGCCAAACAAGAGATAAACTAGACCGGTTGAAAGTACTAAAAACATCATCAGAAATCCCAAATTCGACTTCATTTTCTTGAAAGATTTTTGCGGATTAGGTGAGTCGGTAGAAACGATAATCACAGTGGCAATCACAAACCAGAGTACGCCTCTGGCCACTACAGACCAGATGCTATTGACCGAGAAAATCATCTCGAATAGGTTTCGACCAAATTCCATCATTTAATAACTATGCACTAGGTACTCTCAAAAGGCAAGTGGCTTGGTATAATACTGGTCTAGGGTCTATGGCCGAGATGGCGGAATTGGTAGACGCTTAGGTCTCAAAAACCTATGAGGGTAACCTCGTGAGGGTTCGATTCCCTCTCTCGGCACCATTTGGGAAATGGCGAAATCATTTGGTGCGGCGCTCGCGTCGCCGCCGCCCGATGCGAGCGCCGCAAAGGGAAAATTCAAGTCCGCCGAGAGCCGCCGATTAAATAAAGAATAGTTCGAGCCGACTTTTTTTGCCATGATTGATATATCATGGCAATTATTTTTTTCGCGCGCGGTTTTTTGCGCCTGTAAGGCGCAATTTATGAATTCTCTCATAGGTTCGAGCCAAACAGTTCCGTTTTTCTCAATTTGCAATTTTTTCTCCTCTAATTTTAGTTTTTCGTCAAACATTTCGTTTTTCTTTTGTTTGTAAATTTCCGGTTCGATAACTTGATCAAGATAATCGTCAAGTAACCGGTTTAATTTAACTTTGGTTTCCTGAATTTGAGAATTAAGTTTATGATTTTCAATTTCGCTTTCTTGTTTGTCTCTTTCTTCGGCTTCGGTAATCCATTTTTCAAAATACGCTTCCCATTCTTCATGCAAGCCGCAATCATAAATAGTTTGCCTTAATTGTTCTTCGAGTGTAGGCTCGTTAATATATTTTTGATTGCAAGGCTTCAGCTTTTTAGTACAACGATAGTAAATGTATTCAACCTCACCTCTGGTTTTGGGATAAAACTTGGTATGAGTTTCCGCGGTGATTGCGGCGCCGCACTCCCCGCAAGTTGCCAAACCAGAAAAAGCAAAATCGTGTCCTTTGTTTCTTGGTCTTTCGATTTTCTCGATTTGTTTTTGAACTTCATCAAACAGCTTTTTGCTGATAAAAGTTTTGTGAGAACCCTGATAATATTCTCCGGCATAATTCATAATGCCTAGATAAAATTTGTTGATGAGCATGTTTTTGACTTGATCTACTTTTACCGGCTTACCATCTAACTTTTTTATTCCGAATTTGTGCAAGAAGTGGGAAATCTCGACAAACGATTTTCCGCCTTCAGCAAAAAGCTGAAACGCTTTTCTGACGACTTTTGATTTTTCTTCATCTATATCTATTCCCCTCGTTTTTGGGTTATTCAAATAACCATAAGGGGCTTTGCTCGGCCAAACACCGTTTCGCAACTTTTGTCTGTTCCCTCGTTTGACATTTTCGGACAAGTTATCCACGTAATACTTGGACTGGCCAAAAGCAATTGAAAGCATAAATTTCCCTTGGGGTGTGCTTTCAAACCAAAACGAGGGGAATTTTAAATCAAGGAGTTTGCTAGTATCGAGAAGATAAATTATCTTCCCGCCGTCAATAGAATTTCTCGCCAAACGATCGGGGTGCCAACTCAAAATCCCATTAGCTTCTCCCTTCTCGATTTTCTTGAGAATCAACTCAAACTGTTTTCGACCCGGAACTTTGGCAGTCTTGGCTTCGGTGATAAATTCAGAAACAGTTAAGTTTTCTCTCTTGGCAAACTCCTTGAGTTCGGCAATTTGCGCTTCAATAGACAAAACTTGTTTGTCTTTTTCATCTGTAGATTTTCGGCAGTAGGCAATGTATTTGATCATGTTTTTGTTTTCTTAAGGTTCTTTAATTTTTGCGTTTTTCTTCATTCGTTTTTACGGCGGCTCTCGGCGGACTTGAATTTTCCCTTTGCGGCGCTCGCATCGGGCGGCGGCGTTGCGAGCGCCGCACCAAATGATTTCGCCATTTCCCAAATGGTGCTCGTTTTTGGAAAAATTCGAACGCATTTCAAAGAAAATTGTTAAAGTGTTAGCTCGCCCCGCTTCGCGGGGCTCGCTACTCCAGCGCGGCGCCCCCACCAGCCACGCTTCCGAAAAAGTCGGCTCGAACAAGACAAAATCGGAAATGATTTTGTCTAAAGAAAAACGCAAAAATTTTAAAGAACTTTTTTATAACTTAAATGGCCGCCCCGGTTGTACTCAGATCCTTGCGGTTCTGACCGAGACGGCCATCAAAAAATCGCAAGGAATATCTGAGTACACTTTCAATATACAAAATTCCCATAAGAAAAACAATAGCAATTGATCTTCTCAAAACCATCGAAGAAATGTATAATAGAAGCAGAATTATGGAAAAATACTTGATTTACATTTTGGCTGGATTTATAGGCGGAATTATCCGAGGACTGGTTGGCTTTGTTAAAAACAAAACTTTAGAAAAAGCTAATCATTTCAAGTCCTCGTATTTCGCCATTACGATTTTAATTTCTGGAATGGTTGGAATGGCAGCAGGAGCGCTGGCAGATACCGAATGGCAAGTTTCGTTTTGGCCGGATACGCCGGAACAGATTTTATTGAAAGTCTTTACAAAATAAAACTTGGCCAAAGGCTTTCAAATCCAAAATTGTGAAAATTCAGAAATTTTGGTATACTATAGTCGTCATAATCAATTATTTATAAATTTAAAAGGATAGGAGGTGAAAATATGTCTTTACTAGACAGGCTGAGTGAAGTTCCAATATCTAATAGAAAGGCTGAAGGACAAGCGTTAGAATTTGGGCAACAACGCATTGCTCAACAATTACAGATAGAAGATATTGATATTAAAAATAGAAATCTTGGTTTGAGCAAAGATAAGAATGGTTGCGCAATATTCGGTAATAGTCCATTTTCTGTTGATGTGATTTTTGCTGATATGATTGCAGAATTAGCGTCAAGATTAGGAAACCAAGGCTATACAATATCATATGCATCTGAAAGGACTGGTGGACTACAAAATTTTGCAATCGTTGGGTATAAGCCAGAATTAAAAAAATAATAACCATTCAATCCTCTGGTGTACTGTTCAGGCGAGTAACTGTTGTTATCACGAGTGGCGCGAGCGTTGTATCAATCCGGCGGTTCCGGTGGCAGAAGTCTGGTTGAGGGCAGGGTTGAACAAATAGAAAAGCTGGAAAACAGATTTAACCTGAATGTAGCAAGTGGGAATATAACCATAGCTAAAGGTTAAGGTTTTAGTTCAAATAACAATTGGCCAATTTCGCTCATTATGACCAATAAACTTGTTCCGGTATAAAGATTTTAGATTCAAGTCAGTTTTGTAATTTAAGGCTAATTTTCTTATATTACAGCAACTCTAATGTGTGTTGGGTGAGTGAATTTGTTTTCCGCGCATGAGCGGGTGGGGCAAGGATACTATAAAATCCCTTTCCTTCTCGAGCGAAAGCGAGAGAAAAAATCGCGCGCACAAAAAATAAAAAATGCTTTTTTATGTCTAATGAATTAAATGAGGTAACAATTACAGAAGAATATCATGGTCCCGAAGTGTGCGAAGGTAGATTTTTGTGGGAATATGCCCAAGAAGTTAGAAACGGAACAGGACAAAATCTATATGGAAAAATAATTGAGGCAGTTCGTAGAGCAAAAGATGTTGATAGAAAGCGGTGTGTTATTTTAGACATTGGGTGTGGATCAGAATGGAATGTAGGGCAAACAATATTTCCTGACACACGCGTAAGTGTTTTATCAACACAAAGTTCTCTTTTTGATCCAACAGAAATTGCAGAAATTGCACAAGAAAAGCAAAGGCTTTCAGAATTAGATACAATACTCGAAGAGTTAGATATACAGTTAGTTTTGGTGGGTTTAACAGATGCAAAAAAAGGACAGCATGATTCAGTTTTGTGGTCAGCTAATAATCAAAGATACTCTGTTAAAAAAATTGCCTATACGCTTACACCAGAACAAAATATCCAAGATTTCTGTAACAAATATTTAGAAGGAACAGATGGACATGTTGATCTTGCATTAGCCATTCAATCTCTAGAATACTTCAAACCAGAAGTGTATAATCGGACTGTTTCTACAGTTGCAGAAGCACTAAATCAAGGTGGAGAATTTATTGCTGTTGGTATCGATCCAGATTATAAAATACAAGAAGCGGGTGGATTAGCACCAACTTATGACCTTGGTGAAATAAAACAAAGAAAAGACTTCGTGAGACAATTACCTGAACAATTCAACTTTACAGTATTTAGTAAAGGGAAAGATGAATATATAAAGAATTTGCATAGTTCTTTTGTTATTCAAAGAAAGTGAAAAGCCTGTAAATAATTAATTTGGCAGTTCCGTGTCCGCGCATGGGCGGGTGGGGGCGCCGCGCTGGAGTAGCGAGCCCCGCCGAGGCGGGGCGAGCTAACACTTTAACAATTTTCTTTAAAATGCGTTCGAATTTTTCCAAAAACGAGCACATATTGGTTAAGTTTATTGGTGATTGATAACTTCCACTTTTTTATGATAAGTTGGAGGAGCTGTGGAATGCAGTGGAATTCTGCGACTGTGCCGCAACGGTGATTCTTGACTTTAGTCAAGATCAGTCCGATCTTCAGCTACAAAGAGTCTTGACGAGCATCAAGTGATTTTGGTTAGGTTCTTGTCTACCAATCAAGCTCGATGCTCCCGCTAGGGAGTTTTTTTGTGGCCAAAGACGGCGAATACCAATTTTTTCACAGCCAGATTTATAGAAAGGCGCATATGCCAGGATATTCACTTGAACGGTTCGGTCAGTTTTATCCAGGGGAAGGAATAAATTTACCATCCGATATAAATAGGGCGGTGGGAGAGCTAAATGACATTGGATTACAAACCCGGAGGGTCCTACCAAATGAGGTATTTGAAAGTTATGGTTCACCAGGTTTACTAGATGGCCTGGTCCAGGCTTTGAGAGACTTTCCTGGTTTGTTGGCCAATATTTCGATTAAAGCGACTGACTTTGTTGAGTCACTCAAAGACCAGGTGGCGGCTGGAGAATTATTAACTCGCTTTGGTGTGCCTATCTTTTTGTGCCCCGAATCTTTGTTGGTCGTGCCGGTATTTGCTGAGCTAATGAGTCGCGAAGTCCTATCCAAACTCGAAGCCAGTCAAGTTGCGGGCAACTTGAGTGAGCGGGTGATTAAGATTAGAGCATGGATACAAAATTTTATTTGTTTACTACAACTCCAAGCTCTAGCTTTGGAGCAGGAGTTAACTGCTCATCAACAAGCCAAGGTTGAATTGAGTCAAGTGACGACCGCGGGACCACAGGTAGACGCAGTTAAGATAGAGTTTGGAGGCAAACTTAATCAACAAGTTGGTAGCATTTCTCGGCAACAACATTTGATTAATCAAGCTATTGCGAGCATGACGCGCATTCTTGAGTCCATTGAAGGGGCAGGCAGACCAATTGTGAATGTTAGTCATCAATTCTTGACCCCTTCGCTCACAATCTAAAGCCGACTGCAAAACTGGTTTTCTTAGCGAAAGAGATTATTTTCGAGGTACAATGAAGTTACTATGTGGCCAAATTTATTCACCGTGGGACCGTTGACGCTCAAATCCTTGGGCCTGATGGGGGTGTTGGCCATGATGACCATGGCGTTTGTTTTTTGGCGGCGGGGTCGAGAAGAACACTACATGGAGGATCAATTGTTTGATGCTTTTTTAGTGTCCCTTTTAATTGGGTTAGTTGTGTCTCGGATTGGCTTTATTGTGTTTAATTTTGGGGTGTTTGGATTTAATCTGAATAGTTGGTTGGATTTGTCTGGAGTACCAGGTATGTACTTGGGTTTAGGTGTGGTGAGTGCTGGCTTATGGATGGCTCGGGCTAGTGGCAAAAACAAATGGGACGAGTTTGAAATTTTGGATTTGTGGGTGACTGCCCTAGCTATTGGTTTAGGTGTATTGCATCTTGGTTTGTTTTTGGCTGGAGTAGGAGTGGGTCAAGCCACGTATCTGCCTTGGGGTATGACTTTTCCTGGTCAGCTGGAAGCTCATCATCCCAACCAACTTTATACGGCCGGTTTTTTCTTTGCTTTAACTCCTTATTTAGCTTGGACCGAGTATCACTATCGAACTTTTGGTTGGTATCGGAAAGGCAAAAAAGCGGCCAAAACCGGATTTTTACTTAGTATATTTATGATTTTGTCCGGCGTATTTCTGCTGGGGCGGAGTTTTTTTCAGGTCTCGACCGTGATGATTTGGCATCAGCCAGCTGATACTTGGCTCTATTTGGGGTTGATAGTTTGGGGCAGTTTTGTCCTACTCAAACGGGCCGGCAGACTGGACTTGAAAAAAACTCCCACGCCCGATCAATTTACCCTCAATCAATAAATTTGTGGGGTCTCTAAATTATGATGACTGATTTTTTGAAACGCAAAAGTTGCTGGTTAAGTTTGGGCGTAGTTGTATTGGTAGATCAAGTCACCAAAGGTTTAGTTGAGTTAGGCTGGTGGGGTGGCGTGACTACCATCAACCCCGGGTTTGCTTTTGGTTTAGGAATTGAATCAACAGTGGCTCAAACAATCATTTTGGCGTTAGGCTGGGGGTTGATTGGCTGGATATTATTAACTCATTTTACCAAAAAATATGTATATGTCGGTCTATTTTTGGGTGGAGGATTGTCTAATTTAATCGATCGAATCATTTGGGGTGGGGTGCGGGATTGGCTGTCCGTGCCACTAATGGGGATGCAAAATAACTTGGCCGATTGGGCGATTGCCATTGGTTTGGGCGGATTACTGTTTGATGTCTGGTTGAGGCGGAAGTAGCTTTTTGCTTTGAGTTGACAGGTTGTGGTCATCCTCGCGCCCACGACTTGTCGTCCCAATGCCGACGTTCTGGGTGGGGAGAATGACAAGGCACGGAGGAGAATAACTAGATACCCGATTATCCTCTATAATCAGCCACGCGAATATCCGAGGGTTTGAACCCTCGGCTGAATAGCGTCTGTAAGAGGACACCCATGCTAGACTTGAGTCATGAAAGGACTCAAGTCAGGAGCGCAGACGAGGTTTGACATCAGATATCACTTTGTC
>JAHIVK010000014.1 GCA_018816385.1 Patescibacteria group bacterium
AGCGTGATTGAAGTGGTTGAACAGGATATGCATGTTTTTAAACCCAATAATGGATCCAAGTCCTTGCCCGAAGCCGTCAGAAGAGAAGCCGAAGAACTGCTTAAACAAGCCAAAAAACGAGGCTTTTTAACTCAAGATGAGGTATTGGAAGTATTTTTGGAGCCAGAAGAGTACATTGATGAGGTAGACAAATTTTACGGTCAAGTGTTAGCTCAAAACAGCGATATATTTGAGTCAGTTTCCCAAGAAGAAGATGTAGCTAGTACCGACGTTTTAACTCGTGAGTTGGAACAGTTATCAAGTTTAGGTGCCGCTGGTGTTTCTGACCCAGTTCGGATGTATCTCAAGGAGATAGGTCGCATTCCTCTATTAAATAGGGAGCAAGAAATCAGGTTGGCCCAAAGAGTTGAAGCCGGTGAAGCTTTGGCCAAACAGCAGTTAGTGGATGCCAACTTAAGGTTGGTTGTTTCGATAGCCAAGAAGTACATTGGCCGGGGCATGACTTTTTTAGACTTGATTCAAGAGGGCAACAAAGGTTTGATTCGAGCGGTGGAGAAGTTTGACTGGACCAAGGGCTTTAAGTTTTCTACCTATGCCACTTGGTGGATTCGCCAAGCTATCACCCGTTCAATTGCTGACCAAGCCAGAACTATTCGGATTCCAGTCCACATGGTGGAAACGATTAACAAGTTGATGCGGACTTCTAGGCGATTAATGCAGGATATTGGTCGGGAACCCACCCCGGAAGAAGTGGGCAAAGTAATGGAAATGGATCCGGATAAGGTGCGGGATATTCTCAAGATTAGCCAAAATACCACTTCGCTAGAAGCTCCTGTGGGCAGTGGTGAGGATGAGTCAGTTTTGGGAGATTTTATTGCTGATGACCGGCAAATTTCTCCCTATGACGCTACCAGTATCCAGATGTTGCGCGAGAACGTGGAAGAAGTCTTGAGCGCGCTGTCTGATAGAGAAGCCAAGGTTTTGCGGATGCGCTTTGGTCTAAGTGGCAACAAGATGATGACACTGGAAGAAGTCGGTCGCAAATTTGGTGTCACCCGCGAGCGCATCCGCCAGATCGAAGCCAAAGCCCTGCGCAAGCTCAAACACCCCAGTCGGCGCAAAAAACTGCAGGATTTTTTGGATTAGGTAAGTAATTCAAGTTTTACTTGGTTGTTGTTGAGAGATCAAGCAATGATGCTGAGTTAGCAAGTGTGGTTTGTTGCTGTTGCGTCGAGTGTAGGCTTAATCGTATAATCCAGCTTGTCCTTAACAAGTAAATATTCCCCGGTAGCTCAATGGCAGAGCGGGATCCTGTTAAGATCAAGGTTGTAGGTTCGAGTCCTACCCGGGGAGCCAGGTCTGGCTTATTATAAGGTGGTGTTGCTTTCTTAAGGTCGAAAACATTGGTGCTTCAACTATTTTTGAGATTTTTTTGTTGTCAATATAAATGGATTCAAAGAACAACCTAAGATAATGTCTCTTAAGATGAAATGGAGCATGTCCGCAGACGACCTATTGATGAATTGTTATATACATCCGATGTTATTCTCTTACACTTGGCTATTAATGAGGAAACCACAGGCTTTCTTTCTAAAGAACGAATTGGCCTAATTAGAAAGGGAGCTATTGTTATAAATATGGTAGATCCTAAATTAGTTGATGAGAAAGCTATGGCAGAGGCTTTGAAGTCAGGCAGAGTGGATCAATACGCCTATGAAACAGAGTCAACGCAGGGATCACCACTGAAAGGAATTGAAACCGCATTAGCCTTTAAACCATTCGGGTGGTACACCAAAGAATCGCTCAATCGAAACAAAGAAATATGGGTAAAAAACATAGCGGGATTATGCCGAGAGCAACCCACAAATAGGATTGCCTTGTAAGCTTAAAATCAATTGTGAGGCGTTTCTATAAGAGGTGAAACAATCGCTAGTTCTAAACATGTATAACTCATCAATTTAGCTTCAAACGCTTGGTAAAAGCGATTGTAGAGCTCTGTACAAGGCTAATTCTTCAGAGCACTTGCAATTTAGAAATCCAAATGATACAATGCACTATTGCGCTAGTACACTAGTACAAAACATATGAAAAATAACAACATAAATGAACTAGTAGAAGCCTTTTTGCAGGCAAAAAACAAGGAAGATGCATTAGACTTATTAAAGGGGTTGCTAACATCTAAGGAATTGGATGAAATAGCTCGTAGGCTTCAAATTGTAAAATTATTGAAGTCAGGTATGCCCCAGCGTGAAATAGTAGATAAGCTCAATGTAGGCATAGCTACAGTTACTAAAGGATCAAAGGAAATAAAAATAGGAAGATTTAAAAACATATGAATAACGTAAATAACAGTAAAAAGCTAGGCATAATTGGAGGGGTAGGACCTCAGGCTACTCAATTTATATATGGGAAGATAATTGAGTTATCACAGACTAAATACGGTGCAAAAAACAATGACGACTACCCACAAATATTGATTGAAAGTGTCCCAGTGCCCGATTTTATTTCTGATACTTCTCAAATTGAAGTTGCAAAAGGGATGCTGATTAAATCTACCCAATCGTTAACTAGTGCAGGTGCAACAAGAATATGTATTGGTAGTAACACTGTCCATATTCTTCTTGAAGAATTACAAAAAAACACAGAAGTTAAATTTATTTCGATGATCGAATTGGTAGCCAAGAAATGCGTTGAACTTGGTTTTAGTAAAGTAGGCTTGCTCGGAACGCCAGTTTTGATTAAATCAGGCTTATATGAGCAAGAAATGAAAAAACATGGAATTGAATTAGTTTTACCAACAGAAAATGAAATTGAAATCGCTGATAGCATTATTCGTGATGTCTTAGCAGGTCAAAAGTCGTTTGATAAAAAGCAGGAATATATTGGGGCCTTAAATGATTTATTTAGTAGAGGGGCACAAACAATCATCTTAGGTTGTACCGAACTTCCGTTAGCGATTAACTATGAAGCTTTAGGCAATAGGACTATTAGTTCCGATGAGGTACTAGCCGAAGGTTTAGTTGACTACTATTACAGCTCAAACGAATAAAATATTCTTAAACAATGATTTCTTGAGCTAAAACACTAATTTGTGGTTGTTTATGTTTACTTTTGGAGACAAGGAGTAACAATTCTCTGGTAAGCAGGGACTGTTTTTGGTACACTATGTTTAGTTAGAATGCGATTTTTAAAGCTAATAAGTGTTGTTATAAAGGAATAAATATATGGAATTAAAAGACAAAATTGTAGTTATCACAGGATCATCAAGTGGTATTGGTCGGACCACTGCAATCAGATTCGCCAAAGAAGGCGCAAAAATTGTTATCAACTATCACATAAACGAGGATGGTGGCAAGGAAACTCTTAAGGAAGTGGAGAAATACTCCGAAGGGTTGCTCGTTAAAGCAGACGTTTCAAAACCAGATGAAGTGAAAAAACTATTTGAAGAGGTTGAAAAGAAATTTGGGACTGTTCACATCCTCATAAACAATGCAGCTATTCCCAATGATAAGGTTCCTTATCTTGAAGCCTCCTATGATGACATTGTCGAATTGGTCCACACAGATTTAATAGGACCGATGCTATGTGCACAACAAGCGGTTAAGTTCATGCAGAAACAAAGATTCGGCAAAATCATTAACACCAGTTCTATTCGTGGCGCTGAGCATGGTGGTCGTTCTGTTGTTTATGCCGCGTCAAAGTCTGGCATTAACAGCTTTAGTAAAACTCTTGCCAAGATGGTTTCTCCCACGATTCAGGTCAATGCCGTGGCTCCTGGCTTCGTTAAAACACGAAACTACGACAATATGACCAAAGAACAGATGGACACCTTCATTGAACAAACCTACTTAAAGCGTTGGGTTACCGAGGATGAGATTGTAGATGCCTTTATATTCCTAGCTAAAAACGACGCAATGACTGGTCAGGTTATTTATGTTGATGCTGGTTTCACACTAAAATAGAAACTTTCCAAAAAATGACAAAAGCAATTATTTTTGATACTGATGGGATGGTGGTTATAACAAACATGTTTAGCGTTAAATTCTGTGAAGAATATCAGGTTTCCTATGAAGTAGTACTGCCTTTCTTTAAGAATGAGTTTCAGCCTTGTTTGATTGGTGAAGCTGACTTAAAGGAGCAAATAAAACCTTATTTGGAAAAGTGGGGTTGGAAAAAATCAGTTGATGATTTTTTAGAGTATTGGTTTAAAGCAGAACACAACATTGATAAAAGAGTGACTGATTTGATAGAGAAACTAAGACTGGTTGGAGTTAAGTGTTATCTAGCTACAAACCAGGAGAAATACAGAACTGAATATATAAGAAATCAAATGGGTTTGGGCAAAATATTTGACAAGATTTTCTCCTCGGCAGAAGTAGGGTTTAAGAAACCTCAATCTGAGTTTTTTGATAAGGTTATGAATGAAATTGGCCTTGAAAAAAATGAGGTTCAATTTTGGGATGATACCGAAAAGAATGTTTTAGGAGCTAAAGATTTCGGAATAGATGCAAGGCAATATAGAAACTTTGAAGAATTCCAAAAAGAAATGTCTAGTTTGTTGACGGAAAGTTAGACTTGAAGAGTTCGAGCCACACCCCAACTTGTTTGTCAGATTAGGGTTATAATCACTACTTTTTTATGTCTTGTCTTGCTTCATCCCATAACAAATCTCATCACCTTTTCTTTCTTGAGGAAAGTAGTTCGTGTGGTGACCTGTAGGGGGAGTCAAACTTGACGATCGGCAAAAATAAGAGTGTGTCGAAAGGTAATATTGTCATTACTCTTGACAACCTCATTTGAATTGTTTAATCTATAAGTAGATAGTCATCATAAGCAGTGACTTGTGATATATGAAACAAACAATACTTTCTACCCAACAAAGCACTCTTCTTGAGGATTTAATCGTCAAGTATGGCCAAATCGTTACTTCCGAGCAGATTTATGCCCAGGGAAAGGATGTGTGGGACAAAAAAGTAGCAAAAAACGTTGTAACTAAACTTGCCCGCAATGGTTGGCTGATTCGGGTGAAGCGAGGCTTATATGCCATCTCCGATCTGAGCAATCGTGGGTTTTTATCCCTATCTCCCTCTGTAGTGGCCAATCTTCTGGTTAAAGATTCCTATGTTTCTTTTGAGTCAGCTTTAGCCTATCACGGCATGTTTGATCAGCTCACCAACAAAACTATTTCTATTGCTCAGGTGCAATATAAAGCAGTGCAGTTGCAATCAGTCGAATATAGCTTTGTGAAGGTACTGGATAAATGGTTCTTTGGCTGGAAAGAGGTGAGTATTGATAATAAGACGGTGCGTATGGCCACTGCCGAAAAAGCCTTAATTGACATGATTCAGTTCCATAAAAGCAAATATACCGTTGATTTAGTGGTGGAAAAGCTCTCTCAATATAAAAGCTCTCTTAACCTGCAAAAAATGACTGAGTACTTGGGGAAAATGTCTTTAACCACTATCAAGACATTTGGCTTTCTGCTTGACCTTTTGGGAATTGATTCTAGTGATCTCTATAACCAAGTTAAGTTAAAGGGCACTCACTTAATGCTCTCTGGAGATGCTAAATTTAATTCCAAGTGGCGACTCTATTACGACGAGTATTTTGATAAATATCAGTCAGTTAAATAATTCCCCATGCTTACTCGGCAACAACTCGAAATTATCAATCGTAAAAGCTTGCGTTATCCATTGCACATCGCCGAGAAAGACTACTTCCTCGCACTAGTCATGCAGATTATTGCGGTTTCCGCGACTGGCAAGACCCTTATTTTCAAGGGTGGTACGGCTTTGCATCACTGCTACCTGGATCAGTATCGCTTTTCCGAAGACTTAGATTTTTCTTCGAACAAGACGCCACTACCTCTCGAAGATGTCCGTAAAATCTTTGATAACATCGACTATTTGAGTATTAAGAAGGATTATCTTTCCAATGCCACCATTAAACTTGAAAAACTCCAATACACCGGACCATTGATTCAACCCAACTCATTAAAGGTGGAAATCGATTTCCTGCAAAATGTCCTACTACCGCCTCAAACTTTAGCCTACCACAACGTCTGGGGTGTGGATTTTATGGTGGCCGTCATGGACATCAAAGAAATTTGCGCCGAGAAAATCAGAGCTATGAGTGATCGGGCTCGTTACCGCGACTTCTATGATATCTACCTACTTTTGGAGAAATACCAGCTGGATTTGGACGAAGTTGTCTCCTATGTTAAGCAAAAAGAGATCAGAAGACCAATTACCAAAGCCAGTATCCAAACTAATTGGAAGGTGATTGCAACCGAAAAAGAGCAGGAAATGGGCCAGATTTATTACTCCAAGCAGGTTGAGGATAGTCAGATTGAAGAACTAATCCAAAGTCTGCCTTTTGACAGTATTACGGCTGCATAAATCTTTATGCCAGTGATAACAGACAAACAAATGGCTAAATTCAAGACGCTTTATAAATCACACTTTAATGAAGATTTAAGCCCTCAAGATGCTCTAGATAAGGCTATGAAGCTTTTAGTGATGATGAAAATTGTCTATAAACCCATGACGGTAGAGCAGTATAACCGAGTTCAGGAAAGTAGAAAGCGGCTGGGGTTGGAGCCCATTCCTCTAGACACTAGCAAATCTGGCTGATAAAAACTTCTGTGTTTCCTGAGAGGTAAATTCAGGATATTCAATCTCGTTGATCCAATCGATCTTTCGATACGAGTCCCATGATTCGAGCCAATTAGGTCTTAATCTGACCCATATTTCAGTACATTGAAAGAGGATAAAAATGGATATTATAGCGATTTGGATAATTTGTTAACTTCCTAAACTTATCGATTTCCCACCATATTTAACACACATTTCGCACTATGTTAGTGTTGAGTATAGCGAGGAATTGACAATTTTTGTTTCAAAAAATCTGGGAAAAGATGTATCTTGTCTGCATCATCAGGATTATGTAAAAATGGTTTTATATCTTCTACTATGTTTTTCCAGTTAACGCTTTTTAAGTGACTTAAGATTTCATTGACAATATTAGTTATCTCTTTTTGATTGAACTTTGTTTTTAAAAATGTTTCATCAGGTTGAGTTGATTGTAGTAAAAACATAATGTCAAAGAAATCTCTACCTTTGAATCTAGGTCGCTGGGTGATAGTCCACAACTTTTGGGAAAGGATGACTGGTTTAGGAGTTACTTTAATTTGTTTGAAAAACTCAAATTTGTCTAAAATGAAAAGTTTTGATTCATAAGCTTCACCTTGATCAAAAGTGTCAACTTGGATCAGTATTTTTTCATACTTTTGTGGAGTTAAGCCTTGTTGGTAAAGGAGATCGGGAAACTTTATACAGCAGTGAAATGCATTTTTCTTGATGAGTTTGATTTCTACCAGGTAACCTCTTTTTTCGAGTTCTTTTGCCAAAAAACTAGCTAATTCTTCAAACTCCATTTCTGATAATTTTTTATTATCAAAATCAATATCTTCTGAAAACCTAGGTAACTGATGAGCTATTCTCAAGCAAGTACCACCTAAAAAAGAGAGCTTGCGACTGACTGGATGTTCGAAAATAATGGCTAGAATTTGATACTGCAGGTATTCCCGCAACAAACCCCTATCAAACTTTTGTAGATTTTTTGGGTATTGGTTCTTTATAGTTTGTATATCAAGCATTTATTCCTTGAGATAATCATTGAGAATTGAGACTCTCTCTTTGAGAGATTGGCTACCATAAATGTTAAGATACTTGCCTAACTTTTTACGATCAAGGCTTGTCTTTAGTTCTTCTTTATTCCATCTTAATGTGACTAAATCAGTAATAGATGATATTTCTGGGTGGAGATAAAGGTAATCCAAAATTACTTTTTCCAAACATGCAAGTTGTATCCCGTGGTCTCTGTGCTCGATAATGTCATAGCCAAAGAATAGCTCTGGACGTATAGACCTGTATTGGAACGTGGCAACTGGCGTAGTAAAGGATTGAGTTTTATTAGTTGATATCGCAGTTATGATTGTTACTCCCTCTGGAATAATGCCATAGTGATTGAGAGCCAGCTCCATAGCTACATATGAAGGACTATATATCCTATTTGACAGTAAATAATAATCTAAATTTTGAGGTTCAAAATCACTAAAAATATAACAATTATTTCGAAGCTTGATGACTTTACTTGTTTTTTCCCAGTCATATAGGGTAGCCTGTCGAAAATTTGGATCGACCAAGTAGATATCTTGCAGAGAAAAAACAGTTAGTTGATTTAGTTGTTTTTTTATAGAATAGAACTTCATAGTATGT
Source organism: Patescibacteria group bacterium (assembly GCA_018816385.1). Lineage (GTDB taxonomy): Bacteria > Patescibacteriota > Microgenomatia > UBA1400 > PJMF01 > JAHIVK01. The sequence goes on from JAHIVK010000014.1 coordinate 8,280, forward strand.
TTCTAAAATATACGAAAAAGCGTATATAATAGAAATATATACGATTTGTTCAGAGTTGTCTAGTAGGGTCTGTAACTGCTTCTGTAAAAGCTTCTATATCACCGTGACTCATTTCAAGCAACTGACTCCGATATCCATTCCGTAACAAGTCCTGTAGGGGGAGCCAATTAGGATTTGAATTAATTTTCCTCTAGAAAATGGTCCAAACCAATTTTTAAACCAGAATAGGATGTTATCCAAACTCTTTCATTTGATTTATTTTGTTACCGATTTAAATGGTCAAAATCAGCTATGTAATCGTTGCATATATAAGCAATTTTCTGTGTAATACTTTACATTTTTTACATAGTTGCTATAATTTCAAGTATATGGCAGATAAAACTTCGCCTTACAATCAGCTTCCAAAGTTACCTCCTCAAGCAAACCTTGATGATATCGCTATTCTCAAAAAAGTCATTATAGCTAATAAAGCTATTTCTCAATTAAATGGCTTAATCAGATCGTTGGAAAACTCAGAAATAATTCTTGAACCACTTAAAGTTAGAGAAGCTGTTGAAAGTTCTGGAATTGAAAATATTAACACCACGATTTCTGAAGCTTTACAAGCGGAACTTTTTTCGGCTGAGAAACTCAGCCCAGAGCAAAAAGAAACTAAGAATTACAAAAAAGCTCTTCTTTTTGGTTTTGATCGGGTAAAAAAAAGAAACTTTCTGACTACAAATGACTTCATTGAGATTCAAAGAGAACTAGGATTACAGCACCCAGGTATTAGAAATTTACCAGGAACAAAAATAGGTAATCGCCAGACGGGTGAGGTGTACTACACACCACCAGAAGGTGAGCAACTCATCAGAAATCTTCTTAAGAATTTTGAGGAATATTACAACGATGAATCAAATGACCCAGATTATCTAATTAAAATGGCTGTGCTTCATTACCAATTTGAATCAATTCACCCATTTTTTGATGGCAATGGGAGAACGGGGAGAATTTTGATGGTTTTGCACCTTGTGGTTCATAGTTGTCTGGTGTCTCCAACATTATTTATAAGTAGATACATAAATCAAAACAGAAGTGAATATTATCGGCTATTAAGAGAAGTTACTTACGAAAATAATTGGAAAGAGTGGATTCTTTTCATTCTTGATGCTGCGGAAACACAAGCAACTGATACTAACAACACAATCTCAAAAATTTTAGAACTTAGAGAATGGTTTAAAAGTGAAATTTTGCCAAAATTTAATTTCACTTATTCTCAAGAACTATTATCCTATATATTTTCAAATGCTTTCTACACCCAAAATAAACTAATGGAATCTACTCAAATACGAAGCAATAAAACCGCTTTGGAATATATGAATACTTTAGAAAATGAAGGAATCTTAAAAACAACAGAGAGCAAAACAAAAGAAAAAGTATATTATTTTGACAAATTTTTAAAACTATTAGAGTGAGTAATTATTGGGATTCATGCAAGAAGATTATCTATAATCGCTAATAAAACTAAATTGGATTTTTGTGTTAGTCTTTTTATTTCTTCCCATCGTTATCTTAATACGCCAATATAAACAACATTTGAAAAGAATTGAGGATTGCTTTGATGTTTTTGTCATTTATATTAGTACAAGACTTAGGGAGCCAGTTGGCACTTCATATACCAAGTTTAGCCTCATCCAAAACTTGGAGTGTTGTCGTAAAATCTAGTTAGTGAGCTTAAAAGTGGAAAGGATTTGGTCTATAGACTCAGAATTTTCACTGTATATCCAATTTGCATTAATAAAATGACCGTTTCTTTCAAATAGATAATTGGTTTCTTTTCCTTGAGTTAAACCAATTTTTCCACTGATATTATTAATTTGCCTGTCCTTGAAGGTGTATCTAAATTGTTTGCTAGAATAGTCTAGGTATTCTGTAAAATTTGCATAGTTTGAATTAGGTTTGCTCGCACCTACAACAAAATATGAGCCATTAGATATTTGTCCATGGTCTAATAATGCTTTTGGCGATACCAAATCACAAATATTTCTATCTAACCATCCGTCAGGTAGTTCCGTAGCTAAACAATTTAATTTCCAATCACTCGGATACATAAAGCTAAATTTATATTCGCTATCCGTGTATGTTTTCCAGTCTGCTGTTGGGTTGGTTGTGAGGGTTGTTGTAGACGTTACAGATATGGGGGTTGCTTGAGTAGGAGAGGTAGTTGGTTGTGTAGCAATCGGTTGTTGATTAAGTGTTTGGTCTTTACCGATTTGTATGCCAACAAATACTGAACTTGCAACAATTACAAATCCCAAACTTCTAAAGTCTGGTATTCTAACCAAGGTGCAAAGCAAGCAACTGCATCAAAAATATGAGGGCACTAATCCAATGAAATTACTTACACAAATTCGCGCTTTACAAGCCAAATTAGAGAAACTCAATCGTTACAAATTAAATGAGGCAACGAATAATAGTTCTGTTACATTTTAACGTGAGGCAACGTGGATGAGGCAATTCGATCTATTGTCTCCATAAGGTAGCTGCTCTACAATGAATTTGTGCCCAACTTCACAAATAAGCTGACTGAAAATACTCAAACTATTTTTGCAGTTAACCAATTTGGGTTGTACGCCATCAGCATTACGGTGCGTTGTAGGGGGAGTAATGATTTAAAAATAGAAATAGATGGTCGGTCATTTAGAGAAGTTCCTCCGGAGAAAAATGTTCAAACTTACGATATTCCGTCGGCATGGAATGGTAGCAAACTAGGGGGTTTGAAAAAAACTATAGTCTTTCTTTTGAAGTTGGATGAAGGAGAACACACCATCTCTTTTGTTCCAAGAGGTTGGGTGACAATTGAAGAATGGAGTTATCGGTTCATCGAAAATCCATCAGAGATCGAATTTGTTATTGACCAACAAGCCGAAGACGGTGACAAGCGACCATGGTTAACATTCGTTTTAGTCGATCTTCCATTAAGATCAGTTACGGCTGAAGCTAGTGTGTCTTGGCACTTGTTTGATGGTGATGATGTCAAGCTGATCATTGATAATGAAGTTGAAGTTAACCCCAACTCCAGGTTTTGGAGAAACTGGGTTTGGCACGCTGTTCCTCGTCAAATTTTTGATGGTCCGAGGAAAAATCGAAAAACTGTCGTCAAAGATCTGCCGTTAGGATTACACTATGTTGAGCTTTGGGCAGATAAGACACCCACATTGCATCAGGTTGAATTGAATTTAGGTGGTTTTGAATTAAAACCAGAATCAAAACGCGTTCCCACAGAAAGCGACCCTAGATGGACAGAAAATTTTGCAGATGATCCTGATCAAATTATCTTAGCCCGAGCTTTATTTGGCGAAGCAAGAAACACATTGGTTCCAGACGAAGCTAGAATTGCTATTGGTTGGGTAGTTAAAAATAGAGTTGCAAGCAATAGATGGTCGAATACCTACTGGGAAGTAATCACAAAACCAGCGCAATTCAGCGCATTTAATATAGGTGACAGCAACCGCTTGTATGTTGAAGATCCTCTACACACTGGTAATCAGATAGATAAAAAAGCTTGGGAACATGCCAATAAAATTTCTGGAAAAATTGTTAGCAATGAATTGTTAGATCCCACACAAGGAGCAAATCATTACTATGATGACAGTATTAGTACTCCTAGTTGGGCGAAGGACCATAAACCGACTTTTACTGCGACCTATATCAACCAATATAACAAAAAGGCTTCTATCTTCTTTTATAACCTATGACACGAAAATATTTTTTTTACTGCTTCCCTGTCGTGTTGATTTTATTCATCAGCGCCAATTTTTTATCGAGAAAACAACAATTAGTGTCTTCTTTTTCACCCGTAGCTTCCAATTCAACAAACTTAATAGATATTGGTAATTTGAATAGAACTGATTATGAGCAGGTTTTTGAAGGAAAATACAATGGTGTATATGTCATAAAAGATGACTTTCAGAAGCAAGTGTATTTCAATGACAAGCCCCTCCAATCGTTAGAATTATCACCTTCTTTAGACAAAGTAGCCTTTTTTTATCGTCTTAATAACTCTTCAAGTAAAGCCCTCTCGCTTACCCTTCTTAATCTGGATGATGGCGAAACTAGGGAAATCTTCCATACAGATTTTCCCTCTTGGGATGTAACCAGCAGTCTTCATTGGCTTGGCAACGACCACCTCTTCTTTCTGCGACATTGTGGCACTTCTTGTCAAGGAATTACATTGCTCAACATAAAATCTGGTGAGACTCAACAGGCAACGCTCTCATACTCTTCATTTCCCGACCAACCGGCCATCACTCGTTATAAAGATTGGTTTGGACAAGAGCATACAATGGTAGGATTTGTCCGTGAGGTAAAGTCTCAAACTAAGAATGATAGACACTATCTGGCATTTATATTAGAGGATAATGCAGGGAATTACTTGGAAGAAAAAACATTCCCCCTTTTTGACTTCAAGACTTCTTCCTCCTCGCTTTCAAGTACATAAAAATCTTCTTTGACGGCTTTAGTAGATGTGTCTCCTGATCAAATTGAAAAATTGACGAATTGAAATGCTAAAATTTCTCCAAGGTATTCTCACTCCAAACCAATCTCCAAAAAATCATCTATATATCCGTTCCGTAACGAGTCCGATAGGGGGAGCTGCAAATTTTAGCCTCAAAATTGACTTCTTTTTGCATTAGGACGACAATATATTTGTAAGGAGGTTATTTTTATGGAACTCACAACAAGACTGATCATTTTTGTCGCCATTATTATATCCGTTAATAACTTCGTGTTATTTTATGCCATTAAGAACAATGGAATACATTCAAGAGTCCACTCGCTTGGTATGCTGGTATTTTTGATTAGTCTGATTGAAATAGTGGCAATTGGAATTTATATTTATATTCACTTCAAGAGACTGGTCAATTAAGAGTAAGCTGGCTGTAGCTGTAAGGCTTCAAGGACAGTTTTTATATTTTGTGAGATAAAATCAAACTCTAACTTATGGTTGCAGAATAAGTCCTTTAGGGGGAGCGCTTAACTAAAATATTTCCAAACAATCATAAACCCAATAAATGCCCTAAGAGTACTAAAAATAATTGAGGAAAAAAAAATCAAACCTGCACCCCACAATTTTGGAACGTATGCTCCGATCGTCTAACCAATCAATATAGCTATGTAATAAATTGTTTTTGAAGACATAATTTACTATATTCACAATGGCAAGCTAGCAAGAAACGACTTGAAAAATACATTTCCAGTCTATTTCTGTTCCTCTTGACAAAACCTTGGCGCCTGGGTATTATGAATACATATTCATTATAATATGACAGAAGGAGGTGAGTAAAATGCTAGCATCAGATCAAACAGGACCACAAGGACAAGGTCCAATGACCGGACGAGGATTGGGTCCGTGTGGAAGAGGACAAAAGATGGGATTTGGCAGATGCCGTGGATACGGCAGAGGCTTGGGAAGGTATTTTGGATGGAACGCTCCTCAAACAAAAGAAGAAAAATTAGAGGACGTTGAGGCTTACAAAAAAGCCCTGCAGGAAGAAATGGAAGAAGTGGAAAAAGAACTGGCGGACCTGCAGAAGCAGGCGTAAATGAATCACTATCTTGTCGATATTTGCATCAATAGACTTGTCGCGAAATAAGAAATGAGTTAATTATGGATAGATTTTATAGCATTTTCGTTGATTCTGATGACGATAGTAGCCTCAGCTACTTGAGGAAGAAGAAGCAAAGAAAATGCATAAAAGATGCCATAAGTAG
>JAHIVK010000015.1 GCA_018816385.1 Patescibacteria group bacterium
GATCAAAACACTCAAGCCCATCCGGTCTGGCGTCGTCACTATTAACAATCATGAATATGTAGCAGAAGCAGAAATACCCAAGAATGTGGAAAACTTAATGCAAAAATTGGGTTCGGGTCACTAATTCGCGAAAGTCAGGTACTAATTTTTTTAGCAATTTACACCCCAAAGAATTAGCAGGTCAAAAAACCGGTGTAGATATTGGTTGCGGTGGTGGCAGACACACTGAATTTTTGGCTGGATTGGGAATTTTTACAATCGCAATTGATAAATATGCTCAGATGCTGGATTTTACCAAAAATAGATTATTTTCCGTGGGTTTAACGGCCAATTTTATTCAAGCGGAAATGGATAATTTGCCCATTGAAACTGGAATAGTTGATTATGCTATTTCCAACGGTGTATTACATAATGCTGAGAGCGTTCTTCAAATACAAAGAGCCTTTTGTGAAATTGGGCTTAAGTAACCAAAACAGTTGCTAAAATTGATTCTTTTGCTTGAAAGATACGGCTAAAAGCTCTATATTATTTTTAATATGAAAAAAATCAAGGCCCTCGTCCGTATATTATCAGCTGTCCAATCTGTCATGGATTAGTGAAACGAAATGGGCATCAGTGTGGCAAGCAACGCTATCGCTGTTTGATCTGTAACCACTCATTCATTCGCCATCAACGACAATCGACAAGTTTGTCCGATTTCAAAGCATTCTCCTCCTTCATCTTGGGCAACAAGAATCGCTTGCAGACGGCACATGATGCCCAGCTCTCCAGAAAAACACTTTCTAAGATCTTTTGGCAGTTCTTTACCCACCCGCTTACTCCCACTGCAGTTAATCAGGTCTTTCCTTTGGTTCGGACTGAAGCATGGGTATTGGCTCTGGACGGCACTTGGCTTAGGCGCCAGGGAGTCATCATGATCTACTGGAATCATACAGCTGGTCAGTGTATTGCCTGGTCTTGGGAAACTGGTGAAACATATTTTGCGCTCGCTAGTGGTCTCACCAGAGTGATTCATGAAATGAGTGATCAGCTTCCTGATGGCGTCGTCTCTGACTGGAAAGGTAGTATCGTAGCTAACGTTGAACGGTACATTAGCGCAGTGCCTCATCAACGTTGTTTAGCCCACGTTAAACGAGATATTGAGCGATTACTCCCCAGACACAGTCCATATCCGGCCACACTCGCGCTACGGAGCATTGGGTTTTCCCTTTTGAGCGTCAAGTCTATGCAGGAAAAAAAGAACTGGCAGTTACATCTCAAAGCCTGGCAGATGATCTATGGATCAGTCCTTACAGAGCGGAGCATTCCTGAAGTGCCCACCAAGACTAGACGGAAGTGGTGGTACACCCACAGTAATGTCCGCAGAGCCTTTCGTATTCTGACCAAGGATCAAGATCACCTATTTCAGTTTCTTGAACACACTGGTCTTCCCAGTACCAACAATGGACTTGAGGGCATTAACAGTGATCTCAAAATCAAATTACGTAACCACAGGGGGATGAAAGCCCAACAGCAGTTTCAGTTTGTGAGCTGGTACCTCACATTTAAGAAAGTGAAAAAGCCAGCCGATCTTAAACGATTATGGGATATTTGGAAACATTGGAAATAACTACAAACAGCAACTGTTTTGGTTACTTAAGCTTGAAATTGCTAGAATTTTAAAACCAGGCGGAATTTTATTACTCAATCTTTTTACAAATCAAGTAATTTCTTCAGAATTAACTTCTACTAAACACGATAGTATTTGGACCACTGCGGACGGAATATCAATGGTCTTATTAGGCCCAGAAGAAATCAATAGGATATTTACCCTATTGCTACTTTCCCCTATTACCGACCCCCGAGAAAAAATTGTCGATGTAGAAACAGGTAGAAGAAGTGTTTATAAAACGATTGTACAAAAAAGTGGGAATCAATAGTTTACTCTATTGACAATAAAAATTGGGCCAAATGAATATAGTTGGCGGTGTGCAAATCGATTCGATCGTCATAAGGATATTCGGCCAAGGTTCGATCATCGTCAATTAGAGTTATCACTCGGTTCCAACCTTTTAAAAGATTACCTTTTGCACTTTTGGCGATTTTTGTTGGGACGCAATGAACAAACTCCCGAATATTGCCATCTTCGTCAGCATAGGCTAAAGCCAGTTCAAATCTGCTACTTCTGTCTTCTTGATCGCGCATCATATCAAGTAATTTATCTTCAGAAATTTGTTTCTCTACATGAGCCATATATGGGCCAGGAAACCCATTTAGGGCATCGATATGAAAGGCGTGATCTTCCCTCATCACTGGGGCTCCCAATTGAGCTATCGCTACCAAAACAGCAAATCGTGCCACTTCGGCACTTGTTTCAGCTTGAATTTCTGGAACATTAAGTCTAATTGGTCTAACTTTAATCCCAAAAGACCCAAGTGCCTTTTCAGCGGTTCTGATTTTAATTGGATTTTCAGTTAGAAACAAAATTTCGTCCTTCATAGCAGGCGAATTTTACCATTAAATCAAGACAAAAACTACATGTAGTGCCAAAAGTATGTTTTTTCTGATAAAATCCCATAAAATAACTGAATACATCATAATAGATGGGGTATAATGCAGTGTGATCTAATATAATGTAATGTTAAGAAGTGGCCAGAATAATGAGTTTTGACGAACCTGTATTAGCTCCTTTGTTGCACTCCCAAATAAAAAAGTTTATACAGGACGAACAAAAAAGAATTGTTGCCGGGTTGCGTAACTTTGGCTCTCCGTTCCATATCATATTTCCTCAGCTAATGTTGGAAAATATTCAATCTTTTCGTAGCGTTTTCTCAAAATATGAGACAAAAGGGCAAATATATTTTGCCTGCAAAGCTAATAAATCTCCTAGCTTTCTCCAAACTGCTACTTCAAGTGGAATTGGTGTAGAGGTGTCAAGCATTTATGAATTGAAAAGAGCGCTTGCCAATGGGATAAGTGGAAATAACATTATTGTTTCTGGTTCAGGCAAAAGCATGTCTTTTTTGTTTCTTGCTACCTGCCATCACTGCCTTCTGTCCGTTGATGACATTGATGAAATTGTTCAACTTCATTTATTATTGAACCGAAACAAAATATCAACTGCAGAAATATTAATCCGAGTCAATGACATTGCTGATTTGCCCAGCAGGTTTGGTATTCTTCAACAAGAAATACCACGCCTATATCAATTACTTTCAGTCAACCCGAGTATTAAATTGAGAGGTTTCTCCTTTCATATCAATAACTATTCTGTTGCGGATAGAGTGACTGCAATAGACCGTATGGTTATAGAAATTTGTAAAGCAAGAGAAAACGGACACGCTTGTGATGTTATTGATATTGGCGGAGGGTTCACAATCAATTATGTTGGAAAAAAAGACTGGGACACGTTTCAGAATCACTTGGCAAGTGAAAAGAAGCGTTCGAATTTGTTTTTTAAACATAAGATAATAAATAAATTCTACCCATATCATAGTCACTATGCTAAAGAAAACTTTCTCGAAAAAATACTCATTTCAAAAACGAATCAAGGAATTGCAGTGCAAGAGATGCTACAAAAAAGTAGTATTAGATTGTTCATAGAACCGGGGAGATCTCTTCTTGATCAATGTGGAATTACTGTAGCGCAAGTTATTGGAATTAAGAAATTCTCCGACAATGAGAATATTGTATTGGTTGATGCCAACATTAACCACCTCTCTGAGCAATGGTTTAACACTGATTATTTAGTTGATCCAATTCTTCTAAAAGAAAATAAAGATGATGAGCCAACATTTGTTGCTTCAGTGGGCGGGAATTTATGTTTAGAAATGGATATGCTCTCATGGAGAAAAATTCGCTTCAAACGTGTGCCAGTTAAAGGCGACATTTTAGTGTATCCAAATACCGCTGGTTATCAGATGGATTCAAATGAATCGTCATTTCATCAGATACCACTGCCAAGAAAAATATGCGCATATTTCTTAAATAATGTCTGGTATCAAAAAAATGATGAACTCTTCTCCTGGCATGACATAGAAAGTGAGGAAACATGAAACCTTACACTAGCATTATTAAGATGATTGGAAACACCCCCATATTACAAATCTCCTTAAAAAAAACATTATGGGAACTTTACTTAAAAATGGAAAAGTTCAATCCTGGCTTGAGCATGAAAGATCGCATGGCTTTAAATATGATTAACCAAGCAGAGAGAGGTGGTTTTCTTAAACCAGGATTCACAATCATTGAATCTTCCTCCGGTAATACGGCTATTGGTCTTGCTGTTGTTTCGGCAGTTCGTGGTTATAAATTCATCGCAGTCGTTGATCATCATGCGGCAAAGGAAAAATTGGATATTATTCAGGCATATGGTGGGAAAATTGTTTTTGTCAAAGGGAATTATGGTAAGGGGGAAGTTGCAATTGTTGAACGTGAGGAAACTGCGAGACAAATGTGTCAGGAGATTCCCAATTCTTTTTGTTTAAAACAGGCAGATAATCTGAATAACCGAGGCGCATATATCGATACACTTGCAAAAGAAATATATAAATCTATAAGTAAAGTTGATGTGTTAATGGGTCCAATTGGTACTGGAGGATCTTTGTCCGGAACAGCAGAAGGCTTAAAAAAACGAAATCCAAAAATTAAAGTTATTGCCATCGAACCTATCGGTTCAACAATTTTCAATTCTATGGGTGGACCTTATCTCCAATCGGGAACTGGCAACCCCGTTGGAGCAGATATTCCATTCAATGTAAACTACTCTTTAATTGATGATCATGGCTACGTTTCAGATCAAGAGGCCTTTAATACGTGTCGTTTCTTTGCCAGAAAAAAAGGTATCTTAATTGGCGGGTCAGCGGGAGGAGTACTATACAAAGCTATTGAGTATGCATCGAATCAAGAAGGAAGGGGTAAACTTATTGTCATAATGCCAGACGGTGGTGAAAAATACATCAGTACAATTTTTAACGACAAATGGATGAGAGAAAATAATTTATTTAATCGAAAAGTGGATGCTTATTTAGAAATCCATGTATGAAACATACTGAAGAATATCTTTATTGTGGCATTCCAACCTTCATGGCTAGCCCCTTTGTTGAATTAAGGGAAGTCAAACATTTTGATGTAGTTGTACTAGGTATTCCAACTGACTATGGGGCCTCCTTTCGACTTGGTGCCAAATATGCCCCTCGGATGATCAGAGAGTATTCGCTGTGGGATCGCGTGGATGGCCAATTATATTATAACCTCGATACAAACAAAGAAATGAAATCAAATAATTTAAAAATTTGTGACATTGGAGATATTAATATTTGGCCAACAAATCCCCAAAGAAATCAGAAAGAAATAATTAATGTAATTTCATCAATTTGCAAAACTTCATTTCCGCTAATTTTGGGAGGTGACCACTCTGTTACTTATGGCAATTTTATTGGATGTGTAAAGGGGTTGCCGGGGAATGCGAAGGTTGGCTTGATTCATTTCGATGCTCACTTGGACACAGAAGACCAATATCTCACAATGCCCGATGTTTGGCATGGGAATCCGTTTCGCAAACTAATTCAAGAAGGATATCTTATGGGAAAACATATGGTGACTATTGGTCCACGCGATATTGTAAACAAAAAATGGTTCGATTTTACAAAGCAGAACGGAATTAATCTTTTTACGTCTCAACAGGTCTATCATCAAGGAATTGAAAAAATAATGGGACGGGTAGCTGTACTTTTGAAAAATTGTTCGCATATTTTTGTTACTTTAGATATTGATTGTATTGATATATCTCAAGTTTCGGGAACTGGTACTCCAAAACAGGGAGGGGTTTTAGCTCAAGACTTAATTATAGCGATGCGAAAGCTTAAGGTCATGCCAATAATCGGCATGGACATTGTTGAGCTTAATCCAAAATATGACACAAGTGGAGCCACAACAATTATTGCTTGCGATTTATTGTTTAATTTTCTAGCATTTAGTTTCAGGAAAAAATAACCATGAAAGTTGCTCTCGTTTACAACTTGAACAGAGACGAACATGTTTTTGAAGCGGAATTTGACTCACAGATAACGATTGATGCTCTAGCGAAATCCCTTTCTACTTTACATTATGAAGTGATTCTAATTGAAAGTGGTGAAAATTTTGAAAATTTTATACGTCAGCTTAAAACAACAAAAGCCGATATAATTTTTAATATTGCTGAAGGATTTGCTGGCCCAGCTCGCGAAGCTGTTTATCCGGCTTTATACAATCAGCTTGGTTTTAAGTTTACCGGTCCAGATGCAACAAACTTACTTGTTTGTCATAACAAGATATTAACAAAAAAGTTACTTTGCTTTGCCAATATTTTGGTACCGGAAGGAAAGATAATTGTGAATGGATCAATGCCAATAGAGTCGTTTTCTACTTGGACGTATCCATTAATTGTTAAATTAAATTCAGAAGGTTCTAGTTTGGGTTTAAATGAAAAATCAATTGTCAATAATGCTATTTCACTTAAACAACAAGTCAAGAAAGTATGGAGAGAACATCACAGCTCAATTTTAATTGAAGAGTACATTGAAGGCAGAGACATGAGCATGGTTTATATTGAAGGATTCGGAGTAATGGGGCCATGCGAAGTTATATGTACAGATGGAAGTGTAATCTACGATTACGATCACAAGACTTCAAAAGATTCACTGGTTAATATTCGGAATCCGCTTAATATCCCCAAAACATGGAGCTTAAAATTAAAAAGAATAACTCACAAAATTGCGAAGGTATTAGATATCCAGGGATATGCCAAGGTTGATTTCCGAGTGGCGAAAAATGGCAACATGTATGTACTGGAAGTGAATGGGCAAGTCAGTTTTCACCCTCTGGGCGAATTCATCGTCTGTGTTGAAAATGAAGGGTATACTATGAAAGATGTGATTCATCATATTGTTGAATATGCCTACAAAAACACATGTAAAAAAAGTTCAGTTGGAATTAACATCTAATATGAACCAAGAACGTGGATCAAGAAAAGGTCATCAAGAAGGATGGCAATGGCGGGGAAATGCCCGCGCGTTGGCCAAAAAGAATAGAGCCAAAAGGAAACATTTTGGTATCGATGATGACAATGAATTTGAAACCAAAACTCAAAAAGAGTTTGTTATTAGTCGGGAAAAAACAGGCTCTGAAGTGGGTATTGTAGCATCAGCCAATGCTGGCCGTTTTCATGTCTTTTTTAAGGGAAAATATATTGATTGTGCTCTAGATAGTGAGTTGCCATTTGTCTTGGGTCATAGGATTGTTGTAGGCGATTACGTTACAGTCAAACAAACGTCAGGGGGGTTAGTAATTGATCATCTCGTCGAACGTAAAACGGCCTTATCAAGACTGCGAAGGGACAGTACACACTGGGGCGATATAAGCGCTCGCAATGAGCAAATTATAGTTGCAAACATAGATACTGCAGTTATCGTTGCCGCTATTATGAATCCGCCCTTTCATCCAAAATTTATTGATCGTTATCTAGTTCTAGTTCAGCATGGAGGCATTAAACCGATTATCTGTTTGAATAAATGTGATTTATTAAATGAAAGGAGTGAGATTTTGGCATATTACCAAAAGTTGGGAATACAGGTCATTCGCACTTCTGCAGAAAAAAGTATAGGAATCGAAGAATTAAAGCAGGCTATTCGAGGACAAAGCGCTGTTTTGGTTGGTCATAGTGGTGTGGGTAAATCGTCTCTCATTAATCGAATTACTCCAGTGGCTGATTTACGTGTTGGGACAACGACCAAAAAAACCGGCAAAGGACGTCATACAACCACCTCCTCAGAATTATTAATATGGGAAGCAAATTCCTATATTATCGATACCCCAGGCATACGTTCACTTGGCATGTGGGATATTGCCAGAGAGAACTTACAATTATATTTTGATGACATTGATCGTTTGGCAGTTGAATGTACATTTGCAGATTGTCTTCATGACAATACAGCACCCGAATTGTGTGGAGTCATTCGAGCTATGCAACAAGGTTCTCTACCCCTTCAAAGATATGAAAGCTACATCAAAATATTGCGAGAATTGTGAGCAAGTAATGACGAAAAATCTTGCATCTTTATCTTCCACATTTTCTACAGAAAACAGTGGCGCGATAATTGCATGTCGTAGTTACGCTTATAATTGTGACTATCATTGTTGTAAACAACAGCTTCCTTTATACGAAGAGTCGCCTAATCCTTGTAATTCGCTCCTTTTATATCCTGGAGAGTGGGAAAGCCAAAACAATGAGCGGAAACAGCATATTCGGCTTATAGCTAATCATCTAAGCGGAAAACTGGGATTTTGCGATCCGTCAAGAATTGATCAATCTCAATGCAATGCGCAAGCGAACTTCAAGCCCCTAGATTGTAAGTCCTATCCATTTTTTCCGGTTTTCATCGGTGGTGAACTTACTCTTCTCAAGGATACTCGTTGTCCTCTATCAATTGAGAATGCAGATAATTTAGATAGGCACTACAAAACGGTGCTGAACATTTGGGCAAAACTTGTAGAAACCAACCAACAAGTGGAGTTCTGGATAATATCATTGAGTTTACCAGATTACGAGATATATCGTCCTCGAAAAATGCAAACTGAGGATTAAAATGAATCAACAAGAGATGCTAGCGCAGTATGCCATCATCGCCAAAAGAGAAAAGTTGCTACCAATAAGGGTGACTCCGTTTTATCAACAGAAAATAAATGAGGAAGTGGCTACTATTGGTTATGACGGACCATTATATAAAGGATCTTATCCCACAAAAGAAAGATTGAATCTTAGAGCTCCTGGTGAGGTTCCAGATTTTGTCCAAGATCATAGTAATATGCCCAATAGATTACGTGACGTTGTTATCCAAAAATATGACAACAGAATGCTTTTCTTCCCAACTGATTCTTGTGCAGGACATTGCCAATATTGCTTCCGTACCCGTGTGCTTTCGGAAGAGCGCGCGATGGGAAAACAACTCCCTGATTTCCAACAGAAATTAGATGGCGCAATTGCACATGTGAATCAACACCCCGATATCCGTGAAGTAATTTTTTCAGGTGGTGATCCTATGACCATTCACCCAACCCTTCTCGAAACAGCATTGAGAAGATTTAGAAAAGAAACAGCAATCACAAATATCCGAATCCATACGCGAACCATCGTATTTACCCCTGGAGTATATCGAAAAAATATTTGTGAGTTACTTGGCAAATATGATGTCCGAGTCTATTTTCATATTATGCATCCCTATGAGGTATGCGCTTCTGTTGCCCAAGCAGTTGATAAGCTTCATCAACAGGGAGTACAAACATATAACCAATTTCCATTATTAAGAGGAATAAATGATCATCTTGAAGTATTAACGGCGCATGTTGAGATGCTAGATCGACTCGGCATTAGGCAAATAAGTATGTTTATTCCTGATCCCATTAACTATAGCGCAACGTTCAGAATTCCCTTGGCGCGTTTGTTCAGTATCATTGATGAATTTAATTGGAAAACACCTTCGTGGGTCAACGCGGGAAGAGTAGTTATGGATACTTCGATTGGTAAAGTGCGTCGAGAAAATATCGTTGAATGGGACAAGAATACTGGGAAAATAATTTTCGAGAGAGAGGGACAAAGAATTGAATATACTGATTTTCCTGTAGAACTTGATACTCCGGGGGATATTTCGAAAATGCTTTGGAAAACAAAAAGGGAGAAATGACAATAAGAGCTAAAAGTCCCCATGAAAGACACTTACTCGATGATGTCTTAAAATCCCATCATTGTATGAATTGTCGACTTTGTTGCAAATATGGTCCCGATGATAAAGTTGATGCTCCCTTGTTTACTTTAGAAGCAAAAGATCGGTTGCTTGTAGATTTTCCGGACAGAAATATTGAGTTTCGGCAAGTTGGAATACTATGGCAAATTGTTCTTAAGAGATTGGAAGATGAACTCAAGGAAAGATATATTTGTCCTGTTTACGATAAAAAGGCATGTCAATGTGAGGTTTATGAATATCGCCCTTTTGACTGTGTAACCTGGCCTTTTTATATTATGAGGAAGGATAAGAGGGTTTTAATTACTCTTTCGTTTGATTGTCCCGTCGTCATGCGGGCCAACACAAGTTTCTTAATTGAGCTGGCAAAATTCAAGATTGGTCCCTTTATGATTGAACAGGCAAGAATTCATCCTGACTTAATTACAGAATACCATGGTCATGCCAAGATTCTGCTGGATGTGACCGATAAACTTACAAATCAAAACCAGACGAATGCACAAAAGGTATGATCTGTTCTACGCTGAATTTCAATTAGTTACTTTAAGCGAGATGATTTTTTAGGTATAATCAGCTATGTAAATACCCGAAAGTTTAAGCCCACGGAAGATTATTTGTCTGTGACGGGTTGACAAATGTTATAGGGTATAATAGTATTTAGATATTAAAGAGAAATAACAAGAATAGACTGCTTTTTGACTGATTAAATTAAGGAGGAGTTTATGACTATTGCCACCGTCAGCAATGAATTGTTGTCCAAATCAAGGTTTGGGGACTCCGATCGACCACGTGGTTTAGATCAAGGCAGGGGCAGAGGACTTTCATTAGCTCAACAGGCTCTACGTCGAACTCAACAATTTGAGCAATCGCCATTATTGACTAGACCATTACAAATAAGAATTGAGCAAGTAGCGGGCGATTGGGCAAGAGTTGAAGATTCCCGGGGAGGAGAAACACGTCGGCAAGCCATGGCCTTGGTCGAGACCATTGTTCAAAACCCGTCTGGTTCGATGGGTGAACTAGCGCCTCAAGTGGTTAAAACACTTGGCTTAGCATCAGACGCGGAGATACAAACGATAGTAGATGAGGTAGCAGCAGAACAAGATTCAAATCTAAAAGAAGGACAAAGCAGAGCTAGGTTGGTTGGTAAAGAGGTTGCCACAGTGGTTTGCGCGATACTACTGGCATGTTTTTTGGTGGCTTGTGGCACTCCAGGTCCAGTTCAAGGGGTGGAAACAGGCGCTCCTCAAACAACAGATCAAGCAGTACCTTCATCGGTTCCGTCAACTCCAGTCCCAGAAGTTACCGCCAGAACTCAAGAGGGCACGCCGGAAGAAAAAGCCACCGCTACCGCCACCGTCGCTCCCGCCGTTTCACCCGAAGCTAGCGCTACTCCAGAATTGATTCTTAATGGTATTGGTGGTCTCTATGAATTTACGAAAGCACAGGCTGATTTCCTCCAAGCGTTAACGGAATTGGCCAAAAAATCAGGTATTATTGCTGGTCCGCTTAACGTTATTGGAGTCATTGGGCCCGACGGCACTGTCTGGTGTGAGCTGACCGAATCCAACGGTTCTCAAATAACTGGATATGGCAATCAGGCTATTTTGTTCGCTCTTGATCCAAACAGCGAACTGATTAGAAACAACATCGCGATTACCGATATTGACGAAGCTACTCAAGCCTATCAAGAACTGCTACCAAACAGCCAAATCAATATTGATCATTTATTGGTCACTGCTGATGGCCAAGTGCTGGCTATTAATGATCGGAGCGCAACAGTGCTGGTCAGATCAAGAGGCGGTATTTGGGGGCTACCCCAACCAGAAGCAACCGCTACCATCCAGCCCACCAAGACAAAGGTGTCGACAGCTACCGCTGAGCCCACCAAAACTGCAACAGCCACCCCCACCAGCACACCTACCGAGACGGCTATTCGACCATCGACGGCAACCAGCACGCCCACCAGAGTCCCCACCACCGAAACAACCAAGCCTACTACGGTGCCTACCAAAGAGCAATCAGGTATCAATACAGCCGAACTGCGTAACTGCACCACAAATAGAGCAGAGGATTTGGAAGCAGGCATTGACTGGGCACTCAATAACGCCACCAAAAGCAGTGGCGGTAAAAAGGAGATTTGGGTGAATGGAGGAACGGAGCCGTTTATTCTTACTCCGCAAACCAAGATTATCATTGAAGTGGTACCAGCAAGCTCGCTACGCGCCTATTTAAACTTTAGTACCGATAACCGCTTTGGCTACTATAACGAAGGTGGTAAACTGCTAGTTGTGGTGAGAGGCAATGCGCCGAGGGCATTGTACAGAGCATTACTTGGTCTTAATCTTGATAACATTTACCTATTGGGAGGTACCAGCAATCCTAATGGTAGTCAAATTGAACCAAGCGTATGGGGAACATCAGAATATCGAGCTCCATTGTTCAATCTTTTTTTTAACAAAGGGTCTATAGATGAATTACTACTTTCTCCTCAATCAATGCCTATTGGAGGTTAATTTAACCCATACTGCCACCATTTCATAGTCTTATATTTTCCTCTTCTGGTTGACAGATAATGATCGACTATCTATGATTAAGTGTGTGAAACGCCCTATCATAGGTTTGATTGTTGTGTTGTTATCTGTTGTTGTTTTATTTGAACTTCATCTCTTGGGCTATTTTCAATTGGTTCCATTCGGTCAACCAACAAATGAAACTACTACGACTCAAGATCAACTAAAACCGGTATTAAGTGGCGAAATAATCGAAGTTAGGAGCGAGACACCATTACTCCAAATTGCTATAGCCGACCGAGCCTTGCTGGCCAGACAGCTGGATGAAGCCGGTTTTTGGAATCGGATAGCTTTTTTTGATGCTACACTCAATGACAAAATAATAGATCAGCAATCTCTGGTTATTGTCATCACCGACCATCAAAACCTAACCGACAGATATCAGGCCACCTACCAGAACACCGATGGCACCGTTTACCAGGGCGAGGGTTTGGGCGTGAGAGACGGGAGGCTAAGTATAATCCTCTACTTGAGTCCCGAAATTATTCAAATCAACAATCCGGAAAAATTAACTCAAAGGGTGGGCGTCATGCTTCTGCGATCAATTTATAGTTTAGCCATGGGCAATACAGACAGGAGCAATGAAGTTGAAGCAGTCACAAAGCAAAAGATTGCCGATTATCTGACCGACGACAACCAGTTGATTAAGTTAACAAAATGATTAAAAAACTACTCCTTCTAACCTTTTCTTTTGTCTGTCTGGCCAGTTTACACTTAACAAAACCGCCTGTAGTTTGGGCCGGTTGCGCCACAGGTACTTCTTTTTGGTGTGCTCCATATAACAATATTTGTACACCTGCAGGTTGCGATCCAGACGAACCAGGTTGCACCTGCAGTTGGCAGTGCGGCACCTACACCCAGCAAAGTTGCTCTTTTGCCGCCGGAAGCTGTTTTGGCCGTTGTTTAGGTTTGGAGTGCACCGGAACCAACAACTGCGCTGTAGCTCCCACCTCCGTTCCCGGCCAACCTACTCCAACAACTGGTGGACCTACAAATACTCCTGTTCCCGCCACCACCCCCACCCCCGCTGGAGCCAGTTGTAGCTCAATTGGTGGCGCTTGTCGTGCAAGTAATCCTTATGACCCTTACAATATCTGGAATGGCGACCATGGACAATGTCATTCTGTTTATTTACCGTATCATTACCGGTATATTGCCCCATATTCCAGTTACGATGCCAACTGCGCACAAATTAACAGTTGTGATCCTGGAGAATTTATGTGCAACGATACCTGTTGTGGCCCTCTTTGGCCTAATCCCACTGCCACTCCCACCCCAGTCCCACCCACACCCACCCCCCCTTGTACGCGACCACCGGCAGTCGGTTTAAGCGGTCCCTCCGGTCAAAGCTGTATCGCCGTCACAACTTCTACCAACGCCTACACTATTACCGATGCCGGTGGTGAATCATATTGTTATCCCCATGACAGCATGGTGGCGATCAAGCCGGACAATGGTGCCGGTCAACCAGTGGCTGGTAGTAGTAACTTAGCCAGTGATGTTTGGATAAATGATGTTTTCAACCAGTCTGGTGACACTCATCCCGAAAATTATACTTTGAATTTGGGCCGTTATGTTTGGCGAGGTTGGTCGAGAGATACAGACAACAATTCGAGCCTAGCAACCAACTGGGTGCCTTTTCAAATTTTAGGCAAACCGCCAGCGCCGGCTAATTTGTCAGTCAGCGTGAGTAATAGCCTGAGCGCAACCAATCGTTGTGGCGGCCGAACTGTAACTTGCACCAACGACACCACTCCCACCTGGTCATGGACAACTCCCAGCGGTCTTTACTGCCCCATTACCAGAACCAGGCTTTACCAAAATCCGCCCAGCCAATGGGTAGATTATAATACCAGTGGTATCTCCACCAGTTATACGCCAGCCAGTGGTGATACTTGGTTTTCCAGCAACAATGGACCGTTAGTGAATGGCGAATGCCGGACAGTCAACGCCCTCTATATTAATGCTGGTGACTGGGGCGCTTATAATACGACCGACAACGTCTGGGTTCAGGCGGATACCCAAGCCACCATGCCGGCGAGTGATGCCTTAAGTTGTAGTTATTATCTTGATCCGGTCACCGGTAATGATTATTTCAAGGTTGTTCATACTTGGAACAGTGTAGCTGATGTTGGTTGTGCCGGTTTAAAAGACTATGTTTCTCAAATTAGTGATTATGCTAACTATTCGGGCAAGTTTGAGCTGACGACTACCACCACAACTCATAATTTAGACAGTAGCCTTTGGACAGCGGGCACGACTATTTACGCCAGAGTTAAATCGGAAGATAATTTAATTAACGCTTCCAATTGGCAATCAACTTCAAGGGTGGTGAATTGCAATAATTGCGCCGGTTGTCCCGCGCCCGGAGTTACTGTGACTCCTATACCTGCGACTGTAACTCCTATACCTGCGACTGTAACTCCTATACCTGCGACTGTGACTCCTGTGACTGCCACCGTGACTCCCGCCCCCAGATGTGACGCGGTGGCGCCAGCTCGACCAATTATCCCAAACCCAGTTGAATTGGCTAGAAACATTCTCATCAGCTGGAACTGGGATGCAGATTATTCTTGTAGCAACTGTTCATCAGAAGTTCAATGCACTAATACCTATAATTGTGAAGGACCTGTTAACTACTGTGTTGGTGGAGCTCCGTCTGGATCATATTGGACTGGCTGTGGCGCAGGTTGTGCCACTGCCTATGTTTATACATATAAGATATTTGATGATGGCAATCTGATGGCTGATGGTTATGCTTCTTTAGGTAGCAGTTATTCTGTCAGTTGTGTAGGCAAAGAAGGACATGAAATTACTTCAGAGGTCAGAGCCATTGACGCCAGAGGCAATCAGAGTCTAGTGGCAACCAGCTCCGCCACTTGTTCCGATCCCAACGCCACCCCCACCCCCACCCCCAGTTGTAGCTACGGCCCCTGGGCCGATGACGCCTGCAATGCGGGTGGTTGCGCGGCGACTCAAATGCACCGCACCCGTTCGATTACTTCTGGAGATGCTTCATACTGCGGTGGTGTTCTTACTCTGTGTGTCGCTCGCCAGGAGTGCAGTTCACCCACAGTTGGTCCAACTGTTGGTCCAACTGCCACTCCAATCCCACCCACCCCCACGCCCGGCCCTTGCGCCGCCGCCTGCCGTGTCACCAACGTCACCGCCACCGACGGCACCTTTAGCGACCAAGTTAGTTTTAGCTGGACCATCAGTGGCGGCGGCACCGGCTATCATCTGCACACCGGTCACCCAGGCTGGTGGCCATCAGAACCGCCAGCTACTAGTGGCTCCAGATCGGAAACAGGCTTGTTGTGTGGCTACAGCAACACCTACACTGTTGATTGTTACCGGACGATCGATCATGTCTACTGCTCGGGTCGCTCTGACGTGGGCAGTACTAGAGTTTGTTCTTTCTGCGGGGACGGTCTCGTTCAAACCCCCAATGATGCCGGCACAGGTGGACCACTCAATGATGGCAATGAAGAGTGTGATGGAGGCACCAATTGTGACATGACTGGCTATGGTTGTATTCTAATCTCTGATTCTTGGTGGCAAACTTATGGTGGCTTGGTCTATGCCAATAATGTTATCACTTCATTTATTCCCAACACTGCTTCATCTAGTCTTTTCCTCATCCTCAAGAATTTAACTTCCTTGTTGGATTCTGCAGGCATCCCTCTCACTAGTTATAACTCGATTCTAACAGGCGACGGCTCGTACACCGACCGAGATGACCAGGCAGTAGTTCAATCAGCTAACTACGCCCAAGTTGTCCGCCAAGATTACGATTACTTTGCTAGATTTTATTATTTAAACGACCCCGGATTGGATGATATGGGTGACAGTGAAACTACCACAACCATCTATGACTTTGATGCTCAACCATATCTATTGGTAGACGATACCTTAATATTTAAATCAAGCGGTGATCTGAATATTGACCTATCGGGAACTTTGTCGCCTGGAGGTCCAGGAAGCAAACAAATTGTATTTGTAGCTGGCGACATTCACTTCCTCAACTCTAGCCATCTGACCTCAATCACTAGCTTAAGTCAGGGTGAATTTTTGGCTTTCATCGCCAATGGCACCATCACTTTTGCCGATACCATTGGTTATGCAGATCCCACCACTAATCCCACTTCAGTCGCACCCAATGTCTCCGGCCTGTTCGTGGCAGATAAGATCGTGATTGACTCCAACTCTGGCACCGATCGCAAGTTTATCGGTGAAGGTACTTTTGTGGGTTGGGACAGTTTTGAACTGGGCAGAGACTACGATTCCGCAACTAATAATTATGACCCCACCGAAGTCTTTATTTACCGACCAGATTTAGTGCTATCTGCTCCAGAAAGAATTAAGCAACCAATTAACGTCTGGCAAGAAATTCTCTAAACTCAAGTTGCGCCCCCTCGTCACCTTCGCGACCCCGCCTGGGCAGGGAAAATGACAAAAAATGGGGGGGAATGACATTATTGTCCAAAAATTGGTATGATGGAGATACCATGATTTTAAGATTCAAGCCATGCAATTTGGTTTTATTAATGCCGATATTGATGCTGGTGTTGATAGCCATATTTTTGAGGTTTTGGCGACTAGATCAAGTTCCACCCTCACCATATTGGGAAGAAGTGGCTTTAGGTTATGACGCTTATTCAATATTAGAAACAGGTCTTGATCATCATGGCAACAGATTGCCCATAGTGGCCTTTGAATCATTTGGCGATTGGAAACCAGCTCTATATTTCTATGCCGTTGTGCCTTTGATTAAGTTTGTCGGTTTGAACGTCTGGGCTATTCGTTTGCCTTCTGCTTTGGCCGGCATCTTGATTGTCTTGGGTATCGGTTACCTAACTGCCTGGCTAATCAAAATTGCCAAAACCAAGCAAGTCTTACAGATGGAGTTCAAGTTGGGTTGGCCTGTGGTGGCGGGAGTGGCAGTAGCCACTTTTTCTCCTTGGTTAATTCAGTTTTCTCGAGGTGGTTGGGAAAGTAACTTGGCAACAGCTTTAATTCTTTGGGGAGTCATCCTACTGCTTAGGTTCCGGCAATTTCGGCACCGTATTTTAGGCGTTTTGTTATTGGCTTTAGCTATGTACACTTATCACGCGGCTAGGGTGATTGCGCCAGGACTCTTGGTAGGGGTGTTGTTGTTTGAACAACTAACTACGACCAGAACGATATTTGATTTATTTGGATTTTCAACCTGGATGAAGCGATTTGTAAAACTCAAACAAAGTATTTTTTTTTTGGGTTTGTTATTTTGTTTAGCTATTCCCTTTGTCCTGCCCAATCAGTCGCAAAAAATTGGCCATCGATTTGCAGAAACCAGTATTTTTGCCAATCTTGATCCGATTATTGAAAGTAATCTTCGTCAAGATAGGTCGGGCAATACTTTGTTATCACGCATCGTATTTCATCGCTATCGCTACTTTGGTCAGCAGATCTTGTCGCAAGCCCTAACTCATCTGTCACCAGATTACTTATTTTTATCTGGAGATGCCAACCCTCGACATAACCCCGGTATTGGAGGCCTGATTTTACCTATCAATGCTATATTTCTGATATGGGGTTTGTCCACCTTAATTATCGCCCACAAAAAAACAGCCCTATTGCTAACCGGGTGGCTAATAATAACTATCTTGCCGGCGGCCACATCGGCCGCCGTGCCTCATGCTTTGCGGACTCTGGCTTTGGCTCCAGTCTGGCTATCTTTCATTGGTTTGGGTTGGTGGACGGCTTTTGAATTTCTAAAGACTCGGTTTAAATACCAACGCCTATGGTCGAGCATGTTAGTCAGTTTATGTATATTTATCTATGGTTTCTTTTTTGCTCGATATTTCCTCTACTATATTAATGTCTATCCAACTACATCCAGTTCCCAGTGGCAGTCTGGTTATGAACAGATGATCAGGGCTGTCAATGATCGTGAGATTTTATCTCCACAAAAAAATGTCTATATTGCCAGAGCCCAGGGTCGACCAGCCATATATTACTGGTTTTACACGCAAACAGATCCCATCCGAGTCCAAAGGGCCGAAGCCACTGCTCAAAAAGATCAGTCCGAATTTTTGGAATTTGAAAACAAATATTTTATTGATCGAGTAGACCAATTACCAGTCTCTTCTGCCATTTTAGCCATATCAGATGATCAATATCGGCAACTCAAAAATTTGAGACCTGGTTTAGAAAACGATTTATTATTCAATATGGAAGTTAAAGATTTAAACCAAACTACTGTTTGGCATGTTTTGGAATTAAAGTAATGACTAATAAACGGTTTTGGCTACTGGCACTGGGCGCGATTTTACTTGGTATAGTTTTTAGATTTTGGTTGCTGGGCCAGGTGCCAGCTAGTTTGTATTGGGACGAGCAAGCTATTGAGCTGGATGCTTGGTCAGTGGCAGTGACTGGTTTGGATTGGCATAGCCAACCATGGTGGCAGA
>JAHIVK010000016.1 GCA_018816385.1 Patescibacteria group bacterium
CTACTTATGGCATCTTTTATGCATTTTCTTTGCTTCTTCTTCCTCAAGTAGCTGAGGCTACTATCGTCATCAGAATCAACGAAAATGCTATAAAATCTATCCATAATTAACTCATTTCTTATTTCGCGACAAGTCTATTATATAGCTAACAATTCCCGTTCTTTAAACTCAGAAATTTTATCCAGTTCCAGATTCACTTTTTTAAACTCTGCCTCCAAGTTTTCTAAATCAAAATCAATATCATCTTCACTCACGCCTGCCTCACCCTTGAGAGCTTCAATTTCTCTGCGCACATCAGACCGAATATTTCTCATCATGACTCGACCGGCTTCAATCTTCAGGTGGAGCTGTTTAACATATTCCAGACGCCTTTCCTCAGTCAAAGGAGCCACTACGATCCGAATTATGTCTCCATCCACCACTGGGTTGAGATTTAAATTGGCGCTGGCAATGGCTTTCTCAATACTGGATAACAAAGATTTGTCCCAAGGGCTAACAATTAGCATACCTGGATCTGGAGCAGACAGACTGGCTAGCTCATTCAGCTTCATTTTAGTGCCATAAGCCTCCACCACCACAGGATCTAACATCGAGGTTGATGAACGACCAGTCCGAAGTTGGCCCACGTCTTGTTTAACGTGAGCTAGAGTTTTTTGAGCTTTTGACCCAAAATCGGTAAGTGTGTCTGGCATTTCTATAGATTGTATCAGAAATAAAGGGTTTCTAGAATTAGATATACTGTAAGATTATTTTAACTCATTGATTCTGATATCAGTTTCCACGGATGGAAAGACTAGGCTTCGACTGGGTTTTTCGAACTGTTCAACTTGATTAGTCAATAAATCTATTTGTTCTCTTAAACTTAAATCGACCACTTCTGGAGTTGGCGTAGGACTCTGGTCTGAAATTTGGGGTATAACTTGACCAGAACCTAAATTCATGCCAATCAAAACCAATACTCCAATTACAACCAAGACTAAACCAGTAGCTCCTATAATTAACAACTGGCGTTTTTTGACCAAAGCTATTTGGACCGTATCAATTGGCCCAACAACCACTTTTTCAGCTTTAGGCATTCTAGTTTGCCCATCTAAAATCGGTTCTTCAATGCCGAACTGAGTTTGATTGTTTGAATAATTTTTTGCCATATTTTACCTCAAATCACAGAGGCTAACTCCTGCAAATACTTCAGGGCTTTCATTAAATTGGCTTGGGTTTGAGCCAACAAGTTGGCTCCTTGTTTATAAATTTCTAAGCCTCCTTTTGTTTCATCTATTGCCAGTTGTTGCTCATTTTCAATTTGACTAGAAATTTGATCAAAAACTCTATCTATATCTAAATAAGCTCGGTCCCGTTCTGCCAGTTTTGTCTGACTCAAGGGTAGATCGGCTTGTTTTTGCTGAAGCTTTTCATAAAGAACTACCGCATGCAATCTCAGAGAGTTCATTTGTGATAAATCTAAAGCATACAAGACTCTGTAAACTAGATTGGTAGAGACTGCAAATACTTGATCAAACTCTTCAGCAATTTGGTTGAGTGATGCCCGATCTTCGACAAATAATATTTTCTGTCGATGAGCTTGATAATCTGTAATATGACTTAATATTTCTGCCGAAGTTTTTTCCTGATCTTTGGGGTCAATACCTTCTGCCATAACTAAATAATTGTGGAGTAAATTAAAATAAGTAATTAAAACATCACTTCGTTCAATCATGGCTACTTTTGCCAACTGAGTGGTTCTTTCCACACTCGACAACGTGCCCAATTGTGTTTGTTGATTTTTGGCCAGCTGATAGTCTTTCTCAGCAAATTTATATGATTCAATTTGTTTGGCATATAAGTCACGCAAGGCCTGAGTATGGCGACTGAGTTCTTCTGCAGAAATTCGCTGACCATCAAGTAAGGTGAGAGGTTGGGCTAAAGGATCACTTTGAGCCAAAACTGGAGTTATGGTCAGCCAGATGACTGCCACTGCCACAACGGTTAATGCTAAATTCTTGATCAATAATTTTTTTTGATTCATAAATTCAGGCAAGGAGTCTATTTTTTATTTTGTTCATTCAGGCGTTGATCGCGAACAAAAGTAATAGCTTCAAAAAGAGATTCAAATGTACCTGTATCCAACCATTTGCCTTTCACAACAGCCACATCCAAACTACCTTCTTTCAAATAAACATTATTTAAATCGGTAATTTCTAATTCCCCTCTGTCAGAAAGTTTCAGATTTTTAACTTTTTCCACGACTGTATTGTCGTATATATATAGTCCAGTCACCGCGTAGTCGGACTTTGGTTGTTTGGGCTTTTCTTCAATAGAAATCACCTTGCCATCTTGGTCAAATTCAGCCACCCCAAATCTGGCTGGATCTGGGACTTTTTTGACAAAAACCCGACCCCCCTGTTTAAAGCTTTGAATAGCCTGGGCAAAATCATCTTCAAAAATATTATCACCCAATATTAACGTCACATTGTCATGACCAATAAAATTTTTACCAATTACAAAAGCTTGAGCCAAACCATTTGGTTCGTCCTGAACTTCATAACTAAATTTACAACCCAACTCTTGACCACTGCTCAAGAGTTTTAAAAAGTCCCTTGCATGATCTGGAGCTACGATGACTAATACTTCCTTAATACCTGCTTTGAGCAAAGTCTGAAGGGGATAAAAAATCATGGGTTGATCATAAATTGGCAACAACTGCTTGCTGGTCACCAAAGTCAAAGGTCTGAGCCTGGTACCATGACCTCCGGCTAAAATGATGCCTTTCATACTTGCCTTTCTGATATAGACTTTTCTGATTTCAATCTGTGTCTAGTATACTAAATTTGCTCAACATTAGGCTAATCAAAAAATTTTGAAGTGGGTAGATTTCATCTCGTTGTTATTTTCCCTTTTTAATAAGTCAATGATAAAGAGGAAACTTAATAAATTCAATTTGCGAGGCGTATGAATTCAACACATTCTATTTGAGTTAAGCTTGTAGTTTGGAGTTGAATTCGTCGAGTGAGCTCTCAAAACTTAAAATAGAATTATTCTGGAGCGAACGTCCGAGCAAATTGTTAATTTATTAAGTTTCCTATTGAGTCTTTAAATTGTTAGAAGTAACAAACTGGCACTAGCCAAAATACCTACTACCAAATACTCCAAAATTAATTGGCTGGTGATTCTCTGATTTGAAACATGAGTCACCACCCCCCAAATCACATAAAATACCCCCAGACCAATCATAATGTACCTCTGCATAACCAATTGCTGACCAACCCAAATAAAGAGCCAAATAAATCCCAGCAAACCCAATGCCAAAACAGTGTACGACAACTTATGGCTAATTAATTCTCTCCAGACACGATGATGAAAGTGAGTTTGTGTCATATTTACCTAAATTATTTGTCCAGCTTTATAAAGTATGATGATAGTTAAAACAGTTCCTAACAAGGCTAAATGAGCTAAGTTTTTACCCACCGTTCGCACCGATTGGCGATGACCAACCGCATACCAATCATAAATCAAGGCTAACATCAATAAAATGACTAAGCTTAAGATCAAGGATTTTGAAATATCCAAAGGTTGGTATTTAAAAGTCATAGCAGTAACTTTACCTGCCGGCACCACTACTTCCGCCAAGACTTTGGGTTGAATGCTCACCTTATCTGGATTTGGTAACTCTTGATTAACTGCATTGACTACTTGAGTTGGCAAAGGTGTGACTTGAGATGGCAAATTGACAGCGACTGCCTGACCTTGAATATTGGCTACTGTCAAAGTTGGACTACCAAACATCTGAACCACCAAAGTAGTTTCAATGCCCTGAAGAGTGCCATTAACGACTGCCAGCCCAATTTCTTGATACTGATGATGCAAAATATTGGCCCTGTGAGTTGGAGAGTTCATCCAAGCCTGTATCATGTCTCCAGTCACAGAAAAATCCCTGGCTAAATTCTCCCCCGCAAAGCGATAAACATAACCGGCAGATTTGATAAATTCCCAAGGTTCAGTTCCAGATGGTGAAGTATGAGACCAATATTGATTAGCAAACATATCGCGAGCCTTACCTTCGGCAGCTTGTGATAACTTTGAATTTAAAGTCAAGATCGGCAAACCATATTCTGTCCTGAGTTGATTGGTTTGACTTAGAATTTGACTCAAAGTAATGTTTGAGGCATAACCTAATATTCTTGAATCTGGACCAAACCAAATCAGCCCTAGTTTAGATTCTGCCACCCGTAAACCGCCAACTATCACAATGATCAGCAGTGTTAAAACAGCCAATGACTGAGGATGGAGTATACCCGACCTGTGCCGATTTGATCGGCGAGGATGAAACAAATGAGCTAATGACTCTAGAAGGTTAAACTGCATTGATTCCCCATTATGATCCAATCAGACTAGGCTTGACAAGCTTACTTTTACATTCTGTTAACGACTGAATCCTATTGATTGAATCCAGAGCGATAACAATTAGACTTGTCGCGAAATAAGAAATGAGTTAATTATGGATAGATTTTATAGCATTTTCGTTGATTCTGATGACGATAGTAGCCTCAGCTACTTGAGGAAGAAGAAGCAAAGAAAATGCATAAAAGATGCCATAAGTAGCC